>DASTVV010000144.1:0-66504 GCA_035758925.1 Gemmatimonadaceae bacterium
AATTGGCAGACCGCCTGACTGTTAATCAGGAAGTTGGTGGTTCGAGTCCACCCGCCCCAGTCGAGGGAAGAGGGACAAAGGAACAGGGGACCGGGGGCACTGACTGGGGAATGGATCCGGGGAACAGATCCTGGGGAAGGAAGACGGAACGGCAGAACGCATTTGGAGAAGTGAGCGCGCAGTCCCCTGATCCGATCCCCTGATCCATTCCCCAGTCAGTTGCCCTTGTCCCCTGTCTCACGTGCCTTGTCCCCGCTCTGAAAGCGCGTTGCCCGTCAAGAGACCGAGCACTCTCCATTCGTTGCATCCTCACGCGGCAACGAATGCAACGAACGCTGACCCCTAAACGCGCGCGATGACCGACTCGTCCCAATCTCGCCGCCGACTCGTCACCGCCGAGTCGTGTGAGTACGGGTCGGCACGCTCTCCCTCCGTGAAAAACTGCGCGCGCATGTCGTGACGCGCGGTCTCCTGCTCCGGGTTGGTCGGCAAATACGGAAGTGCGTATCTGACGACCAGGAGAGGGGACACCATGACCGCAAGATGGATCAGGGCGGGCGTCGCGTCGTCGGCGCTCGTGCTGTGCGCCGCGATGCCGACGAGGGTGGTCGCGCAGTCCACCATTCAAGGCCGAGTGACCGCGCAGGACGGTGAACCGCTGCAGCAGGCGAACGTGCTGCTCGTCGGCACCGCGCTCACCACCGTGACCGGACAGGACGGGCGTTACTCGTTGCGCAACGTGCCCGCAGGCTCGCACACGGTGCGCGTGCTGCGCGTGGGATATCGCGAGCAGAAGAAGCTCGCGAACGTGAGCGACGGCACGCCGTTCACGCTCGACTTCGCGCTCGAGCGCACGGTCGTACAGCTCGAGGAAATCGTGTCCACGGCGACGGGCTCGCGGCCCCGCGAAGAGCTGGGGAATGCCGTCGCGACGATCAACGCGACCAAGGTCTTGGAGACCGTGCCGATCTCGAACCTGGCCGACGTGCTCGCCGCTCGCGTGCCAGGCGTGACGGTCGCGGCGGGATCGCAGGTCGGCGGCGGTGCTCGCATCCGCATCCGCGGCAACAGCTCGCTGAATCTCTCCAACGATCCCATCTACATCATCGACGGCATGCGCATGACGTCGAACCAGGGGTCGATGTCCAACGGTACTGGCGGTGCGCAGGCCAGTCGCGTCAATGATCTCAATCCCGACGAGATCGAAAATATCGAGATCGTGAAGGGTCCGTCCGCCGCGACGCTGTACGGAACTGACGCGGCGAACGGCGTCGTCGTGATCACCACCAAACGCGGACGTGCCGGCGCTACGCGGTGGAACGCCTGGGCCGAAGGCGGCCTGCTCCGCGACTACACGGACTACCCGCTCAACTACACGCTCACCGGCCACGCACCAGGCAGCACCACGCCCATCGAGGCCGCGCAGTGCACGTTGTCGCGCGTCGCGGCCGGCACGTGCATCGTCGACAGCCTGCGCACGTACGCGCCGACGCACGACCCCGATGCGACACCGCTGAGCTGGGGCTATCGCAATCAACTGGGGATGAGCGCCGCCGGCGGGACCGACGCGGTGCGCTACTTCCTCAGCGCGGAGCGCGAAGCGGAAACCAGCGTCATCAAATTGCCCGAGTTCGAGCAGCGCCGGTACGCGGCGACGGGCATCCCGCTGCGCGACTACAACATGCGGCCCAACGCGTTGGACAAATACAGCGTTCGCGCCAACCTCAATGCCTCACCGCTGTCGAATCTCGATTTCGCGCTGTCGACCGGATTCATCAACTCCGACACCCGGTTCATGCTCGAGTCCAACGCGACGGCGGGCCTGGGGTCGCAGTTGTTCGGAGGCAAGGGATACAGGCAGAACGGCAACATCTCGGGCCTCGAAGCGGGTACGCCAACGTCGCCACTATCAGGCTACCGTGCCTGGACGCCGGGTTACACGTTCCAGGAGCTGAACCAGCAGCGCGTGACGCGCACGCTGGTCTCCGGCACCGCGGACTGGCGGCCGCTGGCGTGGATGCAGAACCGCGCCACGGTCGGCGTGGACTACACCAGCCGGTACGACTACGCGATGAACCGTCGCGGCGAAGGCACACCGGTATCGTCCACGAACCGCCTGGGCAACGCGTTCGACGACCGCACGGCGATTCGCAACCTGTCGTTCGACCTCGGCAGCTCGTCCACCTGGCGGCCACTCACGTCGATGTCGGTGCGCAGCACGGTGGGCGCGCAGTACGTGAACTACTATCTCGAGCAGAACAACGCCGACGGGTCACAGCTCGCGCCGGGCACCGTGACGCCGAACTCCGGCACCGTGCTGGCGCCCACGAGCGCGGCGACGTACCAGAAGACGCTCGGCGGATTCGTCGAAGAACAGATCGGCTGGAACGACCGCCTCTTCGTGACCGGCGCGGTGCGAACGGACCAGAACAGCGCCTTCGGGACGAAGTTCCAGCGCGCGGTCTACCCCAAGCTCAGCGCATCGTGGATCGTCTCGGATGAACAGTTCTTCCCGAGCGCGACGTGGCTGGATCAGTTGCGGCTGCGCATGGCGTACGGCAAGTCGGGAGTGCAGCCAGGGCCGAACGATGCGCTCAAGACGTTCGATGGCGCCCTGACCAGCTACCGGGCACAGGACGCACCGTCGGTGATCTATACGGCCGTCGGCAACCAGTTCCTCAGGCCCGAGAAAACGGCGGAGATCGAGGCCGGGTTCGACCTTCGCTTGCTGCGCCGCGCGAACGCCGAGATCACGTACTACTCGAAGCACACGGAGGACGCGCTGATCAGCGCAACGATCCCACCGTCGGCTGGCGCCGCGGTGAACGTGCGCCGCAATCTGGGCTCGGTCACCAACAAGGGTTTCGAGCTGCTGGTGAACGGCCAGATCCTCGATCGGTCGTTCCTCGGCGTCGACCTCGCGGTCTCCGTCGCCAGGAATGACAACAAGCTCGTCAAGCTCGGTGTCGACGAATCAGGCAAGCCGCTGCCGCCGGTGATCAACACCGAGTGGCGCGCACAGGCAGGCTACCCGCTGTTCGGGTTCTGGGCACGGCCCATCTTGGGCTGGGACGACAAGGACAAGAACGGCATCCTCACCTACAACGCGAATCCGGCGCTGAACGAAGTATTCGTCGGAACCGACACGGTTTTCCGCGGCAACTCGTCGCCGCGCACGACGGCGGTCGTGACGCCGGGCGTCGAGCTGTTCCGCCGCCGCCTGCGCATCTCGTCGCTCTTCGAGTACAAGGGCGGGTGGCTGCACTACAACAACACGGAGCGAATTCGCTGCGCGAGTCGCGTCAACTGCAACGCGCTGGAGAATCCGGCGGCATCGTTCGAGGAGCAGGCCATGGCAGTAGCGCACCTCGAGTTGCCGCTCTCATCGCGGACCCTGGATGGATTCTTCCAGGACGGCACGTTCACGCGCTGGCGTGAGCTGAGTGTCAGCTACACGATGCCGAATCAGTTCGTTGCGCGGTACATGCGGGCGAACAACGGCAGCATCAGCCTCTCGGCGCGCAACCTCCACGTGTGGACGGAGTATCGCGGTCTCGATCCCGACATCGATCGGCTGGCCGGAACGTCCGCGGCAGCCGCGGGCGCGCCGCCCAATGCGCCGACCGACGAGTTCCAGACGATGGGCATTCCCACGTACTTCGTCGTTCGCTTCAACCTTGGATTCTGAGCCACCCATGCGCATACCCATGATCGATACAACCCGGCGGCGCCGCGCGGCGGCAACGATGCTCGTCGCTGCGGCGCTGGTCGCCTGCCGGACGTCGGAACTGCTCGAGGCCAACGACCCCGACATCGTGGCGCCCGAGAACGTCGAGTCCCCCGCCGGCGCCGACGCCGTGCGACTCGGCGCCATCCAGCGCTGGCGTCTCACCACCGGCGCCGACAACACGAATGGGCAGGAGAGCACCTGGTTGTTCGGCGGACTGCTCACCGACGAGTGGGGCACGGGCTCCACGTTCGTGCAGAACGACGAAGTGGACAAACGCGCCATCGGCGCAAGCAACCAGACCGTCACGTTCGCGTTCCGTAAGCTGCATCGCGTCCGGACGGCGGTGAATCAGGCCATTCCGCTGATGGCCAAGTATCGCCCGACGGAGTCGACGCAAATCGCGGAGCTGCTCTTTGCGCGCGCGTTCGCCGAGATGCAGCTGGCGTCGGATTTCTGCAACGGCATTCCGTTCAGCGATGCGGCGACTTCGGGGTCCATCGAATACGGAGACCCGCTGACGGTGGACTCGGTGTTCAAGCGCGCGATCGCGACCGCCGACTCCGGCATCGGGCTCATCACCGCGACGGACTCACAGGCGACCAACATCCTCAACGGGCTCCGCGTCGTGAAGGCCCGCGCCCTGCTGGGGCTCAACCGGATCTCGGAGGCAGGCGCCGCGGTCGCGAACGTGCCGACGAGCTTCGTCTACAACCACACGTTCAGCGCCAACGTCGGGTCCAACGCCATCTGGGGACAGCCCTTCAGTGGCGGCCGGTACCTGGTGGGAGACAGCGTGGACGGCAACGCGCGCGACATTCGCGTGCTCAACGCCATTCCGTTCTTCTCCTCCAACGATCCGCGGACACCCGCCTTCTATACAATTGCGACGGTCGGCGGCAAGCCGGACACCGCCAAGTCTCAGGATGGACTGACCCTGGTTCGCAAGCTGGGAAGGTCGACGACGCAGCCTGTGTACGCCCAATTCACGTCGGTCACGGTCACCAGCGGATTCGACGCACGGCTGATCGAGGCCGAAGCGCAGCTGGCGGCGGGCAACCCCGCCTGGCTCACCACGTTGAACACGCTGCGCGCCACCCCGTACGTCATCGGCACGATCACGACGCCGGTGATGGCTGCGCTTTCGGATCCAGGGACGGCGGACGCCCGGATCAATCTGCTGTTCCGGGAAAAGGCGTTTTGGACGTTCACCCGCGGCCAACGGCTGGGCGACATGCGGCGCCTGATACGGTATTACGGCCGGCCGGCAACCTCTGTGTTCCCCGAAGGTGTCCATTACAGAGGGGGGACCTACGGCACCGACGTGAATCTCCCGGTTCCCCAAGAAGAAGAAAACAATCCCAAATGGAGGGGTTGCCTTGATCGCAATGCCTAGCGAAGCCGCCAGGGAACTCGTGGCCCGCCCGGAGCGAGTGGGGGAGGTGGGAGAGGTCGGGCGGGCCGCCCACCATATGGTCGGCACCGTCGCCGCCTACGTGCGGCAGCACTTCGCGCGCGAGATCACCAACGCCGAGCTCGCGGCGCTCATCGGAGTCTCCCCCAGCTACATGACGCGCATCTTCCGGCGGATCACGCGCGTGAGCCCCCAGGCCTATGTCCGTCGCGTGCGCCTGGTCACGGCCGTCCGGCTCGCGCGCGCCGGATACAGCCAGCGTGAGGTGGCGTCGCTCACAGGCTACTCGAGCAAGTGCCATCTCTCGCGCAGCTTCACGCGGACGTTTGGCCAGACGCTGGGATCATTCGTTCGGTCGGGACGCCAAGCGGTTTCGGAAGGAGAAGAAGCGCCGGCGTGACGTCTTGCGCCCGTGGTTCCGGCACGAGAAGATAGGATTCGACTGTTCGTCCTATCTTCATGCCGGGGGTCTGCTTATGCGGAGCGTGCAGCGCTCGCGGTTCCTGGTCCTGCTCGCTGCGGTCGCGTGTTCAAGCGCGTCGAGCACCACGGAAACGCGCCCCGCCCGAGCTCCGCGACCGGCCTCGGATCTGATCACGCGCGAAGAGATCGAGACGCGGGCGAAGGGACTCAGCAGCGGCTACGAGATCGTCGAGGCGCTGCACGGCAACTGGCTGCGTGCGCGCAGCGGTACTGGCTCCGCCGGACGCACGACGCTTCCCGCTCCGGCGCAGCGAACTGACAGCGGGGCGCGCAATCCGTACTCCACGATGACGGGCAGCTCGACACGCGACACGTTGCGTTCCGAGCTCGGAGCGCCCGCCGGTATCCAGGTCTACCTCGATGGCATCCGTATGGGCGGCCTTGGAGAGCTGAAACGCATCCCGGCGCAGGGCATCCATTCCATCCGGCACTACACGGGCACCGAAGCGCAGACGAGATTTGGTCCGGGCCACAGCGACGGCGTCATCGCCGTCTCCACCCGACCGGATCCGCGCTGAACATCGACCCGTCACCGTTGCCGTCTTCGCAATTCAGTTTGACCGGCCGCTCCGCCATAGTCACCGGCGGCTACGGCGTCCTTGGTGGTTGCATCGCGTCGGGCCTCGCGACGGCCGGCGCGCGCGTCGCGATCCTCGGCAGAAAGCGCGACTCCGCGGAAGCGAAGGCGCAGGAACTTCGCGCCGCGGGTGTGGAGTCCATCGCGCTGGTGGCGGACGTTCTGGACGAGGGCGCCGTCCGCGCGGCCAGCGAGACTTTGCGATCCACTTGGGGCAAGGTTGACATTCTGATCAACGCCGCCGGCGGCAACGTCGCTCGCGCCCGTAACGACAATCGCAGCGTGTTCGACGTGCCGATGGATGCGCTCGACGAAGCGCTTCGGCTCAACCTGCACGGCTCTCTCATCCCGTCGATGATCTTTGGCCAGGCGATGGCGCACGTCGGTTCCGGCTGCATCGTGAACATCTCGTCGATGGCCGCGATTCAGGCCCTCAGTGGCGTCCTGGGCTACTCCATCGCGAAAGCGGGGATCGACAACTTCACGCGTTGGCTTGCGGTGGAGCTGGCTCGCCGGCATGGCGACGGCCTGCGCGTGAATGCCGTGGCGCCAGGGTTTTTCGTGACCGAGCAGAATCGCAACGTCCTCGTGAAGCCCGACGGCTCGCCGACGGATCGCGCGCGCACGATCATCGCGCGCACTCCGATGGGTCGCTTCGGCAAACCTGAAGAGCTGGTCGGCGCGGTGCAGTGGTTGTGCAGCGACGCGGCGTCGTTCGTTACCGGAGCCGTGATTCCGGTGGACGGCGGCTTCAGTGCATTCAGCGGCGTCTGACCCACGCGCGGCAGACGACGATGCAGATGAGCTTCCGGTGGTTCGGCGCGGACGATCCCGTGAGGCTGGAATTCATCCGGCAGATTCCCGGAGTCACCGGGATCGTGAGCGCGCTGCATGACGTTCCGGCCGGCGAGGTGTGGCCGAAAGACGCGCTCTGGCGGCTGCGCGAACGAATCGAGCGGTCGGGATTCCAGTTCGTGGTCGCCGAGAGCATCCCGGTGCACGAGGACATCAAGCTCGGCCGGCCATCGGCCGATGGCCTGATCGACAACTATTGCACCAGCGTCGCGCATCTCGGCGCAGCCGGCGTCCCCGTGCTGTGCTACAACTTCATGCCCATCTTCGACTGGACACGCACGTCGCTCGATTCGCGTCTGGACGATGGGTCGAGCGCACTGGCCTACGACGACGCCGCCCTGCAGCGCGTGGACCTCAGCCGTGGAACGCGCGACCTCCCGGGCTGGGGTGCAGCCTACGACGCGGCGCAACTCCAGGCCCTGCTGGCGGCGTACAAGAACGTGCCCGCGGAACGTCTCTGGGAGAATCTCGCACACTTTCTCGCGCGCGTGGTTCCGGTCGCGGCGTCTGTCGGAGTCAGGATGGCGATCCATCCCGACGACCCACCATGGCCCATCTTCGGTCTGCCGCGCATCATCACCAATGCGGCGGCGCTGCGTCGTTTCGTCAGCCTGGTGGACAATCCCGCGAATGGCGTCACGTTCTGCACGGGTTCACTCGGCGCCGATCCGGCGAACGACCTGCCGTCGATGGTTCGCGAGCTGGGCTCGCGAATCCATTTTGCCCACTGTCGCAACGTGCGCGTCACCGGGCCGCGCCGATTCAATGAAAGCCCGCATCCGTCGCGGTTCGGCAGTGTGAACATGTTGAATGTCCTGCGAGCGCTCCACAATGTTGGTTTCGGCGGCCCCGTGCGTCCTGATCACGGGCGCATGATCTGGGGCGAAACCGGCCGACCCGGCTATGGTCTGTACGACCGCGCGCTGGGCGCGATGTATCTCCAGGGTCTCTGGGAAGCGATCGACAACCAACCATGACCGACGTCATCGGCGTTTTTCGCGAATGCAAGATCGTCCCGGTCCTCGTCATCGAGGATCCGGCGTCCGCGGTCCCCGTTGCGCAGGCGCTGGCGGCCGGCGGGCTCACCTGCGCCGAAGTCACCTTTCGCACTGCGCGCGCGACCGAGGTGCTCAGCCGCATGACCGGCGAAGTGCCCGGGCTGCTCGCGGGCGCCGGCACGGTGCTCTCGGTGAAACAGGCGCAGGACGCACGCGTGGCCGGCGCGAAATTCATCGTCGCACCGGGCTTCAACCCCGAGGTCGCGGCCTTCTGTGCCGAGCGACAGTTGCCGTACTTCCCCGGCATCGCCACGCCGACGGAGCTGGAGCGCGCGCTCGGGCATGATCTGCACGTGCTCAAGCTCTTTCCCGCCGAACCGCTGGGAGGCGTCACGTATCTGAAGGCGATCGCCGCGCCGTACGGCAGCGCAGTGGAGTTCATGCCGACCGGCGGAATCTCGGCCTCCAACATCGGCTCGTACCTCGCGCTGAAACAGGTTGTCGCCTGCGGCGGATCGTGGATGGCGCCGGCCGAGTGGGTGAAGGCCGGCAGGTTCGACGCGATTCGCGAAGAGACGGCAAAGGCCGTTGCTGCCGCGCGTCCACTATCCGGTGCTACCGCATGACCGCCGCACGACAGACGACGTGCGTCGTCACGCTCGGTGAGTTGATGCTGCGACTCAAGTCGCCGGGCTTCGAGCGGTTGTTCCAAAGCCCGGCGCTCGAGGCGACCTTCGGCGGCGCCGAAGCCAACGTAGCGGTGTCGCTCGCCCAGTTCGGCGTGGCCGCCCGGTTCGTGAGTGCCATTCCTTCCAACAACATCGGTGACGCTGGCGTCGCCGAGTTGCGTCGGCACGGCGTGGACACGTCGTACATCAAACGGCAGGGCGAGCGGCTCGGCGTCTACTTTCTCGAGGCCGGCGCCAACCAGCGGCCCTCCAAGGTCACCTACGATCGCGCGGGCGCGGCGATCGCGGCGGCCGATCCGTCAGCGTTCGACTGGAGCGCCATATTCGCCGGCGCCGACTGGTTCCATGTGAGTGGTGTCACGCCTGCCATCAGCCAGAGTGCGGCCGACGTGGCGATGGCAGCGGCGCGTGCCGCACGCAAGAACGGACTCACCGTGTCCGTGGACTACAACTATCGCAAGAACCTGTGGCGCTATGGCAAGAAGGCGCCCGAGATCATGCGCGTCCTGGTAGCGGAGGCGCACGTCGGAATTGCGAACGAGGAAGATTGTCAGCAAGCCCTCGGCATCGAGGCCGGCGGGAAGGGCGGCACGTCCTCCGACGTCACGAGCGGTGCGCTGCAGCTGGATTATTATCGGGCGCTCGCCGAGCGCGTTCTGAAGGAGTTTCCCAACCTCACGCACCAGTCCATCACGCTGCGCGAGAGTCACAGCGCGGACCGCAATGGCTGGTCCGCGGTGCTTGCGACGCGCGACAAGTTTCTGCACAGCCGCCGCTACGAGATCACCGACATCGTCGATCGCGTCGGCGCGGGCGACTCGTTTGCGGCAGGCCTCATTCACGGATTACGCGCGTACAAGGATGACGCGCAGCGGGCGCTGGAGTTTGCGACCGCCGCGTCCTGCCTCAAGCACTCCATCCTCGGCGACTTCAATCGTGTGACGGTCGCGGAAGTGGAATCCCTGGTCGGTGGAGACGCCAGCGGCCGGGTACAGCGATGAAACGGCCGACGGCGGACCACGAGGCGGAGCTAAAGGCGGATCTGACTGCCGACCTGAAGGCGGGCGTCAGGTCCGATGTAAGCTCCGAACTCAGGTCCGATGTAGGATCCGATGTTCGGTCCGCCGTTTTGGGTTATCGGTGGCGGATCGTCGCGCTGCTCTTCTTCGCGACCACGATCAACTACGTCGACCGCCAGGTGCTGGGCATCCTCGCGCCGACGCTGCAGCGCGAGCTGAGCTGGAGCGAAACCGACTATGGCGCGATCGTGTCGTGGTTCAGCTTCGCGTACGGCATCGGCCTGCTGCTCACCGGGCGTATCCTCGACGCCGTGGGCACACGCATCGGGTTCTCGGTGGCCATCGTCACGTGGAGTTTCGCGGCGATGGCCCACGCGATCGCCCGCTCGGTCACCGGCTTTGGACTCGTGCGAGGACTTCTTGGCCTCGGCGAGTCCGCGAACTTTCCCGCGGCGATCAAGACCGTGGCGCAGTGGTTCCCGCAAAAGGAGCGAGCGCTGGCCGTCGGGATATTCAACGCCGGCAGCAACGTCGGTGCGATCGTGGCGCCGCTCGTTGTACCATGGATCGCGCTGACGCTGGGGTGGCGCTGGGCGTTCATCATCACCGGAGCGATCGGCTTCGTGTGGCTGGTGTTCTGGCTGGCCACGTATCGCGAACCGGAACATCACGCCCGAGTGTCACGGGAAGAATTGCAGCACATTCGCCGCGATGAAACGCGCGAAGTCACCAGCACCTCGAATGACGTCTCGTGGCTCCAGGTGTTGCGCCAGCGCCAGACGTGGGCGTTCGTCGTCGGAAAGACGATGACGGATCCGGTGTGGTACTTCTATCTGTTCTGGCTCCCGAAGTTTCTCGACACGAGCTTCGGCGTGCAGCTCAAGGGCTTGGCGGCGCCGCTCATCGCGATCTATCTCGTCGCGGACGTCGGTTCCGTAGGCGGCGGGTGGATCTCCAGCTGGTTCCTCACACGCGGCTGGAGCGTGAACCGCAGCCGAAAGACCGCGATGCTGATCGCGGCGCTGTTGATCGCGCCCACGATGTTCGCGCCGCGGGCGCAAAGCTTATGGATAGCGGTGGCATTGGTGAGCGTCGCCGCCGCGGCGCACCAGTGGTGGTCGGCGAACCTGTTCACGACGGTGAGCGACCTGTTCCCGCGCCGCGCCGTCGCGACCGTGGTCGGCATCGGCGGGTTCGGAGGCGCCATGGCAGGCATGGCGTTTCAGCGAGGGACGGGACGTCTCCTCGACGCCACGCATGGCAATTACGCCCCGATCTTCGTGGTGTGCGGGCTCACCTACCTCGTCGCGCTCGCGATCGTGCATCTCCTGGTGCCGCGCATGCGCCCGGCGAGACTCGAATAATCCGAGCAGGGGACCGGGGACACGGGACAAGGGACAAAGGCAACTGACTGGGGAACAGAGAAGGGGAATGGTTGACGGATGAGGTGATGCCTCGTCCCCGTCCTTCCATTCCCCTTCTCCGTTCCCCTTTCCCGAGTCAGTTGCCCGTGTCCCGTGTCCCGTGTCCCGTGTCCCATGTCCCATGTCCCATGTCCCCGGTCAATCGTTGACAGCACCCGGGCTTCGGCCCAATGATGGCATTAATAAGGTGACTTGGCGACATTAGAGGCCCCATGAAAATCATCGACGTCCGCGCCACCCCTGTGACCGTGCCGCTCGAGGCGCCGCTGCGCCATGCGAACGGCTGTCACTGGGGTCGCTTCGTGCGTACGATCGTCGAGGTCGAGACGGACGACGGCATCGTGGGGCTGGGGGAGATGGGTGGCGGCGGGGAAACCGCCGTCGCTGCTTTCCAGGGGCTCAAGTCGTACCTGGTTGGTCGCGATCCGTGCAGGCTCGAGGAGATGCGCTTCCTCATCGCGAATCCAACCGCCTCCCTCTACAACAACCGAACGCAGATCCTGGCGGCGCTCGAGTTCGCGTGCCTCGACATCATGGGGCAGAAATGGGGCGTCCCCGTGTGCGACATCCTCGGTGGACGGATGCGCGACTACGTGCCATTCGCCTCATACCTGTTCTTCCGCTACCCCAACGTCGACAACGGTGCGGGCGAGATCCGGACGTGCGATCAGCTGGTCGACGAAGCCAAGCTGCTCAAGAAGCGGTACGGCTTCACGACGCACAAGCTGAAGGGTGGCGTGTTCAACCCGAAGTACGAGTTGGAGTGCTATCGCGCGCTTGCCGAGTCCCTTCCCGGCGACAGCTTCCGTTTCGATCCGAATGGCGTGTGGTCGGCGGAGCAAGCCATCTGGTTCGGGCGTCACATCGAGGGGTTGAACAACGACTACCTCGAGGACCCTGTCTTCGGCATGCACGGCATGCGGCGCACGCGTGAGAAAGTGAAAATGCCGCTCGCGACCAACACGGTCGTCGTCGGCTTCGAGCAGCTGGCGGCCAACGTGCTGCACACGGCCGTGGACGTCATCCTCCTCGACACGACGTTCTGGGGCGGCATCCGCCCGTGTCTCAAGGCGGCCTCTATCTGTGAAGCGTTTCAGCTGGGTGTCGCGGTCCATTCGTCCGGCGAGCTCGGGATTCAGCTCGCGACCATGCTGCACCTTGGCGCGGCGTTGCCCAACCTGACGTTCGCGGCGGACGCGCACTATCACCATCTCAAGGACGACGTCATCGTTGGCGGCAAGCTGCAGTACTGCCGCGGCGCGATCCCGGTGCCCACTGCGCCCGGACTTGGCGTGAAGCTCGACCGCGAACGCCTCGGAACGTATCATGAGTTGTTCTGCCGGCTGGGTCCTTACCCGTACGACCAGGATCCGCTGCGGCCCGGTTGGACGCCGCTCGTTCCCAACGAGCGTTGGGCCGATCCCGCTGACGCGCGCGTCCCGCACGTCCCGCTCTAGGCGTCGGCAGGCCAGAGAGTTTCGACGGGTGCTCCGCGCCTCGACGTCGTTGCGCTTCCTGGTCGTCCTTTGCGCGCTGGCGACGCATCCCGTGGTCGCGCAGCGGGCGTCTGCATCCGAAGACGGCTACGACCTGTGGCTCCGATACAGGCGGGTCTCCAACGCGGCCAGGCTCGCCGAGTATCGTGCAGCCGCCACACAGCTCGTGATCCCGGGATCGTCAGCGACACTGCGTGCCGCGCGTGATGAGCTGCTGCTCGGGTTGACCGGACTGCTCGGACGACCGTTACAGCAGTCGGCGCGGGTCACACGTGACGGCGCGATCGCGGTCGTCACACCCGCGACCGCCAACCTGGTTCGTGGCCTCGATTGGGATCCTGGCTCTCTCTCGGGTCTGGGCGACGAGGGCTATGTCATCGACACGATGCTCATCGCGGGAAAACGCACGACCGTGATTGCCGCACCAACCGACGCCGGCGCACTGTACGGCGCGTTTGGATTTCTTCGTTCGCTCCAGAGCAATCAGCGCCTTCGCCGGCGTATGGTCGCCACTCCGAACATCCGGATGAGACTCCTGAACCACTGGGACAACCTCGACCGCACGGTGGAGCGTGGATACGCGGGTCAGTCGCTGTGGGACTGGGACCATCTGCCGGACTCGCTGCCGCGAAGGTATCGCGATTACGCGCGCGCAAATGCGTCCATCGGCATCAATGGCGTCGTGCTCACCAACGTGAACGCCAACGCGCGAGTGCTCACACCGGAGTATCTCCGGAAAGTCGCGGCGCTCGCCAGCGTCTTTCGGCCCTACGGCATTCGCGTCTATCTCACGGCGCGCTTCAGCGCTCCGATCGAGATTGGCGGCCTGTCGACGGCGGACCCGCTGGACCCGGCGGTCCGAACGTGGTGGAAGACGAAGGCTGACGAGATCTGGAAGGCGATTCCCGACTTCGGCGGATTTCTGGTCAAGGCCAATTCGGAGGGGCAGCCCGGGCCGCAGGATTACCAACGCACGCACGCCGACGGGGCGAACATGCTGGCGGACGCGGTCGCGCCGCATGGTGGCGTGGTCATGTGGCGCGCCTTCGTCTACAGCAACGACGTCCCGGTGGATCGGGTGAAGCAGGCGTACGACGAGTTCACGCCGCTCGACGGGACGTTCCGCAACAACGTGCTGGTGCAGGCGAAAAACGGCCCACTCGATTTTCAGCCACGCGAGCCGTTCCATCCGCTGTTCGGCGCCATGCCGCGGACGCAGCTGATGATGGAGTTCCAGATCACCAAGGAATACCTGGGGCAGGACACGCACCTCGTGTTCCTCGCGCCCTATTTCGAGGAAGTGCTGCGAACAGATACGTGGGCCCGAGGGCGCAATTCCACCGTGAGTCGCGTCGTCGACGGCGCCATCCATGGCTATGCGCGAACGGGCATCGCCGGCGTGGCCAACATCGGCACTGATCGCAACTGGACCGGATCACAGTTCAATCAGGCAAACTGGTACGCGTACGGCCGCCTTGCGTGGGACCCGACGCTGCGATCAGCCGATATCGCCGACGAGTGGATTCGAATGACGTTCACCACCGATTCGGCGGCAGTGGCGCGAATCCGTGGCATGATGCTCACGTCGCGCGAGGCGGTCGTGAACTACATGACGCCGTTGGGGCTCGCGCACATCATGGCCACGGGACATCACTATGGCCCCGGCGCCTGGGCGGACGCCGGCCGAGCGGATTGGACACCGTCCTACTATCATCGCGCGGATACCCTCGGCATCGGGTTCGACCGCACCGCGACCGGCAGCGACGCGGTGGGTCAGTATTTCGCACCCGTGCGCCAGCGGTTCGAGTCGCGCGACTCCACGCCGGACGAACTGCTGTTGTGGTTCCACCGCGTGCGCTGGACGGACACCACCAGGTCCGGTCGCACCGTGTGGAACGAGCTGGTGCACCGTTACAACGAAGGCGTGGACTCCGTGCGATCCATGCAGCGCACGTGGGCGTCCGTGCGCCCGTTCATCGATCAGCGTCGCTTCAACGAAGTGCGCGACTTTCTCGTGATCCAGGAGGCTGAGGCGCGCTGGTGGCGCGACGCGTCTCTGCAGTACTTCCAGACATTCTCACGCCAGCCCATTCCGTCAACGTACGGACAGCCCGCGCATCCACTTTCCTTCTATCGAGCATTGCGCTGTCCCGCAGACCCGCGCAAGCCGCGCTGTCCGGGCATCAATTAGGGATCCTTGCGCATCCTTTCAGGTGTTGCGCAATACTGGCTTGCACGAGAGTGTCTTCGGATCCCATATCGAGTTGTTGGTACCTGAATCACCAGACCGGGAACACTACCACTGATGCCCAAGCAAAAAGCCGCGCAGGACTCATTCACTCCGAGGCCCGAGCATCATTTTACGTTCGGCCTCTGGACCGTCGGCAACGTCGGCCGCGATCCGTTCGGCGATCCCGTGCGACCGCCCGTATCGCCTGTGCGCATCGTCGAGAAACTCTCCGAACTGGGCGCGTACGGCGTGAACCTGCATGACAACGACCTGGTGCCGCGCGGCTCGTCCGCCGCCGAGCGGGATCGTATCGTGAAGGAATTCAAGAAGTCGCTGTCGAACACCGGCATGAAGGTGCCGATGGCCACGACGAACCTGTTCGGCGATCCGGTCTTTCGCGACGGCGCGTTCACCAGCAACGACGCCAAGGTCCGTCGCTACGCCATTCAGAAGACGATGCATGCCATCGACCTCGGTGTCGAGCTGGGGGCCACGACATACGTCTTCTGGGGCGGGCGCGAGGGCACCGAGACGAACGCGGCCAAGGATCCGCGGGAATCGATCAAGTGGTTCCGCGACGCCATCAACTTTCTCTGCGAGTACGTCCGGTCGCAGAAATACAATCTCAGGTTTGCGCTCGAGCCCAAACCCAACGAGCCGCGCGGCGACATCTTCCTTCCCACCATCGGCCACATGCTGGCGTTCATCTACACGCTCCAGCACCCGGACATGGTGGGGCTGAATCCCGAGATCGCGCACGACACGATGGCGGGCCTCGACTTCTCCCACGGTGTGGCGCAGGCGCTCGAGGCCGACAAGCTGTTTCACATCGACCTCAACGCCCAGAAACCGGGACGCTTCGATCAGGATTTGCGTTTCGGTAGCGAGGACGTGAAGGGCGCGTTCTTCCTCGTGAAGCTTCTCGAGGACGCGAAGTGGCCCGGAATGCGGCACTTCGACAGCCACGCGTACCGCACCGAGGACGAGGACGGTGTGTGGGACTTTGCCGCCGGGAGCATGCGGACCTACCTCATTCTCAAGGACAAGGTCGCGCGCTTCAATGCCGACGCCGAGGTCAAGGCGCTGCTCGCTGACCTTGGTGCGCGCGGCGCTGCGCCCGGCTCGCGCGTTTCATTCACCGCGAAAGCCGCCCAGGCGCTCAAGAATGAAAAGTTCGATCTCGATGCGTTGCGCGAGCAGGGCTATGCCTACGAGCGGCTCGATCAGTTGACGATGGAGATCCTGCTGGGTACGCGCTGACATGGCCGAGCCACTGTTCCTCGGCCTCGACGTCGGGACCAGCGGCGTGAAGGCCATTCTGGTCGCCACCAGCGGCCAGGTGGAGGCGTCGGCGATCGCCGCGCTCTCGCTGTCGACGCCCCATCCAGGGTGGGCCGAGCAGGACCCCGAGGCGTGGTGGCAGGCGTCCGTGTCCGCCATTCGCTCCGTCCTGGCAACACGGCCGGCGGCCCGCGTTGCAGCCATCGGCATCTCCGGCCAGATGCACTCGTCCGTCTTTCTCGACAAGCACGGCGCGGTGATCCGTCCAGCATTGCTCTGGTGCGATGGTCGTACGACGGCCGAGTGCCAGGAGATTACGCGTCGGTCGGGTGGCGAGAGCGCGCTGCGGGACTGGGTGCGCAATCCCGCATTGGAGGGGTTCACACTGCCCAAGGTCCTCTGGCTTCGGAACCACGAGCCGCAGGCGTTCGGCCGACTGGCTACCGTACTGCTCGCGAAGGACTTCATTCGCTATCGACTCACGGGCGTTCTCGCGTGCGAGCCGTCCGATGCGTCCGGTACGCTCATGTTCGATCCCGCGCGCCTGCAGTGGAGCCAGGACATCCTGCGTGCCGTATCGCTGTCGTCGTCGCTGCTTCCCGACGTCGGTGGTTCGTCAGAAGCGCTCGGCAAGGTGACCCCTGACGCGGCGTCGCTCACTGGTCTTCCCGCGGACATCCCGGTTGTGGGTGGCGGCGCGGACAACGCCTGTGGCGCCGCTGGCGTCGGCGTCATCGCTCCGGGTGAGGCGGTCGCAAGTTGGGGAACCTCTGGTACCGTGTTGGCGCCGACTGCGCAACCCCTCGTGGATCCGGGCCTCCGCGCACACACTTTCTGTCATGTTGTCCCGAACACATGGTATCTGATGGGCGTCGTGCTGTCCGCGGGCGGCGCGTTCGCCTGGTACAAGGATCAGTTCGCGCGCGAGCTCGCGGGCCCGGACCAGGTAGCGCGGCTGAACGAGGAAGCTGCAGCGGTTCCAGCCGGTGCGGACGGCGTCACGTTCCTGCCGTACCTTCAGGGCGAGCGAACGCCACATCGCGACGCATCCGCGCGCGGAGCGTTCCTCGGCCTGAGTCTGGCGCACACCCGCGCGCACACGACACGCGCCGTGGTGGAGGGCGTTTGCTTCGCGCTGCGCGACTCGGTTTCGATCCTTCGCGAGCTGGGACTCTCTCCCGGCAGCCTGCTGCTGACGGGCGGCGGGGCGCGCAGCCCGTTCGTGCGCCGGCTCCAGGCCGAGGTCTTCGGCCTGCCGGTCTGCACGGTGAATCGGGAAGAGGGTCCCGCGTACGGCGCGGCCCTTCTCGCTGCCGTTGGCGCCGGTACGTTTCCAGATCTCGCTGCGGCCACGGACGCGACCTTGTCGCGCGGGCCGCTCGAACGTCCAGACGACAGAGCTCACGCCGAATATCAGAAGTACTATGACCGCTACAGGGCATCATACACCGCCGCTCGCCCCGCCACCCCAAACCCCGCCGCCGACACGGCCTCCGCGACAGCTCGTACCTGACGTGTCGGCGATGGTGCGCCGGTTGCTTGCGTCGCAGGAGGCAGGACTCACGATCGTGCTGGCGCTGCTCGTCGTGACGCTCACGCTGATGACGGGCACGCACGTCGATCGGCGCACCGGCGAAACGGTCAACGACTTCCTCAACACCTACACGCTCGTCCAGACGGCCACGGACGCGAGCTTCTTCGCCATCATGGCCGTCGGTGCCACGATGGTGATCATCTCGGGCGGCATCGATCTCTCCGTCGGGTCGGTGTACGCGCTGTCGGGTGTGAGCCTGGCGCTGCTGCTTCGGGCGGTCGGGCCGATGGCGCCTGCTGCGTCCACGGCCGTGGCGCTCATCGCATGCGTTGGCGTGGGCCTCGTCTGTGGGCTCGTCAACGGCCTGCTCGTCGTGGGGCTGCGCGTGCACCCCTTCATCATCACGCTCGGCACGATGTGGATTCTGCGCGGCGTCGCGTTCGTCACCACGAAGGCCGAGAGCATACTCGTGCCCAACAGCGTGACGCAGATGACCAAGGCGTCGCTGGGGTTCAGCGGCGGCATCTATCCCGTGCCGATGCTGTGCATGATCGCCGTCACCGTGATCGGCGCGCTGTACCTCACGCGGACCGTGATGGGCCGACACATCTTCGCGTTCGGCGGGAACATCGAAGCCAGCCGCTTTGCCGGACTGGCACTCAACCGCATCCAGATCGGCGTGTTCGCGATCTCGGGGCTCACTGCAGGCTTCGCGGCGTTTCTCGGCGCCAGCTTCTATGGGTCGGCGTCGTCGGCCGACGCGCAGGGGTACGAGCTCTATGTCATCGCATCGGCTGTCGTGGGCGGTGCGAGCCTGGCGGGCGGGAAGGGCAGCGCCGTGGGCGCGATGCTGGGTGCCTTGCTCATCGTGCTCATTCGCCAGTCCATTCGGACGCTGCACCTCGACCAGAATTACGAGTGGATCGTGATCGGATTTGCCATCATCGTAGCAGTCGTGATCGACCAGCTGAGCTCGCGCCTGACGGCGCGACGCTGGACCAGCGCCGCGGAGTCGGCGTCAACCCAACAACGGAGAGAGCCGTGATGAAGAATGTCGTGCGCCTTGGTGCGCTCACCCTGGCGGGTCTGCTCGCGATCGCCTGCGTTGGCGGCGACAAGGGCCAGTCGGCCGACACCGCGCAGGCCGCCGCGGGGAAACCGGGTGATACCATCACCATCGCGATGATCGCCAAGAGCTCGAACAATCCCGTCTTCCTGGCGGCGCGTACGGGCGCCGAAGAAGCCGCTCGCGATCTGTCGAAGAAGCATGCGATCACCGTCAACGTCCTCTGGTTGACGCCACCGCAGGAAGATGGTCAGGTGCAGGCGCAGCGTATCCAGCAGGCCGTGAACGACGGCGCGGACGCGATCCTCATTTCGTGCAGCGACGCCGGCAAGGTGACAGGCGCGATCAACGACGCGGTGGCCCGGGGCGTCGCCGTGATGACGTTCGACAGCGACGCGCCCGCGTCGAAGCGCTTTGCGTACTATGGCGTGGACGACGTCAAGACGGGCCAGCAGACCATGGCCGAGTTGGCGACGATCATGAATGGCAAGGGCAAGGTCGCGATCCTCGCGGGCAACCAGAACGCGCCCAACTTGCAGAACCGGGTGCGCGGCGCGAAGGAAGAGGCCGCGAAGCACCCCGGCATGCAGGTGGTTGGCACGTTCAACCACATCGAGACGCCGCAGGATGCGGCAGCCGAAGTGATTCGCGTGAACAACGCGTATCCCGAGATCACCGGCTGGGCGATGATCGGCGGCTGGCCGCTGTTCACGCAGTCGCTGCTCACGGATCTCGATCCCAAGCGCATCAAGGTCGTCTCGGTCGACGCGCTGCCGGCGGAGCTCGCGTACGTGGACAAGGGCGTCGTGCCGGTCCTGCTGGCGCAGTCGGTCTACAAGTGGGGCTCGGTTGGCGTCGAGACGATCGTGGACAAGGTGCACTTCAAGAAGGACGTCCCGGCGGTGATTCCCATGGAGCTGGTGCGCGTGAGCAAGGACAACCTGGGTGAATGGTCGCGGCAGCTGAAAGCCTGGGGCTTCACCGATGTCCCCGCGGCGTACCTCAGTCTCAGCAAGTAGGGCTTACCAGCGGCTTTAACTAAGGCTTTTAGGCGGTTTTAACAGCGGCTTTAGCAGCGGCGGAGTTGTTCGCATTTGGACCGCAGTCAAAGCCGCAGTCAAAGCCGTAGTCAAATCCCGTGACTAATTTCGCAGTCCGATTCGAGTCCGTCAGCAAGAGCTTTCCCGGCGTGCAGGCGCTGTCCGACGTTTCGATTGACGTCGCGGCGGGGTCGTGTCACGCGCTGTGCGGCGAGAACGGTGCCGGCAAGAGCACGCTGGGGAAGATTCTCGCCGGCATCTACGCGCCGGACGGCGGTCGGCTGGTCGTTGGCGGCCGCGACGTCCGCTTCACCAGTCCGCGCGACGCGCTCGCCGCGGGGATCGGCATGGTGCACCAGGAACTCGCCTTCTGCGCCAACATGTCGGTGGCCGAGAACCTCTGTCTCGGAGCGCTGCCGTCGACGCGCGGGTTTCTGAGCCGCTCGCGGATGCGTGCGCGCGCGTCGGACATGCTGGCGGAAATCGGCGCCACGATCGACGTCGACGGTGTGCTCGGCGAGCTCAGTGTCGCGCAGCAGCAACTGGTGCAGATCGCGGCGGCGGTCGGCGGCGGCGCTCGCGTGATCATCTTCGATGAACCCACCAGCAGCCTGAGCCAGCGCGAAGCCGACCGCCTGTACGAGCTGATCGCGCGGCTCCGGCAGCGCGGCGCGACCTGCCTCTACGTCTCGCATCGTCTGCCCGAGGTCTTTCACCTGTGCGACACCGTCAGCGTGCTGCGCGACGGGCGCCACGTGTCCACGCGGCCCGCGAAGGACCTGACGCAGGACGAGCTGGTGCAGTTGATGATCGGGCGGCCGTTGGCCCAATACCTTCCCGCGCCGCCAAGTGCCGGCACGCCAGAGGAAGTGCTGCGCGTCGAGAAGCTTTCGTCGCCTGGCAAGCTGCACGACATCTCGTTCGCGCTGCATGCGGGCGAAGTGCTGGGAATCGCGGGCCTCGTCGGCGCCGGCAGATCGGAGCTGGCGGCTGCGCTGTTCGGACTCGATCCCGGTGCGCGCGGGGCCGTTCGCATTGCGGGACGCGAGCAACGGCCAAGCACGCCCGGGGACGCCATCCGCCGTGGCCTTGGCCTGGTGCCGGAGGATCGCAAGAAGCAGGGACTGGTGGGCTCCGCCAGCAGCCTGCACAACGCGTCGCTCGCGATCCTCGGCCGGCTGTCGCGGTGGTCGTGGCTGCGGCGCCGCATGGAGCGAAACGTCGTGCGTGGATTCTTCGAGCAGCTGCGCGTGAAGTCCACACTGGACACGACGGTGGCCAGCCTGTCCGGCGGGAATCAGCAGAAGATCGTGTTGGCGCGATGGCTGGCGGCGCGTTCGCGTGTCCTGATTCTCGACGAGCCCACGCGCGGCGTGGATGTGGGCGCAAAAGCCGAGATCCATGCGCTCATCGGCCAGTTGGCATCGCAGGGGTCGGCGATTCTGCTGATCTCGAGCGAGTTGCCCGAAGTGCTGGGTCTCGCGACGCGCATCCTCGTGCTGCGCGCGGGCCGGCTCGTGGCCGAAGTCCCGCGCGAAGCGGCGACTCAGGACGGCCTGCTGCGGTTGATGGCCGGTCTCTGAGCGGACCTCCGTAGGGGAAAGCCGGGCCCAATAACCCTCGGTCCGTCCGGCTGGTCACATGTCCCGCCACGCTCTTGACAGTTTTTGCCGAGGTAATCACTATCGGTCACCTTATCACCTTGTAACATTACGAACACGCCGGTGCGCATTGCCCTCACTGGCGCACGCTGGGCAGGCCGCAGGACCCGGATTTTGTCCTTCCCCTATACAAATCCGGATCAAAACCACGTCTTCTGGAGGACTCCCGATGGGACGGCGGATTTGGCTTCTCCTTCTCGTACTGTGTGGCGTTTCCGCGGCGCATGCACAGGGCACGGGCCGCATCAATGGCGTTGTCACCGCCGACGGGAAGGCCGTGCTCGGCGCCACCGTCACCGTGGTCGGCCTCAATCGCAACGTGACGGCCGACGCCCAGGGCCGGTTCAGTCTCAGCGATGTTCCCGTGGGGACGCGCCAGGTGCAGGCGCGCCTTCTTGGCTATGGGGCCGTCACTCAGACTGTCACCGTCGCAGAGGGCCAGACCGCGACGGTCAACTTCGAGCTGGTGCGCAAGGCGGTTCAGCTCGAGGGCATCGTGACGACGGGTTATGGCACCCAGGAACGGAGCCGCGTCGTCGGGGCAATCTCGTCCGTGCAGTCCACGCAGATCGCCGAGATCCCCACGCACGATCCGATCAAGGCCATCCAGGGTCGCGTGCCCGGCGTCGAGATCGTCGCCGCGAGCAACCTGCCCGGTGCAGAGATGAACATGCGCATTCGCGGCATTCGGTCCATCTCGGCGACCAACGAACCCCTGATCGTTCTGGACGGTGTGCCGATCGCAGGCGGAATCGCGGACTTCAGCGCCACGAACATCGAGTCAATCGAGGTCCTGAAGGACGCTGCGGCGACGGCGATCTACGGAACCCGTGGCGCCAACGGCGTGGTGCTCATCACCAGCAAGAGCGGGTCGACGGGGACGCGCACGCGCTTCTCATCGAACCTGTACTACGGCCAGCAGAAGGCCATCCGGCTCGCGGACATGATGAACATGCAGGAGTTCGTGGCCATGATGAAGGCGGCCGGTGTCTACATGAACTTCGCGGACACCACCGTGAATGGTGTGCTGCCTTATCCCGAGCAGCGAGCCGCGTATGCCGCCGGGCAGTTCACGGACTGGCAGCGGGCAGTGCTTCGGACCGGCGCGCAGCGCAACTATGACATGGGCATGAACGGCGTTTCCGGGAATACGCGCTTTGCGCTGGCGGGGAGCCTCTTCGATCAGGATGGCCTGACACTCGGACAGGCATACCAGCGCACGAACGGCATGGCGTCCGTCGATCATACGCTTGGCCGTCTCCGACTCGGCGTCACGGCAAACGCCACGCGCTCGAAGCAGGAAACCGGTTCAGGAGACGGGTTGTGGGGCGTCGCGCTCGCGCAGACCGGATTCGGTCTCCCCTACGATGCCAGCGGTGGGCTGATCACGCGGCCGGACGGAGAACCGCTCTCCGTCAATCCGCTTCGAATGCAGCAACTCGACATCGGCCAGACGACGCGCAATCGCGTTTTCGGCTCGCTGTTCTCGGACCTTCAGATCGCGCCGGGTGTGAACTGGCGCGTGAACTTCGGTCCTGACATCACGTTCTTCAACGTGGGTCGCTTCCAGGCGCCCGAGGTCACTCCGCCTACCACGGTGACGTTCTCGCGCGGAAGCCTACGGCAGCAGGAGAACTTCGCTTATACGCTGGATAACATCCTCCAGCTCACCCGCGACCTCGGCACCTCGCATCACTTCGATGCGACGCTGCTCCACAGCGTGGCGAAGAGTCGCACGACCGTGGACTCCCTGTCTGCCCGCAACATGCCCAGCTCGGCCTCGCTGTGGTATGCGCTCCAGACCGGACAGATCGAGGGTCAGCAGTCCAACCTGTCCGAGATCGCGAACGAGTCGGTCATGGGGCGGCTGAACTACACGTTCCTCGATCGTTACACCCTCAGCGCAGCGATGCGTCGTGACGGCGGCAGCGTGTTTGCCAAGGGCCACAAGTGGGCAGACTTCCCTTCGGTCGGCCTGGCCTGGCGAATGAGCGAAGAGTCGTTCATGCGCAGGTTTGACTTCGTGAGTTCCGCCAAGGTGCGCGGCAGCTATGGCGTGACTGGAAATACTGGCATCAACGCCTACCAGTCCCAGGGGGCACTGCTCCGGGCGCCGTACAACTTCGGCGCCGTGAGTGGCATCGGCTTCGGACCGAACCAGGGCAATCCGGAAAACCCGAACCTCACGTGGGAGAAGACGTACCAGGCCGACGTCGGCGCCGAGCTCGGATTCCTCGGCGATCGCATCACGACGGTGATCGACTGGTACCGCCAAAACACCAAGGATCTTCTGCTAACCCGCGTTCTCCCCGCAACAACGGGTTACACCTCGACCCTGCAGAACATCGGCGAGACGTTGAACAACGGTCTGGAGCTGCAGCTGTCCACGCTCAACGTCCGCAACTGGCACGGCATCAGCTGGAACACGGACATCAACTGGGCGCACAACCACAACGAGATCGTCAAGCTGGCGACTTCCGACACGACGGGATGCCCGATCAACGCCCGCCCGTGCGATCTCAACAACCGCTGGTTCATCGGGCAGCCCATCAACATCGGTGCAACGGCGAACACCCCGTGTACCGACCGGCAGCGCTGCGTGTGGTACGACTACAAGTTCGACGGCATCTGGCAGTATGCCGACACGGCGCTGGCCAGAAGCATGGGACAGTGCGCTGCTACGACGGCCATAACGGCCTGTCCCTTCAAGCCGGGCGAGATCCGACTCGTGGATGTCAACGGTGATGGAAGAATCACTCCCGGCGGCGATCAGGTCATCCTCGGCAACACATTCCCCAAGTGGACCGCGAGCGTCTACAACCGCGTCACGTGGAAAAACTTCGACGCGTCGGCTCTCGCCACGATCAAGTGGGACTACACGATCTTCGACAGCTTCGGACAAGGCGGCAATCAGATGCAAGGACGCTTCGGTGCTCTGGATCTGCCGTACTGGACCAAGGAGAACCAGTCCAACGTTGCGCCAGCGCCGCGTCTCAGTGGCAACCCGGTGCCCTACAACGCCACGCGCTTTTACAGGGACGGCTCGCACTGGCGTATCAGGAACATCTCCGTCGGGTATACCGTGCCGCAGCAGTATCTCAACCGCCTGCGGTTGAACGCCGGAGAGGCGCGGCTGTACGCGATCGCGCAGGAGCCCAAGGTCTTCACGGATTACAAGGGTCCCGATCCGGAGAACGGAACGACAGCTGGTGCTCCCGCCGTCCGCACGCTTCTCGTTGGCATCAACCTCGGATTCTGAGCCGACTCCACCCTCACAATGGGACAGCGACGAATGAGACGGATTCTCAAAGCAGGTGCGGCACTCGCGCTCGTTGCGTGGAGCGGCGGCTGTGTCGACCTCTCGGAAAAACTGGTTTCGAGCCTCTCGAACGATTTCGTGTCGACGCCGGAGGGAATCACCGCGGCGACCAACGCCATCTACTCGAACCTCCGCGGCTACTACGGTCGTGAGCAGCAGATGGCGCTCACGGACCTGGGAACCGACATCTTCATGAACGGGGACCAGGTTGCGGCGGGCGGAGCGCAGAACTGGGAGTACCTCAACACGTACGTTTCGGCGTACAACAGCCAGGACCAGCGCGTCCGGTTCCTCTGGGAACCGATGTATGTCCAGATCGCGCGCGCCAACGTGGTGCTCGAGAAAGGAGCGAAGGTGGCAATCGGGACCGGGCTCACGCAGGCCGCCAAGGACTCGCGGCTCGGGGAAGCGCACTTCTTCCGCGCACTCGCGTACTTCGAGCTCGTGCAGTCGTTCGGCGATATCACACTGAACACGTCCGCGGTGCCGTCGGGCACGGCTGCCTCGCGTGCCCCGGCCGCGGAGATCTACAAACTCATCATCGCCGATCTCGACAGCGCCATCACACTGCTCCCGGCCACGCAGTCCGAGTGGGGCCGCGTTCGCAAGGGCGCGGCGCAGCACCTGCTGGCCAAGGTGTATCTCACTCGGAGCTACAAGTCGTACGCCGAAGCCACTGACGCCCAGAAAGCGCTGGACAACGCCAAGCTGGTTCTCGACCCGACCAGCGGCTACTCGCTCGTGGCGGACTATCGCAACCTGTGGTGTGGCTCTCCATTGGCCGCGTTCGCGGCGAAGGATCCCAACCGACAGGGCACGTGCAATACGGCCACAGGCAGTGGGTTCAGTGAGCAGAACTCCGAAATCCTGTTCTCGGTGCAGTATTCGTATGATACGCAGCAGTTCGCGCCGGGTGCGGGCAACTTTCTCCATCTCGAGTACCTGGCCCACTATGACAATGACCCCGGCGTTTCCGTCGGCCTGACCCGTGACCTGGACAATGGCCGGCCGTTCCGTCGCATTCGCGCGACGCCATACCTGATCAACCTCTTCGATCGCACGCGCTGGGCAGGGACCCCAGGCGGCAGCGATCTCGTCGATCTGCGCTTCGATGGAACATTCCAGACGTTGTGGTTCGCGAACACGGCCGGCAACAACGCAGCCACAGGGAATGGAACAGGATGCGCGACGGTCGCGTCGTGCACGGCCGGCGGGGCAGTTGCGCTGAATGACACCGCACTCTGGATGCCGGGATACGCGGTATCCAACGCGTTTCGCCAGACGAAGAAGTTCACGATCGTCGAGCCGTACGTCGCCACGAACAATGGGTGTTTGCCCGTTGGTCAGCCGATCGGTCAACCGGGTGTTGACGATGCTGATTGCGACAACCCCGGCATCACCGGCGGGAGGACGTTGAACAAGGCTCAGCGCCGCTACGGGTGGGAGCTGTTCCCAGCCATGAAGAAGTACCAGGACAACTCCCGCGTCGGCGGCTTCAACGATCAGGAAGGGGGCAAGGACCTTATCCTCATGCGTCTCGGCGAGACGTATCTCATCGCCGCCGAGGCTGCGGTGAAGCTGAACAACGCGACCGAGGCCGCGACCTATATCCGGACGCTGCGTGTTCGTGCGGCCTGCGGTGGCCCACCCGGATGCGCGGCCAGCCACAAGGCGGACGCCGCGTTCGTCGACGTACCTCCCGCGCAGATCGACCTCGACTTCATAATGGACGAGCGCGCGCGCGAGATGGCCGGTGAGTCGAATCGCTGGCAGGACCTGATTCGGCCGGGGGCGCAGTTCTTTGTGGATCGCGTGAGCCGGCACAATCCGCCGGCGCGCGGGAACGTCAAGGCAATGCATGCGCTGCGTCCCATTCCGCAGTCGCAGATCAATGGAGTGACCGGGACGCCTTACCAGCAGAATCCCGGATACTGACGGGGGGCGGCAGTTGCTCAACGCATGACAGGTTGGTCAACGGCCTCCGGTCGCGAACATGCTCGCTCGTGACCGGAGGCCGTTTCGTCCCGGCGTCGCGGAGGGTCAGTGCCACCTTCGTTGCCGGTTCTCATCGCGCCGGCCCGCCACGCATATTGGCACTGTTATCCCGAAGCTCTGACGGATCATGACTCACACCACGCATCCGCGCGCGTCTCTCAAAACGGTCAAGGGTGTCCAGGCGCCGCCGTACCTGAACGCGTCGCTCTCGACAGACGAACGCGTGGCGGATCTCCTCGCGCGCATGACCGTCGAAGAGAAGGCGGCGCAGATGATGTGCGTCTGGCAGGACAAGGCCACCACACTCGTGGACGCCGAAGGCCGATTCGATTTCCAGAAGGCCCGCGCGGCGTTCGAAAACGGCGCGGGAATCGGGCAGGTTGGACGTCCCAGCGATGCGGGCGGACCTCCCACCGCCACCGGACGCGGACGCAACGCCCGGGAGATGGCCGAGCTTACCAACGAAATCCAGAAGTTCTTTCTCGAGCACACGCGGCTCGGCATCCCCGTGATCTTCCACGAGGAATGCCTGCACGGCCATGCCGCGGTCGACGCGACGAGCTTTGCCCAGCCCATCGCGCTCGCGGCGACATTCAATCCCGACCTCGTTCAGGCGCTCTACACCATGACGGCGGAGGAAGCGCGCGTGCGCGGTACGCACCAGGCGCTGACGCCAGTCGTGGACGTGGCTCGCGACCCGCGATGGGGACGCGTCGAGGAGACGTTCGGCGAAGACCCCTGGCTTGTGTCGCGCATGGGCATCGCCGCGGTGCTTGGCTTTCAGGGCGACGGGACCTTCAAGGACAAGAAGCACGTCATTGCCACGCTGAAGCACTTCGCGGCGCATGGACAGCCGGAATCCGGGATCAACTGTGCGCCCGTGAACGTGTCGGCGCGGGTGCTCCGCGAAACGTTCCTCTATCCGTTCCAGGTCGCGATCCGCGACGCGGGCGCCATGAGCGTGATGGCGTCCTATAACGAGATCGACGGCGTCCCGTCTCACGCCAGTCGCTGGCTGTTGCGCGACGTACTGCGCGACGAGTGGGGCTTTCAGGGCTTCGTCGTTTCCGACTACTACGCCATCTGGGAGCTGCACGACCGACCCGATACCCACGGCCACGGTGTCGCGGCCAGCAAGAAGGACGCGTGCGTTCTGGCGGTTCGCGCCGGCGTGAACATCGAGCTGCCGGAGCCGGATTGTTATCGCCACCTGGGCGAGCTGGTTCGCGAAGGCACGCTGGACGAGTCGCAGCTGGACGAGCTGGTGAAGCCGATGCTGCGCGCCAAGTTCGACATGGGGTTGTTCGACGATCCCTATGTCAGCCCCGATCTGGCGGAGCGCGTCGTCGGCAGCGCCGACAATCGCAAGTTGGCGCTGGATGCAGCGCGCGAGGTCATCACGCTCCTGAAGAATGACGGAGAGTTGCTTCCGCTCGACCCGTCCGCGCTGAAGACCATCGCGGTCATCGGCCCCAATGCGAACCGCAGTCTGCTGGGCGGCTACAGCGGCGTGCCCAAGCACGACGTGTCCGTGCTGGACGGAATCCGCCAGCGCGTCGGGAATGTGAAGGTGCTGTACAGCGAAGGCTGCAAGATCACGCGCGGCGGATCCTGGAACGCGGACGCCGTCGTGCCGAGCGATCCCGAGGAGGACGCCCGCCAGATCCAGGAAGCTGTGCGTGTCGCTGCTCAGGCGGACGTCGTCATCCTGGCGATCGGCGGCAACGAGCAGACGTCGCGCGAAGGATGGTCCAGGACGCACCTCGGCGACCGCGCGAGCCTGGACCTCGTCGGCCGCCAGATGGACCTCGTCCGCGCGGTCGCCGCCACCGGCAAGCCGATCGTCGCGCTGCTGTTCAACGGTCGCCCGCTCGCCATCAGCGCTCTTGCTGCCGAGGTGCCGGCGATCCTCGAATGCTGGTATCTGGGGCAGGAGTGCGGCACAGCGGTCGCCGAGGTCCTGTTCGGCGACTTTAGTCCTGGCGGCAAGCTCCCGATCACCATCCCGAGATCCGTCGGTCATCTGCCCGTGTTCTACAATTACAAGCCCTCGGCGCGCCGCGGCTATCTCTTCGACGACGTGACTCCGCTCTATGCGTTCGGGTTCGGCCTCAGCTATACGACGTTCCGAGTGGACAACGTATCGCTGGTCTGGCCCACGATCCGGCGCGGCGACTCGACGATCGTCAGCGCGCGCGTCACCAATACAGGCACGCGCGCCGGCACCGAGGTGATCCAGACCTATGTCCGCGATCTCGTCAGCTCCGTGACGCGACCCGTCAAGGAGCTCAAAGGATTCCGGAAGCTGACGCTGCAGCCGGGAGAGGTGGCGACCGTCGAAATCCCCCTATCGCCGGAATCGCTCGCTTTCTGGGATGTGGACATGACGTATGTCGTCGAGCCGGGTGAATTCGCGGTGATGGTCGGCACGTCGTCCCGGGATGCGGATCTCACCACGGTCACGCTGCGGGTGGAAGAATGAACGTCGTGCTCGTCGTTAAATCGCGCTCGAAATGCGGAATGGGAATGGGAGATGGGAATGGGTCGGAAACAGCATTAGTTGGCCCCATTCCCATTCCCTTTCCCCATTCCGCCGTTCGTATCTCCTGAGGATTCGCGCATGAAGCTCTCGTTCGTCGAGAAAGCCGGATACAGCCTGGGAGACGCAGCCGCCAACTTCGTCTTCCAGACGATGATCCTGTTCCAGCTCAATTTCTACACGGACACGATGGGCCTTGCGGCGGCGGCCGCGGGAACGATGCTGCTGATCGGCCGCCTGTGGGATGCGTTCTTCGACCCGATGATGGGCGTGCTGGCCGACCGCACGAACACGCGCTGGGGCAAGTTCAGGCCGTGGGTCCTGTGGACGGCGTTGCCATGGGGCGTCGTGCTCGTGCTGGCGTACTCGGTGCCGAACGTCAGCTCGTCGTCCAAGCTGATCTATGCGCTGGGCACCAATCTCGTCCTCATGACGCTCTATTCGGCGAACAACACGCCGTATTCGGCGATGAGCGGGGTGATGACGGGTGATACGGCCGAACGCACGAAGCTTTCCTCATATCGGTTCGTCGCCGCCATGCTCGCCCAGCTTGCGGTTGGCGGGTTCACCCTGCCGCTCGTCGCAAAGTTGGGCCATGGCAACAACGCGCAGGGATGGCAGAGCACCATGACCCTGTGGGCGACGATCTGTGTGGCGTGCTTCGTGATCACGTTCCTCACCACGCGCGAGCGCATCCAGCCGCCGCCGCAGCAGAAATCCGACGCGAGAGCCGACTTCCGGAATCTCGCGGCCAATGGTCCATGGATCGCGATGTTCGTGCTGACGCTCGTCCACTTTGCGTACCTGGCGATGCGCGGCGGCACGATGTTCTACTACTTCAACTACTACGTCGACCAGGGACAACTCCTCGCGTTCCTGCAAGGCATCGGCCTCCCCGTGGCGACGGCCGCGCTTCCGGACGGCGGCCATCCGCTGATGAACACGTTCGGGCTGATCATCAACGCCGACCACTCGAACGTCGCCGGCGTCGGCTTCAGCCTGTTCAACATCGTGAGCCAGGCCGTTACCGTGCTTGGCGTGATCGCCTCGACCATCCTCGCGGCCAGATTCGGCAAGCGTGCGGTGGCACTCGTCGGTTTTGCGCTCACAACGGTGTTCGGGGCCGCATTCATCCTGCTGCCTGCCGGCTCCGTCCAGGCGACGTACGGACTCGAGATCGTCCGCGCGCTGGCTTATGCGCCGACCATTCCACTCATCTGGGCCATGTTCGCCGACGTCGCGGACTTCTCGGAGTGGAAGACGGGACGGCGTGCCACCGGCGTCGTGTTCGCCACCATCCTGTTCGCGCTCAAGACCGGCCTGAGTCTCGGCGGCGCGATGGCGGGGTGGCTGCTGTCCGCGTACGGATACCAGGCGAACGCCACGCAGACGGTGAACGCGCTGCTCGGCATTCGGCTCACGATCAGCGTCTTCCCGGCGATTCTGATGGCCGTCGTGGTCCTCTGCCTCGCGCGGTACAGGATCGGCAGGCAACTCGAGGGGCAGATTGCGTCGGAGCTCGAGCAGCGGCGCCGCGCGTATGCGGACGCCGCGCTACCACCTTCTTCGGGAGGGAAGCCCCGTGTCGCCGCGCTGTAGTACCATCGTCGCCGCGTTGACGGTCTTTGCCGCCATGAACAGCGGCTGTCAGACGCTTGGCGCGCGCTCGGGTGCGGGCGGTCCGCCGGGGACGCTCAAGGAAGCCTTCAAGGACGCCTTTCTCGTGGGCGGCACGCTCAACGCCAATCAGTTCTCCGGACGGGACACGATTGGCGCGAATCTGGTCAAGGCGCAGTTCAACGCGGTCTCTCCCGAGAACATTCTCAAGTGGGAGTCGGTTCATCCGCGTTTGGGGGAGTACGATTTCAGTGGCTCTGACCAGTACGTGAAGTTCGGCCGCGACAACGGGATGTTCGTCGTCGGCCACACGCTCGTGTGGCACAATCAGACGCCGCGCTGGGTCTTCGAGAGTGCGCCGGGGCAGCCCGTGAGTCGGGACACGCTCATCGCGCGCCTGCGCGACCACATCCAAACGGTGGTCGGCCGCTACCGCGGCCGGATCAACGGCTGGGACGTCGTGAACGAAGCACTGAACGAGGACGGCACGCTGAGGCAGACGCCCTGGATGCGCATTATTGGCGACGAATACCTCACGCTCGCGTTCCAGTTTGCGCACCAGGCCGACCCCGACGCGGAGCTGTACTACAACGACTACTCGCTGGAAAACCCGGCCAAACGCGCGGGCGCCGTGACGCTCGTGAAGGGACTGCTGGCGAAGGGGATTCCGGTAAAGGCCGTGGGGCTTCAGGGTCATCACAAGATGAACTGGCCCAGCATGGCGGCGGAGGATTCCACGATCCGCGCGTTCGCGGACCTTGGCGTCAAGGTGATGATCACGGAGCTCGACATCGACGTTCTGCCGCCGGTCACGCGCGGCACGACCGCCGACGTGAGCCTGTCGGCGCAAGGCGGGAGTGCGACGAATCCGTACACTGCTGGTCTGCCCGACTCGGTGCAGCAAAAGCTGGCCACGCGCTACGCCGAGTTTTTCGAGGTCTACCTGAAGAATCGCGACGTGATCACGCGCGTGACGTTCTGGGGCGTCGGCGATGGCGACTCGTGGCTGAACGACTGGCCCGCGCGTGGCCGGACGAATTACCCATTACTGTTTGACCGGAATCACAAGCCAAAGCCGGCATTCGACTCCGTCATCGCGGTGACGAAGCGAGCCGGCATTTCGGACTAGCCCGACGACGGGATACTCGGGATCGAGGGAGCAGAGATGTCACCAATGAGAGACGCGTTCGCGCCGGTAGTGAAGCAGAGTCTGTCGGACAAGCTCGCCCGGCAGATTCGTTCCATGATCCACCGAGGCGATTACGCCGAGGGCGATCGGTTGCCGACGATCATGGAAATGGCGCGCCGCTGGGGCGTTGGCCACCCCACGATCCGCGAGGCACTCAAGAAGCTCGAGACGATGGGGGTGGTGGAAATCCGCCATGGCTCTGGAGTCTACGTGAGCCGCAGCGAGGACGTGCTCGTCGTCGCTAGCCCCGACTATACCGGTACCGTCACCAAGAAGCTGCTCAGCGACCTCATTCTCGCGCGCATTCCGCTCGAGGTGCAGTCGGTATCGTTCGCGGTGAGAAATGCAACGCCGGAGGATCTGCTCCAGATGAGCCGCCTGCTCACGACGGCGGGCCAGAACCTCACGAACGACGAGGTGCTGAACAAGGCGAACATGGCCTTCCACCGGTCCATTGCGCTCGCGTCGAAGAACACGGTGCTGGCCCAGCTGCTGGACGTGCTGCAGGAGCTGTTCACCAACGAGCAGCGCCTCATCCTGGACATCTTCGGCTCACGCAAGCGAGATCATCGCGAGCACCTGGCCATTCTGAAGGCCATCGAGGAGCGGGACGAGAAGCTCGCGGTCAAGCGCATGCGCCGGCATCTGGAAGGCGTTGAGGAAGCGGTTCAGCGCTGGGACCCGGAGCATCATCCGGTATCGTGAGCGCCTGGTCACGTGCCGTTGCATTCACTTGCGGAGATCAAGACACAGCTGACAGCTCAGAGCTTACAGCCGACGGCTATATCGCGATGTCCCGTCCCTTCTTGCTTGCCACACTGGCGATCATTGTGGCCGTCACTGCGTGCGGCGGATCTCCCGAAGAAACGATCACCGGTCCACAGCCGCCCCCGCCGCAGCTCGACCCACTGCGCAAGGTCCTCGCTGATCGTGGTCTCAAGATCGGCGTCGGCACCGCAATCGGCTCACTGTTCAACAACACCACGGACCCAGCGGCAGGCCAGTACCTGACCGTGCTGACCCGCGAGTTCAACGTCATCACGCCCGAGAACGATATGAAGTTCGGGCCGTTGCGGCCGGCACAGAACCAGTTCCGCTTTTCCCGCGCGGACTCCATGGTGGCGTTCGCCGCCGCCAACGGCATGAAGGTCCGCGGCCACACGCTGGTCTGGCACCAGCAGCTTGCGTCGTGGCTCACCGGCGGAAGCTGGACGACGGATCAGGTCAAAGCCCTGCTGGATGAGCACATCGCGACGGTGGTCAGCCACTACAAGGGACAGCTGTCAGCGTGGGACGTGGTGAACGAGGCGTTCGACGACGGCGGTGGCGCACGGACCTCGAGCTTCTGGTACAGCAAGATCGGGAGTGGCTACATCGAACAGGCCTTCAAGACGGCGCGGGCCGCAGACCCAGACACGCCGCTCTTCTACAACGACTACAACATCGAGGGGATGAACGCGAAGTCCGACGCGGTGTACGCCATGCTCGCGGATTTCAAGGGGCGCGGCGTCCCCGTGGACGGCATCGGCGTCCAGATGCATCTGATCGTCGGCGCGCTCCCGCCCCTGGTCTCCATACAGCAGAATTTCGCGCGCCTGGCCGCGCTCGGCCTCAAGATTCACATCACGGAGCTGGACATCCGCATGAACCTGCCGACGACAGAGCAAATGCTGGCCGCGCAGGCGCAGAACTATCGCGACGTCTTCAACATCTGCCTGCAGCAGTCCGCATGCGAGATGGTCGTGATGTGGGGGTTCACCGACAGGTCGTCGTGGGTGCCCGGGACGTTTCCGGGTCAGGGAGATGCGCTGATCTTCGACTCGGCGTTCCAGCCCAAGCCGGCGTACACGGCGATCAACAACCTTCTTGCAGGCAAGTAAGGCGGCGCAATCACGGCTCGACTTTGATCGTTTTCTCGGCGCGAATGTCGGCGGAGGACGCCCCCACCTGAATCTTGACCCGATCGCCCTCCACCACCCAGCGGTCGGCGTCCCCATCCCAATACGCCAGCGCCGCTGCCAGTAGAGTGAACGTCACCGTCCGCGTCTGCCCCGGCGCCAGCGTCACGCGCTGATAGCCGCGGAGATCCTTGTTCGGCCGCTCCACCTTCGATCTGTCGTGCCGAGCGTAGAGTTGCACGACTTCGTCGCCGGCGCGGGTGCCGGTGTTCTTCACGTCGACGGTCACCGTCACACTGCTGTCAGCCCGAAGCGTCTCGGTGCTCGTCGTGAGGTTCGAGTACGCAAACGTGGTGTAGCTCAGCCCATGGCCGAACGGATAGAGCGGCGCGCCCTTGAAGAACCGGTACGTGTGCCCCGCCATGCGATAGTCCTCGAACGCTGGCAGGTCCTTCACGTCTTTATAGAAGGTCACCGGCAGGCGACCGGCGGGGTTGTAGTCACCGAACAGCACGTCGGCGATCGCCGTTCCTCCCGCCTGGCCGGGGTACCATGCCTCGAGGATCGCCGGCACATGTCTCTGCGCCCAGTTCACCGCGACAGCGCTGCCGCTGAGCAGCACGACAACCGTCGGCTTACCCACGCCGACGACCCGCTCGAGGAGTTGTTGCTGGGGCGCTGGCAGGTCGATGCTCGTGCGGTCGCCACCACGGAAGCCGGGAATCTGAACCGGCATCTCTTCACCTTCGAGGCGCGCGGTGAGCCCGAGAAACAGCACGACCGCGTCGGCTTGTCGGGCTACTTGCAGCGCCTCGGCCTCGAGGGTCTGCGGCGGCGCGGCCCACTGTAGCTGGAGCTGCGCATCGCCGTAGGACTCCTGCGCGTCCACCCGCAGCTTGTAGGTCTTGCCGCCCTCGAGCTGGAGCGGCGCGGTCATCGCCGTGCGAGGGTCAGGGAACTCCCCGTCGTGCGTCGCATACACCGATCGCACGGCGAGGCTGTCATCGAGCCACAGCTGGAACTTCATCGTTCCGATGAGCGCCAGACGGTAGGTGCCCGTATGCACGGGGCGGAACGACCCCGTCCAGCGGACGCCGAAGTCCTCCGGATTCATGTCGGAGCGCGGAGCGCCGTCACGCCATGCGGCACTCACGGTGGAATCGGTTGCGGTGAAGAGCGGCGCGCCTTCCATTGAGCGACTCGCGAAGTATTCGACGCGGAGTCCCGGCTGTCCGTCTGGCGTGACCAGCAGGTGTGTTGGTGCAACGGCCAACACCGGAAACCCCTCGGCGAGCTCCGATCCAAGCGCGTAGAGCACGCGCGTGTTGGGGACCGCTTCCCTTATCCCGCGCAGAGGCGTAACTGGATCGGCTGGCTCGCCGTTGTAGTTGCCCAGCAGCATGCGCGGCTGGTCCGCGTTGGGACCGATCACCGCAATCGTGCCAAGGTCCTTGCGAAGCGGCAGGGCACCGCGGTCGTTCCTGAGGAGCACCATCGACTCGCGTGCAACCGCTCGCGCGAGCTCGCGGTGCGACGGCTGGTCGAGCACGCCGATCGGAATCCGCGCCCACTTCACACTGTCGGCCGGGTCGAACATTCCGAGCTTGAAGCGCGCGAGGAACAGGCGCTTGAGCGAGACGTCGATCTGCTCCTCGGTGATCAAGCCCTGCTTCACGGCGTCCACCAGGTTTGGGTAGACGCGGCCGCAGTCCAGGTCCGTGCCGGTCTTCACACCGAGCGCTGATGCTTGCGCCGCCGTCTGGACGACCTTGTGCCGAAGGTACATGTCGTCGATCGCGCCGCAGTCCGACACCACGAACCCCGGGAAGCGCCACTCGCCGCGAAGGATGTCCTTGAGCAGCATGTCGCTGCCACACGCGGTCTTTCCGTCCACGCGATTGTACGCGCACATGAGCGAATAGGCTCCGCCCTCGCGGATGCCCATCTCGAAATGCGGCAGGTAGCTCTCGCGCAGGTCGCGCTCGCTCACGACGGCGTCGAACGTGTGCCGCTCCGGTTCCGGCCCGCTGTGCACGGCGAAGTGCTTCACGGTCGCGATGGTCTTGTAATACCTGGGATCGTCGCCCTGAAGACCGCGAATGAACTGCACGGCCAAGCGGCCCGTGAGGAACGGATCCTCGCCGTAGGTTTCCTGACCGCGCCCCCAGCGGGGATCGCGGAACAGGTTGATGTTTGGCGACCAGATCGTGAGGCCCTGATAGCGAAGGTGGGTGCCCGCGCGATCGTACTCGTGGTGCTTGGCGCGAAACTCGTCCGATATCACGGAAGCCATGCGGAACACGAGGCTGTCGTTCCAGGTTGCCGCGATGCCGATGGCCTGCGGGAACGAAGTCGCGAGGCCCGACCGGGCGACGCCATGCAGGCCCTCGTTCCACCAGTTGTATTCGGGAATGCCGAGACGCGGAATGGCGGGCGCGATGTCCTTCATCTGGAGCGCCTTCTCGTCGAGCGTCATCCTTCCCACGAGGTCTGCAGCGCGGGCGTCGAACGACAGGCCCAGGTTGCGGAACGGCAGCGTGTCCGTGCGTCCCACGCTCCCCGACGCCGACACAGCTCCACCCGCCTGCGCCATGGCGACGGACGCGGCAGCGGCCAGCGTGACAACGGAGCAGCGAAGCGCGTGCATCACTCGCATGGAGGAAGGCATGGTGCGGTCGCGGCGAAAGGTGTAAGGTCTGGATCCAGCCGAACCATTATTTGACACCAAGTGACCAGATGACCTAAAATGGCGCAAGCCCCCCAACTCACGTGAAGCTCATCACCGCCATCATTCGGCCGGAGAAGCTGCCAGAAGTCAAGGCCGCGCTCTTTCGCGCCGGCGTCACGGGCATGACGCTGTCGCGCGTCAGCGGACACGGAGGCGAGCGCGAGATCATCCAGTCCTACCGCGCGGAGCGAGTGCTTCTCGAATTCCACGACAAGGTTCGCATCGAGATGGCGTGCTCCGAGCCGTTTGTCGAGCCCACCATCCAGGCGATTCTCGCCGCTGGCAGAACGGGCGAAGTCGGCGACGGCAAGATCTTCGTCCAGGCGCTCGAGCAGGTGATCCGCATTCGCACGGGCGAACGCGATATCGCCGCGCTCACGCCAGTGACCGCGGACGAGGTGCAGCGCGCCGCTCAGGAGGAATTCGCGAGGGAAGGGGAGTCCGCGTGACCGTGCCGCTGCAGGGTGCGGCATCCGGAATCTCGAGCGGCGACACGGCGTGGCTCCTCGTGTCCACGGCGCTCGTCATGCTCATGGTGCCGGGACTCGCGCTCTTCTACGGTGGTCTGGTGCGCAGCAAGAGCTCCCTCAACACGCTCATGATGAGCGTGGCTGCTCTCGGCGTCGTGACGGTGCAATGGGTGCTCGTCGGGTACTCCCTTGCGTTCAGCTCGAAGTCGGCGCTGCTGGGCGGGCTGCACTGGTGGGGATTCAACGGTGTCGGCCTCGAGCCCAATCCGACGTACGCGGCCACGGTTCCGCACGTGGCCTATGCGACATTCCAGGCGATGTTCGCGGCCATCACCATCGCGCTCGTATCGGGCGCCGTCGTCGAGCGGCTGCGCTTTCGCGCGTATCTCGTGTTCGTCGCGATCTGGACAACGGTGGTGTACGATCCGCTGGCGCACTGGGTGTGGGGCGAAGGCGGCTGGCTGCGAAACCTCGGCGCGCTGGACTTCGCGGGCGGGACGGTGGTGCATGTCAGCGCCGGGACGTCCGCGCTGGTCGCTGCGTGGATGCTGGGCCAGCGTCGCGGCCTCGGACGCATCGCGTTCGTTCCCCACAACGTGCCCTTCACCGTGCTCGGCGCCGGCCTCCTCTGGTTCGGCTGGTTCGGGTTCAACGCGGGCTCGGCGCTTGCCGCCAATGGACTGGCCGCCAGTGCGCTGCTGGCCACCCAAGTGGCCGCGAGCGCCTCGCTGACGGTCTGGATGCTCATCGATCTCACGCGCACGGGCACGTCCACGGCCGTCGGTGCCGCCACAGGTGCGGTCGTCGGACTCGTGGCGATCACTCCCGCCGCGGGCTACGTCACGCCGCGCGCGGCGCTCGTCATTGGAGCGATTGCGGCGATCGGCAGCTACTTCGCCATTCAGCTCAGGGCCCGCACGTCGGTGGACGACTCCCTCGACGTCTTTGCCTGCCACGGAGTCGCGGGCATCATCGGCGCGCTGCTGACTGGCGTGTTCGCCACGAAGGCCGTGAACCCTGCGGGCGCCAACGGGCTGCTCGCCGGCAATCCCACGCAGGTGCGCATTCAGCTCATGGCGGTCGTCGCGACCATGGGCCTCGCGGGCGGCCTCACGCTGGGGATCCTCGGAGCGCTGCGCGTCGTGATGCCGCTTCGCGTCCCACTGGACCGCGAGCTCTTCGGCGTCGATCAGAGCGAGCACGGCGAAGAGGCATATCACGGCGCCGACATCGGCGACATCACGGGCCGGCACATCTCGCTCGGCGACAGCGTGCTGATTCCCGCCAGCGACATCGGCGGCAGCGGCAGCAATCCTCGCTCCGCCTCAGCGTAGCCGACCCGAGCATCCCCGGCGCATCTTAGGCAATGGTCTGGGAACAACGCTGGCATCCACTCCGGCGCGAGTGGGTCGTGGTCACCTCGCACCGGGACAATCGGCCCTGGCGTGGAGCGGTCGTGGAGCACGCGCGGCCGCCGCTGCCGCCATACGTTGCCGACTGCTACCTGTGTCCCGGGAACGAGCGCGTGTCCGGCCGTCGAAACGCCGCGTATTCCGGCGTGTTCGTCTTCGACAACGACCACCCCTGCGTCGGCCCTGAGGCGCCGACGGACCTCGAGTCGCCAGCGGGCATCTACCGTAACAGGCCGGCCGCGGGCCTCTCGCGCGTCGTCTGCTTCTCGCCGCGCCACGACGTCACGCTCGCGGAGCTGCCACAGGACGAGATCGTGAGCCTGCTGGTGACGCTCCAGGACCAACAGCGCGATCTGAGTTCGCGGGACGAGATCCGCAACGTCCTCATGTTCGAGAACAAGGGCGAGGTGGTGGGGGTCAGCAACCCGCATCCGCACTGCCAGATCTACGCGACGAACTTCGTCTTCAGGACCATCGAGCTCGAAGCCGAGGCTGGCGAGGAATACCTGCGTCAGAACGGCCGAGTGCTCTTTCAGGATGTCCTTGCAGCCGAGGAAGCGGATGGGCGCCGGATGATCGTTGGCGGCGCCGAGGATGCGGCGCGTGGAAGGACGCGATCCGCGGTTGCGTTCGTCCCCTACTTTGCGCGCTACGCGTACGAGACGTTCGTTGCTCCGCGGGCCACACACGCGAGCATCGCCGGTCTGTCGCGCGGCGAGATCGACGACCTGGCCGCGGTGCTCCGCGAAACGCTGATACGGCTGGAGAATCTCTGGTGCATGCCGTTGCCGTACGTCCTGGTGCTGCACCAGGCACCGACGGACGGTCGCCAATACCCCGGCTTTCACTTTCACATCGAGATCTATCCACCGCTGCGGAAGCCCGGGCTGCTCAAGTACCTCGCCGGCCCTGAAATTGGCGGCGGCAACTTCCTCAACGACACGTCGCCTGAAGCAAAGGCGGCCGAGCTCCGCGCCGTGTCGAGGGTGCACTACAAACATCGCGGCGCTCATGCGTGAGGGGGGAGGAGCGACGGACGCGAAAGTGCTGCTCGAACCGCTGCTCGCGCTGCACGACCGCATCCGCGACGCGGTGCTCCGCGCCTGCGAGCAACAGTCCTCGGCCGACCTTTCCGCGGTTGCCAGTGACGATACGTCCCCTGGCGACACGATCTACGCGATCGATCGCGTTGGCGAAGCGGCGCTCGAGGAAGGCCTCGCGGAGATCGCGCTCACCGAGCCATTGGTCCTGGTGGCGGAGGGCTTGGCCGGCGGCAAGCTGGTTCTACCCCGCGGCACGTCCGAGAGCGGATGCCGCTGGCGAATCCTCATGGATCCGATCGACGGTACGCGCGGGCTGATGTTCCAGAAGCGCAGCGCCTGGATTCTCACCGGCGTTGCGCCGAACAAAGGCGATCATACACGGTTGCGGGACATTACGCTTGCGGTGCAGACCGAGATTCCGCTTCTCAAGCAGCACCTCGGCGACCAGCTTTGGGCAGTGCGCGGCGGCGGCACACAGGCGCGACGGTTCGATCGTGTGTCTGGTCGAACTGCACCGCTCACGCTGCGACCGTCCCGGGCAGGCACAATCGAACACGGGTTCTCCACGGTCGTGCGATTCTTTCCCGGCGCTCGCGACGTTCTCGCCGCCGTCGACGATGATCTGGTGCTCGCGGTGCTGGGACCTCCGCCGGCGGGCCGCGCCGCCTGCTTCGAGGACCAGTATGCATCCACGGGCGGCCAGCTTTACGAGTTGATGGCGGGTCACGACCGTTTCATCGCTGATCTGCGACCGCTCACGATGGCGGTTCTCGCGGAGCGCGGGCTCCCGCAGCCCCTCTGCTGTCACCCGTACGACGTTTGCGCGTCATTGATCGCGGAGGAGCTGGGGGTGGTCGTCACGGACGCCTTCGGCGCGCCGCTGGACGCTCCGTTCGAGCTGGAAAGCGATGTTGCATGGATCGGCTATGCGAACGCCCAGCTTCGTGCGGTTCTCGAACCCCAGCTGCGCTTGGCCCTGCGACAGCGGAAACTGAGCTGATGACGCCCAAGACTGACACATGCGACTCCACCGTCGGTCGGACCTGAGCGCCGGCGAAGCGTCGCTGTTTGACGCAGCGCTGTCGCGCCTTGCCGCGATGCCCGCGGATCCTGACGACCGGATTCGCACGTTCCTCTCTCCGCAAAAACCGACGTACATCGGACGCGCTCCCGGCCGCCTGGACGTCATGGGTGGGATAGCGGACTACAGCGGAGCGCTCGTGCTGGAGATGCCGCTCGATCGCGCCACGTTCGCTTTCGTCCAGCGCCACCCATCGATGCGGTGTGAGATTGCCACCCGGCGCGACAACGCCTGGCAGTTTTTCGCGATCGAGCTGACGCGGCTACTCTCGGGCGACCTGCGTGACCCGGCGAGCCTCGCCGACAGGTTTGCCAAGGGAGACCCGGCCGACGCGTGGGCGGCATACGTGGTGGGAGTCGTTCAACTTTGCGCAGAGCGCGCCGACGTCACTGCTCTCGTTCGCGGCGGCTTTCGCATCCTGATCGATTCCAGCGTGCCCGAAGGAAAGGGCGTGAGCTCGTCGGCCGCGCTCGAAGTGGCGGCAATGTCAGCCGTCGCTGCGGCCCTCGACGTGCCCGTGGGTGCGTCGGACATCGCCACGGCGTGCCAGTGGGTGGAGAATCACATCGTCGGCGCACCGTGCGGCATCATGGACCAGATGACGAGTGCGTGCGGCCGACGCGACCGGCTGCTGCGCTTGCGCTGTCAGCCAGCCGTCGCCGACGGATTCGTCAGCGTCCCCTGGGGCTTCCGATTCTTCGGCATCGATTCCGGTGTGAAGCACGCTGTGTCCGGCAGCGCCTACGGGCGCGTGCGCACGGCGGCGTTCATGGGTTATCGCATCATCGCGGAGCGCGCGGGCCTCAAGGCATCGGTGGACGGTCACGGTCGCGCCCACGTGGACGATGCTCGCTGGCGCGGCTATCTGGCCAACATCCCGCTCGCCGACTTCGCGCGCTTCGAGTCCGAGCTTCCAGTCGAAATGATGGGCTCGGACTTCCTCGCGACGTACGGCGGCACCACCGACAACGCCACGCGCGTCCGGCCCGACGAGCGCTATGCAGTGCGCGCGGCCACCGCGCATCCGGTGAACGAGCAGGATCGTGTCGACCGCTTTGCCCGGCTGCTGCCGGACTTGTCCCGGGCCGACGCAACCCGAGAGCTGGGGCAACTCATGCTCGATTCACACGCCAGCTACAGCGCGTGCGGACTGGGCTCCCCCGAGACGGATCGTCTGGTTGAGATGGTGCGGGACGCTGGTCCGGAACGCGGTTTGTTCGGCGCCAAGATCACCGGCGGAGGCAGCGGCGGCACAGTCGCGATACTCGGCCGCGCCGACGCCGAGACAGTGGTCCGGGATATCGCCGCGCGCTACGCAGCGGAAACCGGACTGTCGGCCGAGCTGTTCCTCAATTCGGGTCCCGGTGCCGAGGAAACCGGAGTATTACTTCTCGATTCTCACGACGCCTGACGCATCACGCATGCAGACGCATGGCGGATGACGCATGCTGACGCATGGCGAATGACGCATGTCTAGGCTGGCCGCTCCCACCGATGCGTCTCCGCCGATCGGAACAGCGCGTCGATCACCTCCAGGTTCGCGATCGAGTCCTCGAGCGTGACCGGCACGTCCTCATCACCGCGCAGTGCCCTGCAGAAGTGGTCTGTCTGCAGCGTGTACTGATCGACAATGGGGAACTCGATCACCTCGGCCGCCGCGCTGGCAACCTTGCTTCCGTCGTCCACGAAGATCCGACACGGCCGATCCGTCGGCGGCGGTGGCGGCGCGTTGAACGGGATCTCGATCATGATACGGCCGCGCGTCCCGAAGATCTCCATACGCTGAAACGGTACCAGCTGCCCCGCGCACGTGAACGCCGCCTGACCTGACGGGAATCGCAACATCGCCGAGAGCAGTCGGTCGATGTGCATGTCGGGATCACGCTCGATCATGGCGATCGCTTCCGTCGGTTCTTCGTCGAATAGCCATCGGGACATGGTGATCGGGTAGCATCCGATGTCGAAGAGCGCGCCGCCGCCGAACTCGAGGCGGCTGCGCACGTCATGCGGATCGCGCCTGAAATAGCTGAAGTGCCCGGCGACGAGGCGCAGGTCTCCGATGCGGCCCGATCGAGCCAGGCGGCGCGCCTCCAGCCACTGCGGATGGGTGCGCACCATGAACGCTTCCTCGATCACGCGACCGGTGTGTCGTCGCACTTCCAGCAGCTGTCGTGCTTCCGCCGCCGAGGTGGCGATTGGCTTCTCACACAGAACGTGCTTTCCTGCGTGCGCCGCCTTGATGGTCCACGGCACGTGCAGGTGGTTGGGCAGCGGGATGTATACCGCTTCGATCGCCGGGTCCTCGAGCAGCTCTTCGTACGAGCCGTAGGCACGGTCGATCCCCTGGGCGTTCGCGGCCTTGCGCGCCTTGTCGATGTCGCGTGACGCGATCGCCTCTACACGAGCGAGCGCGCTCTTGCGCATCGCGGGAATGACTTTGGTGAGTGCGATGCTGGCCGTGCCCAGAATGCCCCAGCGCACCGGCTCAGCCGACCGCTTGGCGTCGCTCATCGCTTGGCGCTGACGCCCTACCAACGCGAGTGGATCGCCGGGCGAATGTGCTTGTCGTAGACTGCCTTGGCTGCGCCCAGGGTTTGAGGGGTCAGTGCTGCGAGGCCCGCGGCTCGCACGTTCTCCTCGACCTGCCGCGCGTTCTTGCCGCCTGGAATCGCCGCCGTCACTTCCGGGGACATGAGGATCCAGCGCAGCGCCATCTGTGCGAGCGACGCCTCCGCCGGAACCAGCGCTCGCAATTCCTCCACGGCGCGCAGGCCAGTCGCGTAGTCCACACCGCTGAAGGTCTCGCCCATGTCGAACTCTTCGCCGTGGCGATTGAACCTGCGGTGGTCGCGCTCCGCGAACTGCGTGTCGACACGCAGCTTGCCAGTCAGCATGCCGCTCGCCAGCGGCACCCGAGCGAGAATCCCGACTTTGCGTCCCTTCGCGAGCGCAAAGAAGCGCTCGGCGGGCTTGGTGCGAAACAGGTTGTAGATGATCTGCACGCTCTGGACGTTGGGATATTCCAGTGCGCGAATCGCTTCCTCCACGTACTCGACGCTCACGCCGTAGTAGCGCAGCTTGCCGGCCGCGCAGAGGTCGTCCAGCACGCCGAACACCTCGGGCATCCCGTAGACCTCTGGTGGAGGGCAGTGCAGTTGCAGCAGATCGATTGTGTCGCTGCCGAGATTCTTCAGGCTGCGTTCGACGAATGCGGTGAGGTTCGCCCGATTGTAGCCAGCCGCCACGTGAGGATCGAGACGACGCCCGGCCTTGGTGGCTATGATGATCTCGTCGCGACGCTCGCGCCGGAGGCGCCCCACCAGGCGCTCGGAGTTGCCGTCACCATAGACGTCGGCCGTGTCGATGAAGTTGACGCCAAGATCAACGGCGCGATGCAGCGCCCGAAGTGATTCGTCGTTGTCGGTCTGGCCCCATTCGTTGCCGCCGATTGCCCAGGCACCGAAGCTGACGGATGAGATGCGCCAGCCCGTGCGTCCCAGCTCGCGATATTCCATGTGTTCCCTCAGGAGACAGAGAAACGATACACGGTGCTCGACTGGTACGCTTTCCCCGGTCGCAAGATGGTCGAAGGAAACGCCGCCTGGTTCGGTGAATCGGGAAAATGCTGCGTCTCGAGCGCCACGCCGGAATGCGCGCGATACGCATGTCCGCCTTTGCCTGACCGCCCGCCAGCCAGGTGATTGCCGGAGTATAGCTGCATGCCGCATTCGGTCGTGAGAAGCTCCACCGTCCGGCCGCTGACGGGATCGCGCAGCCGCGCAGCGAGCACCAGCGTGTCGTCGCGGTCGCGATCGATGACGTAGTTGTGATCGTAGCCCGAGCCCAGCCGCAGCTGCTCGTCGTCGGCGTCGATGCGTTCGCCGATGCGCCGCGGCGTCGTGAAGTCGAACGGCGTCCCACGCACAGGCCGAAGCTCGCCCGTCGGAATGAGGTTCGAGTTCACCGGTGTGAACCGCGACGCCTGGATCGTGAGCTCGTGATCCAGGATGTCACCTGCGTCGTGCCCTGCCAGGTTCAAGTACGTGTGCTGCGTGAGGTTCACGGGCGTCGCCTGATCCGTGACGGCGTGATAGTCGACGATGAGCTCATCGTCGTTGGTGAGCGTGTAGGTCACGCGCGTCTCGAGTGTGCCGGGATACCCCTCTTCGCCGGCAAGACTCGTGTACAGCAGCTCGACTCCCGCCGCGTTGGTCTCCGAGAACGGCTGAAGGTCCCAAACGGCCTGATGGAATCCGCGGATGCCGCCGTGCAGAGCGTTGTCGCCGTTGTTGGCCGCGAGCCGGTACTCCTCGCCGTCGAGCGAGAAGCGCGCGCCGGCAATCCGATTGGCGTAGCGACCGACGATCGAGCCAAAATATCGCCCGTCGCTCAGATAGTCGCCGGGCGACTCGAATCCGAGCGCGACGTCGTCCTTCACGCCGCGATGGTCCGGGACCTCGAGCGACATGATCGTGCCGCCGATGGCCATGAGACGCACGAAGATGCCATGAGCGTTCGAGAGGGTCAGCGCGTCGACAGGACGTCCACTGTCGCTCACAGGCAGCGGATGGCGCTCCACCCGTGGTGCGGGCAGCACGGCGCGCGCGGGCGGCGACGGCAACGACGACACGCGGGAAGGGGACAACGGTGGAGGATTTGTCACGTCACTCAGCGGTTACTGCGTACAGCCCGAACATCGTGCCCACGAACGCGCGCGAGAAGCCACCGGCAACTCGCGTGCTCAGAATCGTGCCGTCCTGATCGCCGGCGAGCAGCGTCCATTTGTCCGGGCCGCTGCCGTAGTAGAAGTCGTACTTTTCGCCGCGCGCCACGATACGCAGGTATATCGGTGCATCCGGCGCGTTCGCAAGCGGCGCCGACGCCACCACGACACTGCCGCTGCCGGCTGACGCACCGGCGCGCTTTTCCAGCTGAACGGCCGGCATGCCGTCAACCAGGGCGACGGCGAGAAGGTAGAAGTAGTTCTCGCTCTGGAAGGCGATGAGGCCCGCCTTGTCCCCAGCCTTCTGCGGTGTGTACGTCATGGCCGTTGAGGCCGTGGCGTGGAGATGCTGTTGTCGCCGGCCGATGAACGACGGCTGGCCTGGGCCGCTGATGTCGACTGGCCGCGCGCGAATGGTGAGGCTTCCCGGCGTCGACGTGAGGTCGTACCACTTCTCCCGCGGTGTGCGGAGGAAACTCCAATAGGGTGCCAGCGCGCGTCCGTTGAAGTCGTCGCGGACGACGAAGTTGCCGCTCGTGCGAACCGCTGGTGCCGCCTGTCCCTGGAGTTCCGGCTTGGCGTGCACGTATGGCACGGTCGCCGAGTCGGTGAGAATGACCGGCCAGCCATTCACCCACCGCATCGGAAGCAGGAAGGTTTCGCGACCGATGTTGTGGAAGTTCTCGCGGTAGGGCCGGACGCCGAGGAACACCGCCCACCATTCTCCCGACGGCGTACGCACGAAGTCGGCGTGGCCAGTGGACGTGATGGGGAAGGGACGGCCCGCGCTCAGGTGACGCTGAGTGAGAATGGGGTTACCGGAGTGGGGGACGTACGGTCCCCACACCGAGTCGCTCCGAAAGACCACTTCGGAGTGCTCGTCGGCGGTGCCGCCCTCGGCGCAGAACAAGTAGTACTTGCCGTCAACCTTGAAGACGTGCGGCGCCTCGATCCAGATGGGTTTCTTCGTGATGTCGACGCCGCCATTCACGATCAGCTTGCGATCGCCGACAAGCTTCCGGTTCGCCCAGTCGAACTCCTGCATCCAGATGGCGCGATGTCCATCGTACAGCGGCCGCCCCACCGGTGCGCCATTGCTCACGATGTACGCCTTGCCGTCATCGTTGAAGAAGATGGACGGGTCCACCTCGATGCCGGGCAGCCACGACGGGTCGGACCACGGCCCGCTGGGGTTCGTGGCGGTGACGACGAACGAGCCGCCGCGATCCACAGTAGTCGTGATCATGTAGAACGTGCCGCGGTGGTAACGGATGGCGGGTGCGAAGATGCCGCGCGACACGCCGGCGCTGTCGAGATTGAGCTGTGACGGCCGGTCGAGCACATGTCCGATCTGCGTCCAGTTGACGAGATCCCTGCTGTGAAAGATCGGGACGCCCGGGAAGTAGGCGAAGCTCGACGTCACGAGGTAGTAGTCGTCGCCCACCCGCACCATGCTGGGATCCGGGTAGAAGCCCGCGAGGATCGGGTTGTAATAATCGCCGGCTCCGGCACGGAACCGATCGTAGACCGAGTCGCGTCCTTCGTACACGAACCAGTCGAACCGCGGATCGCGACTCGCGTTCTGCCGATGGGCCAGGCTGTATGCGCCCAGGAGAACGGGCGCGGCGATCAGAGTCAGTGTGCGGAGCAAGCGAGCTCGCATGCTACTCTCCTGTTCAAAGGTGTTGCGGAGAACGCCCCTGCCTCCTCGTACGCTTTCACGAAGGCCTTTTCGGAAGTGACGGAAAGACGGATAATCCTCGCACAAATCTCTCGTCGAATTCAGTGATCCAGGCCTGGATCTCGCACAAAACTCTCGTCGAACTCCAACGCCGCGGTCGAGCTCTGAATCGTAGCGTTACCCCAGAATCACTCGCGATTCGGTTGACCGGACCCGGTTGCGGCCGACGAAGCCGGTGCAGGACGATAGAAGCTCTCAGGCGGTCCCAGATAGCTTGGCCGTTCGCCACCAAGATCCACCACGATCCTCTGCAACACCACCCCCGGATCGACGGCCCAGAACTTCAGCACGTGCGCTCCCGGCGTGGCAAGTTGATGTCGTGTCGCGAAGATCTTGATGTTGTCCGCCACAGACCTCTCCCACGCCGCGCTTGATGTGTCCGCGGTGGTGTTCACGACTTGCGGCGGCTCGTCGTCGAACGAGACCGCGTAGCGCAGGCCGTCCTTCACGCCGCTGAAGTTGTGCGTCGGCGACACATATGCCTTCACCTGAACCGAGCCGCTGTCGAAGACGAACATGCGGTACTCCAACCGTGCGGCATTGACGCCCGGTTTCTGGCTTGCGTTGCCAGGTACCGTCGCCATGCCGGACATCGTTCTGCCGAGATCGGGGACGCGCTGCCAGGTGAAGCCGTTCACGCTCACTGCACGCGAGTAGTGCTCGGACTCCATCGCGACCACACCGTTGCCTTGCACGAATCCGTTGACGTCGTCGCGCGATGGCGCCTGTGCGTGGCGCACCGGCGCCTGCAGCACGAAGCGACGCTCGCCGGATGCACCGCTCGTGACGGTGATCGGAACACGATGCAGACCAACGGGTGCACGCGACCAGTCGACGCTCACGATGAGGCGCTGGTCCTTCGTGAGTGTACCACTGCGCGGAGACACGTCCAGCCACGGCTGGCCAGTCTCGACGCGAAACTCCACGGGCTCTTTCCCGCGATTGAACACGTCGATCCACGACGACTGTCGCTGGAATGAATCGAATTCAGGCAGCGCGGGCTCGCGGAAGCGAAATCCGCCGGGTGGAGGAGCCTGGCCGCCGGGTACAAACGGAACCTGACCATCCCAGGACACGCCCAACTCGCCAGGCAGCGGCACCTGGATCACGTCCGTGCGCGGCATGACGTTGCGCGGCGGCTCCTGCCAGTACGTGTAGCCGATGTGTGTCTGATCCATCATGTGCGACCACTTTCCTCCCGCGAGCGTGTCGTTGAAGAACCGCGAGATCTCCGCGTCGCGCTGGAACAGCTCGCGTGCACGATCGGCGTAGTCGTTCGTCGACGCCCGGCCCTGCAGCGCGTACAGCCGATTCTTCGCCACGGTCACGTACAGCTCGTTCAGATTCGCCGCCGCCAACACGGGATGGAGCACCAGCTGATAGTACGCGTCCTTGTACGCCGGTGGGAGCGTCTCGCCGATCGCGCGCGCGCGTCTTGCCAGGCCGGCGTAGTCCGCGACAATCCTGTCTGCTTCGCTGTAGTTCGCGATGCTGTACGTCTCGGGCGCGAGCAGCTCGGGCTTCCGTCGGCCCGCGTACTTGAGGTACTTCGTGACGACGTCGGCGATGTCGCTCGCGCTTTGCGGCCCAAACTGCTGCTCGGCCCAGCGTCGCGTGTACTCACCCAGCCGCTCTGCCGGCCACGCGTTGGGATTCCACGCGAAGTCCAGGAAGAACTGGATCGGGAATTCCATTGGCTTGATGTCGCCGACGTTCACGATCCAGATGCGGTCCGCGCCAAGCCGATACGAGAGATTCATCTGCTCCCAGACGCGCGCGATGGGATTCGTGTTGATCCACTTGTAGTTCCGCGGTCCGCCGACGTAATCGAAGTGGTAATAGACGCCAAATCCGCCAGGCCGTTTGCGCTCGGCAGCGGCCGGCAGACGTCGGACGTTGCCCCAGTTGTCGTCCGCGAACAGCAGCGTGACGTCCTCAGGCACTCGCATGCCCTTGTCGTAGTAGTCCTGCACTTCCTTATATAGGGCCCAGAGTTGGGGCGTGGCGGACGCGTCCCTTTGCGTGACGTCGGTGATGATCCTGCGCTGGTCTGCTACGATGCGCTCGAGCAGCGCGATGTTGCTGCCCTCGGTCATTGGCATGTCGCCATCGCCGCGCATTCCGATGGTGACGATGTTCTCGCGCGCTCCGCCGGGGCCGTTCACCATTCGATCCACCCCTTTGCGCCAGAAGTCGCGCAGGGTGGAATCGTTCTGTTCGTAATTCCACGGGCCCTTGCCGTAACGCCGCCACTCCTGCTGTGCGCGCGTGAGCGGCTCGTGGTGCGACGTCCCCATCACGATCCCGTACTCCTGTGCAAGGCGTGCGTTGAGCGAATCGTCGTCCGCAAACGCGTTGCCCCACATGGCTGGCCACAGGTAATTGCCCTTCAGGCGCAGTACGAGCTCGAACACCTTCTCGTAGACCTTGTGATTCACCCCTCCGAACGTCTCGCGCGTCCAGCCCGAGAAGGCCGGCGCCTCGTCATTGATGAAGATGCCACGGTACTTCACCGCGGGCTCGCCAGCCGTGTGTCGTCCCGGCTGCACGTAGAGGTCGGGCTGGCGACGAGTGGGGACGTCGGCCCACCAGTACCATGGTGAGACTCCGATTTGCGCCGACAGATCGTAGATGCCGTAGATCGTTCCCCGCCTGTCGCTGCCAACGATCACGAGCGCCTGGTCGACGCCGGGCAGCGGATCCTTCACGACCTGGACGAGAAACGTCTCCCAGCGTCCAGCGATGCCTTTCACGTCGAGCTTTCGGGTCTTGACCAGTCTATCGACGAGTGTGCTCGAGCCGATGGTCCCGACGATCACCGCGGCGTCGTTTGGTGCCCCGTGCACGTGGAGACTTGCGTCGGTTCCCGTCACGCGGCCCAGGTCAAGACGCAGGTCATTGGCGGCGCGGATCACGCCCGGGTAATCGGAGCTGCTGACGAAGATGTGCGCCGGCCGCCCATCGACAGCGAGCGGGAAGCTCCCCGGCGATCTGCCGGAGGCGACGTAACGCTCTGGCTGTCCGCCGGATGGCTGGGCCCCTAGGTACGAGACGCCCGCAGAGGCGAGCGTCGCGGCAACGACGGCAGCGAACATCATGCAGCGATTCGGACGTGTGGGTGTGATGACGGGATTCTCCCGGAGCTCGGCCCAGGAGGCTTCGCAACCGCAATCATACGGTGATAAGATGAATTGAGGCAAGCGCCTGACGCAGCGGTGCGTCCTGGAGCATGATTACCGCAGCAACCCCAACATGCTGAAGGAGAGCCCCACCATGACTACGCGTATCTCGATCGGCGTACTCGTCGCCAGCTTTGTCCTCGCCGGTTGCGACCGGCCGTCCACTGCGCCTCTTCAGGCCTCGGCAAGCCCACAGGCCTCCATTACACATGGATCGCTTGACGGCAATGGCCACCCGGCGGTGGTGCTCATCATCATGGACGTCGGCGGCGAGCCGGCATTCCGCTGCTCTGGAACCTTGATCGCGCCAAAGGTCGTCCTCACAGCGGGTCACTGCGCGGGCGAGCCCGGAGAATTCAGTGGCATGCGCATTTTCACGGAGTCCGATGTCGAGAACGGCGACAACAACTATCCGTTTTCGGGTCCCAATACCATCGAGGCGTCGTCCTGGGCGTCACATCCTCAGTTCACGGAGAATCTTTTCTTCCTGCACGACGTAGGCGTCATCGTGCTGTCAAAGGCGGTCAAGCTTCAAAGCACCGAGTATGGAAGGTTGCCGTCCCGGGATCAGCTCGATGCATTGAAGCCGAGCAGCGCAACGACGTTCACGGCGGTCGGATACGGTTTGCAGCGCATCAATCCGGCCCAGGTGGAAGGGGAACGTATTCGAATGGTCGCGCAGCCCCAGCTGATTCAGATCAATACGGGATTCACAGGACCTTTTTCGCTGCTGCTCTCGAACAACGCCTCCAGCGGCGGCACCTGCTTCGGCGATTCCGGCGGCCCCAATTACCTGGCTGCTTCGAACGTGGTTGCCGGAGTAACGTCCTTCGGACTGAACAACTCCTGCGGGGGCACCGGCGGCGTCTTCCGTCTGGACCGTGCCGACGTCCTGGAGTTCGTGCAGAAGTTCCTGAAGTGACGTTCGACGGACCCGACTCCGACGCTATGCCGACATGACGTCCGCCGAGCATATTTGAGCCCATGACTCGGCTGATTGTCATGGCGGCGCTGGCCATCCTCGCGAATGGTGCGGCGGCACAGAAGTACGTCGACGCCCAGGGGCGCATTCGCGTTGCGCTCGCGAAGCAGCCGTTCTCGCCAACCGGTGTGTCGCAGGGACCGACGACGATGGCGACCGGCGGTATCCAGGACACGCTCGCCCGGCTCGGCGCGGTCCTGCGTCTGGGCGAAGCACAGCTAACTGCCGACGAGAATACCGAATACGGCGGTTGGAAGCGTCTCGGCATGGCGCTGGGACATTTCGCGGACATTGTCGAGCGCAACGAGCGGGACGGATACTTCACCGTCGGACTGCTTGCCACATGCCCGTCGATGCCCGGTCTGGTTGCCGGCCTGCAGCATTCGGGCAGTACGCGTGAGCCGCTCAAGATCGGGATGCTGTGGCTCGACGCGCATCCGGACTACAACACTCCGGAGACGACGCGGAGCGGTTCCCTTGGAGGCATGCCGGTGGCGGTCGCCACCGGTCGCGCCCTTCAGCGCATGCGGATCGACGCCAGGCTGGATCCGCCGCTTTCGGACCGACACGTGGTCATGGCGGGTGTGCGCCTGACCGATCCGCTCGAGCAGTCGTTGCTGGACGAGTCGTTCATCGAGCAGCTCAGCGTCGACGACCTTCGCCGCCAGACGCCGGCGGTATTCGCGCAGCTCGATCGGCTCAGCCGCCTCGTAGACAAGATCTATGTGCACCTCGACATGGACGTGCTCGATCCGCGCGAAGTGATGGGACACGGAAACAAGGTGCCCAACGGCCCATCGAGCGCGGAGCTGGCGTCCCTCTTTCAGCAGATCTTCACGCGGTATCCCAAGGCTTCCGCCATCGGGTTCGCGACCATTCCGCCCACCGACGAAGGAGGTCTGTCCATCGCCGCGCTGAATCGCATGATCGCGGGCGCTGTTCGCGGCGTCCAGGCACGCGAGGCAAAAGCGGGACGGGTGAGCCCGTGAGCCAGTCACTCGAGGAAAGGGTCGTCGCCGCGATCGGCGAGCAGTACGTGCTGGACGGTGAGATCGGCCGCGGCGGAATGTCGGTGGTGTATCGTGCGCGTGACGTGCGACTCAATCGAACCGTGGCCGTCAAGGTGCTGCCCCCGGAGCTCGCGTACGACGCAGCGATCCGGACGCGCTTCACGCGCGAGGCGCAGACGTCGGCGCATCTGTCGCACTCGCACATCGTGCCCATCTATGACGTGGGTGAACGAGACGGCATCGCGTATTTCGTGATGGGCTTCGTGACCGGCGGCAATCTCGCGACACTGCTGGGGCGAGAACCGCGACAACCCGTGGATGAGACGCGACGCCTGCTGGCAGAGATCGCCGACGCGCTGGACTACGCCCATCTCCGCGGTGTGATCCACCGGGACATCAAGCCTGACAACATTCTGCTCGACCGCGATAACGGCCGTGCCATCGTCACCGACTTCGGGATCGCGCGGGCCGCCGAGGCTGGCGGGGGATCGCGGCTGACGGCGACAGGCATTGCCGTTGGGACGCCGGCATACATGTCGCCCGAGCAGGCCATGGGCGAGCGAGAGCTCGATGGGCGCAGCGACGTCTACTCGCTCGGCGTACTGGGATACCAGATGTTGACCGGGCGCGTCCCGTTCAGCGCCGGGAACTCGATGGCGCTGCTACTGAAACAAGTGACCGAGCAACCCCGCCCGATCGTGGACTTGCGGCCGGACGCGCCCAAGGCAGTGAGAGAGGCAATCGAACGCGCGCTGATGAAGGCGCCGGAAGACCGCTGGCCGACGGCGGCGATGTTTCGCGAAGCACTCACGTCGGACGGTTCATCGGCCGCGTCGTGGCGCGCCGAGGGGCGTGAACCAGTTCGCTATACGTCGCCGGTTCCGGGGAGCGCTCGACGCGAGCGGTCGACGCGCGACCGCTGGCGCGCGGAGCCTGGTGCAGCTGTTCAGGGCGTGGGAGCATCGCCGCCGCGCGGCGCCAGAGTTCCCGTACCAAACCAGTCAGCGGCAGTCAGCGGGATCATATTCGAACCGGATCATCTCGCGCCGCTGACGCAGGAACAGCGAGAGGATCTGAGACTCTGGCACGGCCGCGTCAATCTGATGGATCGCATCAAGGCCATGCGGGGCTACGGCTGGCTCACACTGGCAGCGCTCTTCGCCAGCTTCGGGGGGATCGCTGGCGCCATCGACGGGGATATCCCGCCGCTGATCCTCGCGCCGCTGGTGCCCATATACATGGGCTTCAAGTTGTGGCGCCGCGGCAAGTCGCTGCGCAAGAGCGGACTGAGGCTGCGGCGGGTGATCCTGATGCCGCGCGCCAAGTGGGTGATACCAGCGCCGCAGAAGCCGCTGAGCGAGCAGCAGCTCGAGAAGCTCGCGCCGCGCGAGATTCTCGACTCTCGCTGGGGAACCGCGATCCGCCGCGCCGCCGAGGATCGCACGGCGATACTCGACATCGTCGCAAAGTTGTCCAAGGCGGATCGAGCGCTCCTTCCCGATGTCGCGCCCACGACCGATGCACTCGTGGAACGCGTCGCTCATCTCGCGCAGTTGTTGTATCGACTCGACCAGGGAGTCGACACCCGCCTCATCCAGGAGATCGATGCCCGGATCGCCACCGTGGAGTTGGATGGAGAACCCACGGAAGGTGAACGGCGCCTCGCGCTGCTGCGGCGTCAACGTGATACGCTCGAGGAGCTCAAGCGGCGGCGGGTAACACTGGTCCGTCAGCTCGACAGTGCGGGCCTGGCGCTGGGCAATCTTCGGCTCGACCTCATCAAGCTGCGTTCGTCCGGCTTGCAGTCGGCGCTCTCCGACGTCTCCTCGGCAACGCAGGAAGCACGGGCGCTGTCACGCGAGATCGGCCTGGTGCTGGACGCCGCGGCTGAGGTTCGAACTCTGTGAAAAGACGGGGTCCCGGTCCCGCGTTTCCTGAATGATCAATCCCGTTCCGGTTACCCTCGAAGGCCACGGTGTTCGGCTCGAACCGCTCACGCCGTCGCATGAAGACGCGCTGCGGGCGGCCGCGTCCGATGGAAAGCTCTGGGAGCTCTGGTTCACGGCCGTCCCCGCACCGGACCAGACGGCGACCTACATCACCGATGCCCTGAATGGCCAGAAGGCCGGTCACATGCTGCCCTGGGTCGTTCGGGAGATCGGTACCAACGCGATCGTGGGCAGCACTCGGTATCACGACATCGTCGCACCGATCGACCGTGTCGAGATCGGCTACACGTGGTATGCCGCGAAGTGGCAGCGGAGCCACGTCAACACCGCGTGCAAGCTGCTGCTGCTCGAACACGCGTTCGACAATCTCGGTTGCAAGGTGGTGGGGCTTCGGACGGACAACTTCAACTTCGTGTCGCAGCGCGCCATTGCCGCGCTGGGAGCGAAGAAGGACGGTGTCATCCGGCACCACGCGGCTCGCAGGGACGGCACCGTGCGTGACAGCGTGATGTTCAGCATCCTCGTCACGGAGTGGCCGGACGTGAAGCGACACCTGCTGCTTCGACTGAAGCGCCACGTTGACCTGTGAACACGTCATGAATCCGGGGACTCCGCGCCAGTACCTCGGACGAGTAATCGTTTCCCTGCTGTTCGTCGCGGCTATCTGGGGCGGCATCTCGAACGGGAGCGACATGGCATCGACGGAGACGCCAAGAGCGGCTTCCGCTTCAAGCGCTTGATCGATCGATGCCGTAGATGAGTACCGGCATCGTCAGCACCATGGTCTCGCCCTCGACCTTCTCGCCAAGCCGCTCGGCCACGCGTCTGGACGGTGCGTTGTCGGGGTGTATCAGGCTGATGACGTGCGGCTGGTCGAGCACGTCGAACGCGTAGCGCAGCAGCATCCGCGCGGCTTCGCTGGCGTAGCCCTTCCCCTGGTATTCGGGCGCCAGCATCCAGCCGAGCTCGAAGCCTGGCCAGCCCGTCTGATTGGTGAATCCGGCGCGTCCGATGAACATTCCGGTGGCCTTGTCCTCGATGGCGTAGTATCCGTAGCCGCGAAAGGCCCAGTGGCCGACGAGGTACGCAAGATGCCGCCAGGCCTGGATTTGATCCATCGTCTTCCCGCCCAGGTAGCGCATGATGTCCATGTTGGCGCACCACTTCTCGTAGGTCGGGAAGTCGGTCTCGCGTGGGACACGGAGACGCAGGCGCTCGGTTTCGAGCTCGGTCGCTGCTTTTGGCATGCCCGGAAGATACCTGGCGGAGTCGCGCCGGCCCGGATTGCGCGACTCGGCGAATACCTTATCGTTTCCTCAGAACGCCGACGTTCGCCTCACCGCGGGCCATTCGCGGGACGCCCACCCCTGGTCTTGCCATGGCTTTTACCCCAGTCACCCGATCGTGGCCCGGCAAGCGCGCCGTCATGTTCGTCCACGGAATCGGCGATGCCAGCAACGGCGGCGCAGGCGCATTTCCCGTCGACCAGTTTCGAGCGGCCATGGGCGCGCAGGCCGCGGAGTTCGCCATCTATTCGTTCAACTACGACTTCATCAACGACTGGGCCGCGACGAAGACGCAGTTCGGCGCTGGTATCGCCGCCCTGAAGGACGCGCTCAAGATCAAGTTTGGCGGCGACGCCGTTGCGGACACGATCTCGGAGTACTGCGGCGACGTACTCTGGCCGGTGCTCAACGGCGACATTCGCCTGGCTGTCCGGGACGCATTCGTTGCGCAACTCATCCAGATCCACCTCGACGGCGGCGAAGCAGCGCTCGACCGTGGCGATGATCCGCTGGAATACGAGGTATCCATCATCGCGCACAGCCTTGGCTGCTTCCACACCTATGAAGTGCTATGGGCCATCGCGACCAATCCGCAGTATCAGCTGCGACCCGCAAGCGACAACTTCCGCCTCCGTACCGCGATCCTCATGGCGTCGCCGGTCCAGCTGATTCGCACCGTCGCCCGCGGCATCTCGGCGCTGGTACCTGATCAGACTACGCTCGCGACACTCGGCAATCCACTTGGCCTTCCGGCGCAAACGGTTGGAGCCAAGGCGACAACGGTTGCGCGCCGATTTGTATCCATCACGGGAAGTCAGGATCCCGTGGGCGGACACCTTCTCGGGAAGCTCCAGCCGTGGGGCTATATGGCACTCGATGGACAGGACAGTGTGATCAACACGCAGATGCTGGGCACCACCGACCCAGGCGCCGCGCTGGCGGCGGCACTGAGCGGTGGCGGGGCAGCCGGAGCCGCCGGCGCGGGACTGCGGGCTCAGGATCCTCACTCATGGACTGCGTACATCGAACGCAACGCCGCCAAGCTCTTACAGGTGCTCGCATGAGACAAGTGCGTGGGAGAACGCGGGTCGTTCCTGGAATGGCTTGTGTCGTGGTGATGCTGTGGAGTGCGAGCCGCCTCGACGCGCAGGTGACCCCGGCGTCGACGGACGCGCGGCTGCTGGCCCGGGCCGATTCGATCACCGTTGGTCAGTACTGCACGTCAGTGCGTACGATTCTCGCGTCACCGGTTGTGCGTGATTCCCTCGGCGACGAGCTGGAAAACGCCGAGCGTGATGCCGCAGCCATTTGCGACCCGCGCACCGCCCGCGCCACGTTGGGTGAGCTGCTTGGCGACCGACCCGTAACACTCGCGGGCGTCGCGCGCGTCGAATCGCGCAACGTGGCGTCGGCGGCACCAGATGTCATCGGCGCCATGAACGACTTCCATCGCGTCACACGCAATGAGGCGATGGCCCCCGTGATCAAGCTGGCAATCGGTGATTCCGCCACCCGTGTCTTCAGGCGCGAAGCCGACACCGCGAAGGACCTGTTGCGGCGCGACGTCCGGGATGCGGCCCTCAGACGCCTGGATCGCTACGAGCGCAAACTCGGGCCACATTCCGCGCGGCTCAACGGCGTCGAGGTGGTACTCAACTACGCGGCGCAACGCGGCGTACCGGGATTCAAGGCCACCCCAGAGAAGGGACCCAGCCCCTGGGAGGTAGTGGCGTCATACGTTCCGATGTGGGCCACGATCGCCGACGAGCGGGCACAGGCCGTGTCCGTGGGAGAGTTTGGCTTGCGGTACTACCTTTTCGGAGAGAAGTTCGGCGCGTCCGGTTTGCGTGGCCTCCTGTTTCCCTACTATTGGTCTGCGGGCGCGCTCGTCGTCAGTGATCGCAATGGTGCCTTGGTGTGGCCCGGCGAGGGTAAGTCGCGCGTCGGCGCGTATCTGAGCTGGGGGGCGTTCAAGATCGGTTATGTTGGGGGCCGCAGTGGTGAAGTTCTCGTCAGCCGGCAGCTGCAACTGATCCCCTACGTGTTCTGAACCAAGCGGATTCCCATGGCTGGATACTCGGGAACGCCGCTGCTTCAAAAGCTGGGCGTGAAGACTGGCCAGACGTTCTGCGTCGTGTCGGGCCCATCCGGATACGACGAACTGTTGGGTGCGTTGCCGGACGGAGCGAAGCTGGCCACACGTTTCTCGAGCCGTTCCGACGTCGTACAGTTGTTTGTGACAGATCGTGCCAGCATGGTGAGAGCCTTGACGCACTACCGCCGTCAATTGTCGCAAGAGGCGAGCGTTTGGGTATCGTGGCCGAAAAAATCCTCGAAAGTGCCCACGGATATCACCGAGGATGTCATCCGTGAAGTGGCGCTCCCGCTGGGGTTTGTCGACGTGAAGGTGTGCGCCGTGACAGATGTCTGGTCGGGGCTGAAGCTCGTCGTGAGAAAAGAGCTCCGCTCGCCGTAACTGACCCACCCAAGATTTTCTTAATACGATAAAGAAGATTAAGTTGTGGTACGGCCGACCCGATCGGCCAATCCGTTCGCTCGAGGGAGCCATGGCGCAAAGACGCGGGACAAAGCCGAAGCGGGCCAAGTCCTCCGCAACGAAGCGGGGGAAGGGCGCGCAATCACTCAAACGTGACAACATCCCCCGGGCGGTTCTCGGTCGGGAGACCCAACGCCAGATCGATCGCTTCGATCTGTCGCGCGAAGCGGCTGGGCGCGTCGTGCACGACGCCGCGTCCCAGATGTCCCGGCTCATGACCGGCCACTTCGCGGAGTTCTCCGCAGACCGGCTCGTCGGGATGCTGGTCCGGCTGGGATCCGACGTGACCATCACGATCCGGCATTCGCGCCGCCTTGGCCGTCGTGGCAAGGTGCGCGTCAAGGCCGGCTAGGAATCGCTAGCGCCACTCGCCGCGCCGAGGTCGGCGCGACGGTGGTGCCGCGGGAGCCGGCGCCGCGGCCGGCCGAGTTCTCGGGAGGAGAGATGTCCCGTCCCAAGATTGCCGTCGTCGCGGTGCACGGAATCGGTGAGCACGCCGCCGGCGCGTCGGCGAAGTGCGTCGCTGACCTGTTGCTGCGTCTGCGACAGGAGACGCCGCACGCCGGTGAGAATCGCTTCACGTCGTTCCACCGCTCCGACATCACGATTCCCGTCAAGCCGGCGTACATCTCGGAGGCCTCCGACGTCGTCGCACGCGGCCTTGCCTCGCGCCAGCCGGACGCGTCATCCGGCGCGTCGTCGGGGAACGGCGCGTCGTCTCCGCGCAAGCGCACGAGCACCGTCGAGGTCATCCAGCAGCGCGTCTCCCAATGGAACAGCGGCTTCCAGGAGTGCTCCAACGCGCTCGCGGCGATGAGTCAGACGGCACCCGCCGCGGAACGGCGCGCCGGGCCTGGTGGTGCGCAGGCACCTGCTCGGAGCACTGACGGAGCGGATCATCAGTTCATGCGGGCTCAGCTCGCAGAATACCGGAGCAACGGTGCGCCGTACGAGACCGTGCGATACGCGGGCCATCGCATTCCACCGGGCGCTGGAGACAAGCCCGACCTCGACGTGCACGTGTACGAGATGTACTGGGCGGATCTCTCGCGGCTGGGGTCGGGCTTTCTCCAGGTTGGGTACGAGCTGTTCCAGCTGCTCTTTCACGTTCCACACCTTGGACGGCAGGCGGTCGATCACGCCGTACTGGAATATCCGGGTGACCGTCTCTGGAGTGCGTTCCGCGCGATCCACACCCATGCGGTGCGCGTGTTCACGCTCTTCATCCCCATTCTCTGGATCCTGATGGCGGCGACGATCCTGAGTGTCGTCCCGGCCGCCGCTCCGCCCGGTGTGGCACGCACGATAGCTGTCGTGGTCGCGCTCCTGGCCGGAGCGACCCTTGGCGCCACCCTCGCCTATCGCGGTGGCGGCCTGCGGTATCTCAGTCCGTGGCTGCTGATTCCGATGCTTTCCCTCCTCGCCGGATTGCTCACACTGACGGTGTTGCCCGTCGTCGGCGAGGAGCGGCTGCTCACGGTCGAGTGGATTGTGCTCTCCACCGTGGGCGTCATCGGTATCGCGAAGAAGTACGACAGCGTGCGGCCAGGCGCGAGACGAATTGGGTGGGCGTTGGGGTTGCCGGCCGGCGTGGCCCTCGTGGCGGCAGTGTTCTTCGGTGGCTCGCGCATCGGCATCGTGAATCGCACGCTCGATGTCTTCGAAGTGGAGACGCTGGTCGTCCTGATCGTCTGGAACGTGTTCTACGCGCTGATGCTGGCGTCCGGAGTGCTCGGGGTGTGGACCACGCTGCGCGCATCGGGAGCCGCGAGACATCGTGCGCGTCGCGTTGCATGGACCGCGCGCGCCACGCTCGCCATGGCAACCGTGGGAGTCCTCATCGTCGGATTGCCGGTATGGGCGCTTCTGTACAAGGCCTTCAACTTCGCGCTGCCGAAGGACGCGACGCACGTGCCGCTGACGGGCATGTTCGGCTCGCTGCCCACGCCACCGGGTGTGTTCATCGAGGACATCTTTCGCGCGTCGGCGGGACCCGGTCTGCTCCTCGTGCTCGGTGTCACGGCCGTCGTGGCCCTGGTGTTGTCGTTCACCGTGATCCCGTCCGTGTGGACCGAGGTGAGAGCGCCGGCACTCGACGGCAGCTTTGCTGGCCTGGCGCCAGACCCTGATCTGGCTTCCAACTACAAGAAGGAAAACGAGACCGCCGATCGACTGGGGCGGTGGTTGAGCAGAGGGCTGCGCATCGTGCAGGCGGGAGTCACCCTGTTGTTCATCGCCGTCGTGGTCGGCTCCGCCATCAACGTCTGGCACTGGGTGACGCTTGGCGGCACGACGTCGCGGGACGTCGAGATCCTGGGTGTGTCGGGCAGGACGGCAGGAGAGTTGGTGTTGCTGAGCGGAGCCTGGCTCGCGGCGTCGGCCGTCGGATTGGCGGCGCTACGCGGACGCCTGAAGGGGCTGATCCTCGGTTTCGGTCCGGTGCTCGACGCCATTCTCGACGTCGACAACTATCTCCGCGAGCATCCGCGCAACAACACGCCAAGGGCGCGAATCGCCGAGCGCTTCGCGTCGCTGTTGCGGTATTTGTGCAAGTGGCGGGATTCGTCCGGCACGCTCGGGTATGACGCGATCGTTTTCGTTGCCCACAGTCAGGGCACCGTGATCAGTGCGGACTATCTGGGGTTCATCAAGCGAGAGATCGATCCAGACCTTCCTCTGCTGCTGTCATCCGCGCAGCACCGCAGCGAAAAGGATCGCGGCACCGGTCCGCACGGCGATGGGCCGGCACTGTATCTCTTCACGATGGGAAGTCCGTTGCATCAGTTGTACAGTGCCGCGTTTCCGCACCTGTTCTCCTGGGTGCGAGGCGACACCGGCCCGTGGCGGCAACCGCTGCCGGATCCGGTGGACCGTATCTCCAGCGAGCTGTCCGCGTCCCCGAATCCGGTGAATGTCGGCCTCGAGCGATGGGTGAACGCGTATCGCAGCGGCGACTATGTTGGTCGCGCACTCTGGCGTGACATGGAGCGCGAGTTCGCGTTTCGCCCGTATCACGACAACTCCGCTCCCGCGCTGTATGTGTCTTCCGACGGTGCACCAGGCCGACAGGAATCCCGCCGCGAGTTGTGTATCGGCGCCGGCGCGCACACGCACTACTGGGACGACACCGCGAAGACGATCGCGATCGAGCTCGATCGCCTCATCGGCGACGCCGCGGACTCCGCGCAGCGCATCGCAGCGGGACGTCGGCCGGCTGCGCCGGTCGTTCCGGCATAGGGGGAGTCCCGGGCTACGCGGGTTACGCCGTGTGACCCGGGGCGGCCGCCCCGAAGTTGAATTACCGGAACCGTTTGACCGATCGCGATCAGTCCAACCGGAGGACCTTCATGCGCTATTTGCTGCGTGTGATAACGGCCATCGCCGTCGCCGCGTGCGGTGGTTCGGGCGGCGGATCGTCGACCAACTACAACACGCCGACCAACCCGAACCCAACCCCGCAAAATCCGCCCAGCAATCCTCCGACGAATGCGAATAGCGTGCAGGTGGCGGACAACTCATACACACCGAGCAACACCTCGGTTGCGGTCGGAACCACTGTGACGTGGACCTGGGGCGCAGGGTACTCCCAGCACAGCGTCACGTTCGACGACGGCTCCGGCTCGCAGAGCCAGACGACCGGGACGTTCGCCAAGACGTTCAACACCGCGGGGACCTACAACTATCACTGCGTGGTGCACGGCGCCGCCGCGATGTCAGGGAGCGTCACGGTCCAGTAGTCGATCGGGGAGGCAGATCCCGACATCGCGGCCGTCTTTCCGACGCGCCCACCCCCGCCTCCGGTGCCGCAGGCTCTTGACAGCTGGGCCACCAGAGTGCTAGATAAGCAGCACACTGCTGGATTTCCAGCATCGGAGCCCGGATGGCAGACATGGCGCACAATGGAGTCAGTCAGCAGCTGGCAACCCTGAGTCGCAGGGAACGTCAGTGCCTTGACGTACTGTTTCAGCGCGGCGAAGCGACCGTCACTGAAGTGATGGAGGCGCTTGCCGATCCTCCCAGTTATTCGGCGGTCCGCGCCACGCTGAACGTCCTGGTGGAGAAGGGGCACGCGCAGCACCGGCAGGACGGTCCGCGCTACGTCTACCTCCCCACGATTCCGGCCGAGACTGCGCGTACGGCAGCCGTGCGGCATCTGGTGCAGACGTTCTTCGGCGGCTCGCACGAAGAGGCCATGGTGGCGCTGCTCGAGCTGTCCGATACGAAGGTTTCGCGCGACGCCGTGGAGCGCCTGACTCGAAAAATCAGCTCCGCCCGTAAGGAGGGGCGTTAGCCATGATCGACATCCTCATCCGCGCGACAATCCTTCTCGTGCTGGTCGCGGGAGCGGCGCAGCTGCTTCGCCGTCGCTCCGCCGCGCTCAGACACCTCCTGTGGTCCCTGGCGATCGCGGGACTGGTCGCGCTGCCGGCTCTCACCGCGGTGGTGCCATTTCGCCTGCACGTGCTTCCGACCAGGGAGCCCGTCTTGACGGAACCACTCGCCAACGAACGTGACACCGCTGTGGCTCACGCGCGGTCGGCCACGCACGCGCCCGCGAGCGACGCTGTGGGAGACAGGAGCGGGTCAGGGGCGGCGCCGGACGCGACTCCGCTTCAGGCGAGCGAAATCGAAAGCGAGCCGGGAACGAGTCGCCCCGCCCTGGCGACGATCCTCGGTGGAATCTGGTTGGCCGGGGTGCTCGCGCTTCTCGCCCGCTTTATCGTCGGACTCATCGTCGTCGGCCGTATGGCGCGTCGCGCCACAGCAATCACCGACGAGCGTTGGCACGCGCTGGCCGATCGTGCCGCGCTCGCGCTCGGCGTCGCGACGCCCGTTGACCTCCGTCTCAGCGACGAAGTGGCCATGCCGTTCGCGTGCGGCTTGCTCGCGCGCGTGATCGTGCTGCCGACGTCGTCAGCCCACTGGAGTATGGAGAGACGTGAGGCAGTCCTCATGCACGAATTCGCGCACATCAGCCGTGGAGATCTCGCAATGAACATGCTGTCGCACATCACGCGCGCACTGTACTGGCCGCACCCGCTCGCCTGGTTGGCGGCGCACAAGCTGCGCGTGGAAGGCGAGCGCGCGTGCGACGACGCGGTGCTTCGCGCGGGAACCGTCCCGTCGGACTACGCCGAACACCTCTTGAGCATCGTGCGCACCGTGGCTGGCACCCCTCCGGTGCCGACCGCCGCCGTCGCGATGGCACGGAAGTCGGAATTCGAGGGACGTCTCCTCGCGATCCTGGAACCGGAAATGCCGCGCAACCGGCTCACACGGTGGCGTGCGGTGGCCATGGCTGGGCTGTTCCTCACCGTCGTGATGCCGCTCGCCGCCATGTCGCCGGCGCCGGCTGCGCCGGCACCGGCTCGCCAGCCCGAAGCCGAGATGCAACAGCCACAGAAGCAGGACTCGCTTAAAGTGGAAGTCGCGACGCTACAGAGCGGACAAGCAACTGGTGCGGTCGCGGCCCTCATCGAGACTCTGAGCGACGCCAACGGGGCTGTACGACTCGCGGCCGTGAAGTCGCTGGGCCAGCTGGGTGACCCTCGCGCCATCGCGGCGCTCGCGAAAGCCCTGCGCGAGGACTCCGACGCTCGTGTGCGCGAAGCCGCGGCATACGCACTCGGTGAGATCGACGACTCCCGCGCGGTAGCGCCGCTGCTCGAGGCCCTGAAGAACGAGCGCGTGGGGGCGGTGAAGGAGAAGATCGTCCGCGCGCTGGGCGAGATCGACGATCCGTCGGCGGTTCCGGGGATCATCGGCGTTCTCAAGGATGCGAGCATCCCGGTACGCCGCGCCGCCGTGTGGGCATTGGGCGAGCTCGAGGAGCAGTCCGCGGTGGCATCGTTGCTCACCATGGTCAAGGATGATGATGTCGAAGTGCGCCAGCAGACGGCGCAGTCCCTCGGTGAGCTCAAGGGCGAGACTCCCGGACTCATCGATGGGTTGGCCGCGCTGGCCCGGGATGTCAACTCCGACGTCCGTCAGCACGCAATCGAGGCACTGGGCAATTTGGAGGATCCGCGCATTCTCGGCCCACTCGTCGCCGCATTGAAGGATTCCAATGCCGACGTTCGCAGCGCAGCCGCGGATGCGATCGACAACATCGACAACATCAAGCAGGCGCCGGCAGCCCTCATCGAAGCGCTCAACGATCCCAATCGTGACGTGCGGAAGAACGCGGCGGAATCCCTCGGAAGCATCGGCGACGTTGCGGCCGTGCCCGCACTCAAGCGCTTGACCTCGGACTCCGATACCGAGATTCGGCGCGCCGCGGTCGAAGCACTCCGCGATATCGGGGGGCCCGAGGCCATCCAGGTGCTGATGGGCATGCTGAAAGACTCCGATCCCGAGGTCCGGCGCGTCGCCGCCGAGGCGCTCGGCAGCAAGAGGCACTAGTCCCATGACGGGCAGACTCTGGCACGCAGTGTCGCTGGCGGTAGCCATGACGGTGCTGGGCGTGACTGCTGGCATGGCGTGCGCGCGAGACGGCGGCGCTCAGCCGCTAGGGGCAGCCGTGAACGCCGCTCTCTCTCCGGATGACACGAGTTCCTTGGCGCTGCTGCTCCGGTCCGTGCGCGGCACTAACACCGTGCTGTGCGAGTTGGCCATCAGGCAGGTAGACATGCACGGGTCGTGGTCGCACTGGGGCCCGATGGGCGGTAACCCGCTGACATCCGATACAACTGCGGCGCAGCTGCTAGACTGGATTCAGCGCGACCACAACGATCCCGCGGTCGTGCCCACGTTGCGGTCGGCGATGCGCGATCAGGACGCGTGCGTTCGTCGTGTGGCGGGGTCGTTCCTGGGGCGCATCGAGGCTGGCAGCGCGACGGCGGCGCTGCTGGAGGCGCTCGACGACGCGAGTGCGGAGACTCGCTACGTGGCCGCCATCGGGCTGGGCCTGTCAGACAAGGCGGCCGGAACGACGCCGCTCATCAGGCGGCTCCGCGACGACTCACCAAGCGTCCGGCGCGCGGCCGCGTGGGCGCTTGGCGCGCTCGAAGCCCGTGCAGCGCTCGAGCCCTTGATCCAGGCGCTCGAGCGCGATGCCGACGCACGGGTTCGTCAGGCCGCCGCCTGGGCGCTGGGACAGATCGAAAGCTAGTCCCGACGGAGGTCAACTATGTCGTGAGGAAAGTCACCGCGTCCTGCGCAACAGCTTGCGGGATCTCGTGTCCGCCCTGGTGCTCGTGGTACGTCACCTCATACACGCTAGCCAACTGGTTCGCGATGGACCGCCCGACGTTCACGTTGATGATGGCGTCGGCGACACCATGGGCAATGAAGAACTTCGGCTTCTGGATGCCCGTGGTGAACAGCAGGAGTCCCGCCGAGAACGACACCACTTTGTGGAACAGGTCTCCGTTGGCGCGACCAACCTGAAGTGCGTACGACGCGCCGTCCGAGAAGCCCTCGATGCCGACCCGGGCCGGATCGATGTTGCACATGTCAAACGCCATCTTCATGACCTGGTCGAACAGCGGAATGTCGTCCGAGTAGTCGCCGAAGATCCCGCCCCACGTGGGCTGCAGTGACTTGCAGGAAACCAGGATCAATCCGGTCTGATCCGCGAGGTCCTTGAAGACGTTGATCGGGTCCTGCGCGTTGCCGCCAGCGCCGTGCAGCGTGAGCACCACCGGTGCGGGATGCGTCGGGTCATAGCCCTGGGGCACGTACATGAGAGCCGTTCGCGTGCCGACGTCGAGCGTGATCTGACCGGGAGTCACGGTCTGCGTCGGCGCCTTGGGCACGGCCGTAAGTCGCAGCTGATCGAGTGGGTCAGGCGGACTCGGGGGAACTTCGAGCTTGCACCCAGCGACAGCGGCGCCAGCGAAGCCGAGTCCGAGCCCGATCGCGTGGCGTCGAGAGATATTGTGATTCATGTCCATGAATAACCCGGCGTGAGGGCGTTTTGGTCAGCTAGTACCCGGCCGCGTGGCCGTCCTTGCGCGGGTCGGAGCCGGCGACGTAACCGCGAGGAAGCCGGATGATGGCCTGGCTGCCGCCGAACTGGTCCGGTCGTCCGACGGTGATCCGATGGCCAAGCGCGCGCAGCGCCGCCTGCGTGGAGTCCGGCAGAATGGATTCGACGATTACCCGCGTGGAGTCCATGTGGCGGAATCGGCCCGCCTCCATGGCTTCCTGCACGTTCATGCCGAAGACGAGGTGGTTGATCAGGAACTGCACATGTCCCTGCGCCTGCATGGAGCCGCCCATCAGACCAAAGCTCATGTATGGCTGCTCCGCGGCTTGGGGTGTGGGGCCTGGCTTCGTCACAAAGCCGGG
>DASTVV010000184.1:0-15660 GCA_035758925.1 Gemmatimonadaceae bacterium
GGAAGCGTGGTGTACAGGTAGTGCACGTTCTGATGTCTGAGGAATTCCGGACTGAGCGCAGCGGGCTCTCGCACGCCCTGAAACGGAAATTTCGGGGGCGCGGTCTCGACGTCGAGAAGCTGCTGATAGCGGCCCAGCTCATTGCCGTGGTACCCCTGGGTCAAACGCATTCCGTGCACCATCAGCCCGTCGTAGAACGACGGGTCGCGTGGCGAGCGCGATTGTGCCGGGTCGAACGTGACGACACGGCCAGGCGAGCTGTCCCGCTTCATGGCCGCGATGGCCGCGTCGGACGCGAACACTTCCTTCGCCGGCGGCGAGAACATCCAGTACCGATGCTCCACGATCCAGAGGTCGAGAGCCACCAGCACTGCAAGAGCCCACGCGGCGTGACGCCGGGCGATCCTGCCGCGCGCCGTCAGGGCGATCACGGCGAGCGTGAGAAACACGAATGCAATGGAGCGCATCGAGCCGAGGACGACCGCTGACTGGTTGGCCCTGGCGCGGTCGATGATCGACGCGGTCACCTGGGGTGGATAGTACTCCGCAAGCCTGGACGCGACTCCCTCGGCGACGAGTGTCGGCAGGCCGCCGGCGAAGAGCACTCCGATGCCAACGATCGCTGCCGCCCAGATCCAGAGAAACCGCTTGGGGATCGTTGCAGCGGCATTGAGCACCCTCTCGGCCCCCAGCGCGGCGAAAACCGCCAGCGAGAACATCGACACGAACATCATCGTGCTTGGCGCGCGGAAATACTTCGCGCCCGGCACCACCGCGTAGATGAGCTGATAGAAGGGCGTGCTGCCGCCGAGGGCCCACAGGAGAGAAACGATGAAGGTGCCGATCCAGAACCAGCGAAAGCGACGGCTTGCCGCGACGCCCGCGAACATCCCTGCTCCGGCCAAAACCAATACGACCACGCCGGGATATTCGCTGTGATGGTGAATGAGGTTCACGCCCCAATATCGATCCAGGATGCCGCTGAACTCAGGCACGATCGCGTTGAACAACTCCTCGGTCGGCATCGAGTAGGACACGGCGTGCGCGTAGTCCTTGCCGCCCGCGCGCGGCGACCATGCAACGTATTCTCGAACCGGGAGATACTGGACCGCGCCGATGACTGCACCGAGCAGCACGGCCCCAAGCGCCAGGCCAAGCCGCTTGAATGCGACGTCGCGAGGCAGCGCCGCGCTTCCCTGCCCGCCGAAGGCCAGCAGGAGTGAGAACGCGCCGCACGTCAGCAGCATGTACTGGAGCAACTGGGGATGCGGGCTCAGGACGGCGAGGCCGATGGTGATGGCCAGAGCGCCCCACGCCCACGCCCGTCCATCCCGGATGCCGCGCACGAGGAACCAGAGCGCGAGCGGCATGAGCGTACTGACATAGAGTTTGCCGTCGTGACCCGGCGACGCGTAGGCGGCGATGGGCCCACTGAGCATGTACGCAAGTCCGCCGATGAGCGAGCCGTAGAATCCGACGCCCCACGCCCGGAGGAACCCGAACGTGAAGAAGCCGGCGAGCACGAGATGGATGACGAACGACCACGTCATGGCCTGGTCGGCGCCCATTCCCATCCGCAGCAGGAACGTCGGATAGAGGATGTCGCCGTGCATCGCGGCGATGTACGGAAGTCCACCGAACAGGTACGGATTCCACTGGGGGAACCCTGCACCGGACCGCAACGATTGCGACGCGAACTCGCGAAATGCGTAGCCGGCGATGAACTGGTCGCTCTGCGGCGCGACGAGCCATGCGCCCGTGAACGCCGGGTACGCCAGCGAGAGCGCGGCGAGCACGTAGACGAGCAGCGCCCATCCGCTTGCAAACCGCGGCGCCTGGAGCGAACTGGAGGGGGGCGCCGCGTACGACTCAGTGGTTCGAGACATCTTGCGGTTGTCTGGAGGAGCGTCGGCGCGCGAGGTCGCGCGCCATGAAGAGAAGGCCGGGAACGATCTCGAGAATCGTGAGCCAGACTCGCGACGCTCCGGCGATCAATACCGCCTGTTTTGACGTCGCCAATCCGAGCGACGGAAGCAGCGCGATCATCACGCCTTCGCGCGGCCCGATCCCGCCAGGCGCGATCAGGATCAGATATCCGACCACGTAGGACGCGGTGTAAACTGCGATGTACTGCCACGTGGCGCCAGCCGCACTCCCGATCACGCCGCGGACCATCCACATGAACGCCACGCCGTACAGCAGCCACGCGGCGATGTTGCCGACCGTCGCGAGAAACACCGTTCGTGCCGGCGGCGCGTCGAGCTGAACCTGGCGCCCCGAAAGCCTGGCCACCCACGCACCGAACTGCGCGAGCACGAACGGCAGAACGATCAGTCCCAGCGCAGCAAGAATGATGAGGACGATCGCGATGGCGCGTGCGCTGGGGCTGATCGTGTCCACCCAGCGCCAGCCGAGCGCAAGCACGATCGCCAGACCGCTGGCGATGTTCAGGACCGTGCTGAGCACGGCCGATCCAGCAGCGGCGGCGGCCGAGACGTTCGCCTGACGCGCCAGTCCACTCATCGCGGGGATCTGCCAGACCTTGCCGGGCACATAGCGCCACAGGTTCGAGATGGTCCAGATCCTCGCGGCGCGCCAGAAGCCGAGCGATTGCCCGGCGCTGTCGAGCAATACGCGCCATGTCTGCACGAGCAGCGCGTACGCAAGCAGCACGATCACGCCCGATACGACGACCGCCCACCAGACGGGCCGGGCCTCCAGTGGCTGCGCGCGAAACGAATCCCACTGCGCGGCGAGCGCGCGCACCACGAAATAGAGAACGACGGCCGCGGCGACGAACTGCGCGGCGAGGAACAGGCTACGTTTGGCCGTCAATCGCCGTGTGATAGATGTCCACATAGCGCCGAGCCACCGACTCCGGCGCGAACGCGGCCAGCGCGTGCAGGCGGCCGCTGGCGCCAAGGGCGCGTCCGCGATCCTCGAGCGCCAGCAGCTCTCCGATGGCGGCCGACAGCGCATCGGGCGACCGATCGCCGACCAGGAAGCCAGTGCGACTGTGCTGGACGACGTCCGGCAGTCCGCCAGAGTCGAACGCCACCACCGGCGTCTCGCACAGCATGGCTTCCACCGCAACCAGGCCAAGTCCTTCGTCCGCCGACGGCACGACGAGCATCGTCGCCGCGCGGTAGTAGCTGACAAGCTGCTCCTGCGTCTGCGTTCCGTGCCACCGCACGCGAGACGCCACTCCGAGCTCGCTCGCGAGCTTCTCCAGCGCTGCGCGCTCCGGGCCGTCTCCGACGACGTCGAGCGTCACGCCGGGAGGCAGCGACAGCAGGGACTGCAGCAGGAGGTCGAGTCCCTTCTGCTTCGTGATGCGTCCCACGAACAGCAGCGAGTTGTCGTTCCGCCTCAGGCCAGGTGATGGTGTGAAGACGTCGGTGGCCACGGGCATTGGCGCGACGAGCGGTGCCGGCGTGGACACGATGGACTGGGCCTCGTGCGCCAGCCAGCGCGACACCACGGTGATCGCGCTCGAGTTCTTGAGCACATGCCGGAAGGCGGGGCGACTGAACGACACCGAGCGGGCCATGCGCACGTCTGTTCCGTGCATCGTGGTGACGAGCGGGGTTCGCGACAGCCCGCTGAGCCACGTGCCAACCAGGCCACTGGGGAACCACCAGTGGGCGTGAATGACATCGGGCCGGAACTCGCGGCGGGCGCGAATGGCGGCCCGGAACTCCGCTCCCAGGAAGCCAAGCAGTGACAACCGCGCCGACCACGAATCCCTCACCTGCTCCGCCATGTTGCCGGTGTAGGCCAGAGTTTCGTAACGCCGCGGGGCGTAGCGGAAGCGATCGACGCCGGTGCCGTTGAATTGCGCGGTGGGCGGCAGGCCCGGCTCGGCCGGCGCGACGACCAGCACATCGACTCCCAGTTCGCTCAATGCGGACGACAGCCGCAAAAGAAAATTCCCGGCGAAGTCGCCATGAAATCGCGGGAACGCGTGAGTGAGGAAGAGGACTTTCATCGTGCTAGGCGCGATCGTTCGCCTCCGATCCGGAAGAGATCTCGTCCAATCGGCGGCGCACTTCGCGCAGCTCCGCGCGCTGTCCAGCCACCTGGTCCCCCAGAATACCGGTGGCGAAGAAGACGCTGCCCAGCACGAGGCAGGTCTGGATGAGCGTCCACGCCCAGCGCACGCCGACGTGCGATACGAGCAGGATGCCCAGGGCGACGAGTCCCGCAATCGCGCCGACGGCGAACAGGCCGGCGCCGAGCATGCCGAACAGGAGCAGCGGCTTCTGCCCGAAGCGCAGCTCGAACCATACCGCGAGCATGTCGAGCACGCCGATGGGAATGCGCCGCCAGGTGGCGAACTTCGACTTGCCGGCATGACGCGGATAGAGCGGCACCGGGATCTCGCCGATCGAGAAACCCTGCGCCGCGGCGATCACGACCATATACCGGTGCCAGTCGGGTCGCGACGGCAGCGCGTCCATGATCTCGCGACGATACGCCTTCACGGAATTGAGGTCGCGCACCTGGACGTCGAAGAGCCGGCGGCTCAGGCGGTTGTAGATGCCGGAGACGAACTTCTTGTCGTACTGCCCTTCCTTGAATCCAGTCACCATGTCCGCTTCGTCGGCGGTGATCGGCGCGACGAGGCGAGGGATGTCTTCCGGCTTGAACTGAAGATCCGCGGGGTAGAACACGAGGATGCGGCCGCGCGAGTGGAGGTATCCCGTGCGCAGCGCGTCCGCGATGCCGCGCTGGCTGCGATGCCGCACCACGCGGAGAAACCCGTACCGCTTCTGGAGGTCGCGCAGGATGCGCGGCGTGTCATCCACGGATCCATCGTCGACGACCACGACCTCGTAGCTGGTCTTCGCGTCCGCACCGAAGGCGATCGCGGCCTGCTCCATGAACGGCGTCAGATTCTCGGCCTCGTCCTTTGCCGGGACGAGCACCGAAACATCGACGACGGGCTGGGAGGTGGGCTGCAGAGTGCGTGAGGTCTGGAGCGGAGTAGCCATCGGGGTGGTGGCGCTCATAACCGCTTGCGCATTCTGGCGGAGAGGACGCCCAGCTGGTCCCGGTACTTGGCCACCGTTCGACGCGCGATCTGCACGCCGTGCTGCTTGAGGATGTTGACGATCGCCTGGTCCGTCAGGGGATGCTTGGGATCCTCATCGGATACGAGCTTCTCGATCTGGGCCTTGATGCCGCGCGCCGAGACGTCTTCGCCCGCGGTCGTCGAGAGGCCCGACGAGAAGAAGAACTTGAGCGGCAGCACGCCACGTGGCGTCTGCACGAACTTCTCGTTCGTCACGCGACTCACGGTGGACTCGTGCATGTTGATGACTTCCGCCACCTCGCGCAGCGTGAGCGGCTTGAGGAACTGCACGCCCTTCTCGAAGAAGTCCCGCTGGCGGTCGACGATGTAGTTCATGACCTTGAGCATCGTCTGGCGACGCTGCTCGATGGCCTGGATCATCCAGTTCGCGGAGTTGAGCTTGTTGGAGATGAACTCCTTGCTCTCGCCTTCGAATTTCTTCTTGTCGCGCGCGATTTCCTGGTAGGTCTTGCTGAGCTTGAGGCGCGGGAGGTTGGCGTCGTTCAGGAACACGTGATACCGGGCGTCGATCTTGTCGACGATGAGATCCGGGATGATGTAGTTGTCGCTCAGATCGCTGTACTTGATGCCCGGCTTGGGGTCGAGCTTCTGGATCTCATCGGCCGCCCGCTGGACGTCCGCGGGGCTGATCCCGAATCGCTTCGAGATTTCGCTCCACCGGTGGTTGATCAACTCGTCGAAGCAATCGCGAACGAGTCGATACGGCACCGAGTGCTCGAGCCCGGCCTCCCGGAGCTGGAGCATGAGACACTCGCGCAGGTCGCGCGCTCCGACGCCCGGCGGGTCGAGGTTCTGGATGGTGGCGAGCATGTCGGCCACTTCGTCGGCCGTGTACAGCGGCAGCTCTTCCTCGTCGCGGCCCTCGGTGTCGGCCGCGCTTTTCACCATGTCGTTGACGCCGAGCAGGATTTCTTCCAGCCCGGCCTTGAGGTACCCGTCCTCGTCGATGTTGCCGATGAACTCTTCGGCGAGCACCACCTGACGCGGGGAGAGGTCGAGCAGGGTGATCTGATCACGCAGATGGTCGGAGAGGTCGCGTGAATCGATGGTGACCGGCTCGTAGTACTCGCGCTCCTCGTGTTCTTCCTTGCGGCCGCCCGTGTCGAAGCCGTCGAGCAGGATCCCTTCCCAGTCGATCTCGTCGCTGTGCTGCTTCTCGGTCTCTTCCGCGGAGCCTTCGACTTCGGCCTCCGCCTCCTGCTCCTCTTCCTCCTCCTCCGGCTCCACCATCTCGAGGAAGGGGTTGTTCAGCAGCTCCTGCTTGAGGTGCTGCTGGAGGTCGAGCAGCGGCATGTACAGCAGATCCATCGCCTGATACAGGCGCGGATTGATCTTCAGCTCCTGCTTGAGCTGCGTGGTTTGCGAAAGACCCGCCTTCATGCCGCCTGCTCCGGCCCGCCATTCGAGAATCGCGACCGCAGTCTCGCGGTCAACGTGGGGCCGAGATAGATGTCGGCCACGGTGTCGTCGAACACCAGGTCTCGCACGGATCCCGAGACACGGACCTCGCCGTCGAACATGATGTATGCACGGTCGACGATGTCGAGCGTCTGCTCGACGTTGTGGTCGCTGATCAAGACGCCAATCTGCCGATTGCGGAGGTTGGCGACGATCTGCTGGATGTCATGCACGGCGATCGGATCCACGCCGGCGAACGGCTCGTCGAGCATCATGAACTTCGGCTCGGTCACGAGGGCGCGCGTGATCTCCAGCCGTCGGCGCTCTCCACCCGACAGAGAGAACGCCTTGCTCTGGCGAAGGTGCTTGATGCTCAGCTCGTCCAGAAGCTGCTCCAGCCGCGTGCGTCGATCGGCGGCAGAGATCGGTAGTGTCTCGAGAATCGCCAAAATGTTGTCTTCAACCGAGAGCTTCCGGAAGACCGAGGGCTCCTGCGAGAGATAGCCGATGCCGAGCCGGGCTCGGCGATACATCGGCATCGTCGTGATGTCCTGCCCGTCCAGCAGAATCCGACCGCTCATGGGCGGGATGAGTCCGACGATCATGTAAAACGTCGTCGTCTTCCCCGCGCCGTTCGGGCCCAACAGTCCGACGATCTCCCCCTGTTGCAACCTCAGGGCCACGTCATTGACCACCTTGCGACGCCGGTACATCTTCACGAGCGACGTCGCCTCCAGCACGCTGCCAGCCGGGCGTTCCTCGGTCGCGGGCTCCAGTAGCGACGGATGCTCGCCGGATTCACGCAGCGCGTTCGCAACCTGCATCCGGCTGGCCTGAACATAACGCCAGAACTCGTCACTGAGGCGGACGATGGCTTCTGGCGAGGCCGCCAACAGACCTCCCGGCGGCAGGATGATCAGTCCGAGTCCCGCCAGGCGTGGAAAGACGCTGCGCGCGAGGTGGTCGCGCACCTGGTCGAGGCCGAGCCGGCCCGCTTCGCGTTCGGCATCCTTGCCGGAGGCGCGGAGCGCCGCGAGATGATCGTCCCGGTAGACCTTGGCAGCGCTGTTGAAGCTGGCGACGCCCTCATCGCTCGCGACGCTGAGGAGCGAGTGCAGCGCCATCGCCGCGGAGCGATCCGAGCGCGACAACTGCTCGAGAATGGCTTGAATCGGATTGGTGCTCATGGCCTCGATGGCGCGGCCGTGGGAGGCTTCGAGGGTGTCGTGACCGGCGGGCGCGACGGTGCCGTCATCGGTGGCCGCGACACAGGCGCCGGGTTCCTCGAAGGCACCGTGGCCGGAGCGGGCTGCCGCGTCGTGTCCGACGGCGTGCGCTGCGTGACGCGCTTCGGCTCGAGGTACACGCCGCCGGCCTGATCGATCACCGTCACCTTCGAGACCTTCTGGTCCTGGAACGAGACGATGATTTCCTTGCCGATGACATAGTTGATCGCAGCCCGACGCTCGGCGCTGTCCGACGGCGCGAGATGGTAGTACGACTTGGCGTCACCGACGGCCACCAGCTCGCGAATCTTCGTGGCCTTGGTCGTATCCTTGGCGGGGACGGTGTCGAACCGCGCGATGATCGTATCGCCACGCATCCAGTCTGTAGTGTCGGCTGTGAACCGAGTGGAGTCGGGCCTGCCCTCCGCGGCCGCGTCACGGACCGCGTGCATCTCGCGAATCTTCTGGTTCGGCATCGTGACGTCGATCGAGTCCGATACGATCTCCTGAGTGGGAGACTTGGCGCGCGCGCGCACCGGCCCCGGGCCCCACGCGATCGCGCGCTGGAGCAGGTCGTCGGCGACGCGCAGGTGGATCGTATCGCTCGACAGCGTCATGTCCTGGCTCACGGCCTTCCCGGCTCCCTTCGCAATGACTCGCTCCAGCTTTCGGTTGCGGGACGTGAGCTCGATGCGCTCCCCAACGAGCGTAAAGGGTCTCTCGCGTCTTCCCTCTATGGACGGATTCCGCATCATAACGGTAATCTCGCGGCCGCTATCGAGCGCCATGGAGTCGCCACGGGCGATGACGTCAGTCCGGGTAACCGTCACTGAGCCGCCAGCATACACGAGACTGTCGCCTTCCATCGTCACCTGATTGCCCAGGACCGTGGTGGGCTCGGTCGGCTTGCCGGCGGAGTCTTTCTGGATGAGGGTGATGGTTGGCCGGCCCGTGGCCAGCAGTCTGGATCGCGGTCGCACATTTGGAATCTCCCGCCAGTACTCCGCGATGGGGCCCTTCAGTCGCGAGCCGCTCGGCAGGCGCGCGTCCACGTTGCCGTTTGCGATGACACGTTCGTCGCGGCGATAGTAGGTGAGAAAGTCCGACGTCAGGTCCAGCCTGGGCTCCACGTAATGGACGTGCCCCAGCAGGAAGAAGCGGTCTTCGTCGCCGTAGGATTCCAGACTGTCCGCCTGGAGGGTGAGCTGCTTGGCCGGACAGCGCACTCGGACGCCTGCGCCGAGAAACGAGTTGTAGTTGCCGCTCGGCAGCTTGATGTTGAGCTGGCGCGTCTCGGGCGTGTTTTCGAAGTTGCACTGCGTCGGCTGCGCGTGCGCGGCGCGCACGACGACCATGGCCGCCAGGGCCACGCAGAGCGCGCGCACGTTCACCGGTTGGGAAACGTATTCAGCGGGACGGTCGCGGACCCACGGCAGGCGCGCAGACACTGGAACCGGGTGATGTTGGGGTCGGAGATGAACCCCATCCCCTGCTGCACGTCCTTGCCTTTCGTCAGCGTGAACGCGCTGTCGCTCGTGACCTGATTGGTGGCCTGCGTGTACTTGAGGTGATTCGACTCCAGGCGGTTTCCCTCGGTGTTCGTCACGACGACGTTGCCGAAGCCCTCCAGTACCTGGGATCGCAGGTCGTACGTTCCCCGATCTCCAACGAGCGTGCCGTTTGGAGCTCCGGTTTCGGTATTGAAGGTCGCGCGCACGCGGCGCATGACGAAGCGCGTCTGGTCGTTGAACACGAACACCGTGTCCGCGTACAGGTCGCCGCGCTTCACGCCGCTGTTGGTCAGCACCGAGTGAACATCCAGCATGATCTGTTCGGCGCTGTCCGCCAGGCTCGCTTCGCCCGCCACGGGAGGTTGAGTCGTTTTCCGGCAACTCGCCGCCGCGATCAGGGCCACGGCTGCCATCATGAGCCACTTCATGCGAGGCGTGCCCGCATCAGGTCGTGCAGATGGACGACGCCCACCAGCCGGTCGTCCGGAGCACTGAGCACCGGCATCGCCATGATTCCGTGTTTTTCCATACGATATACTACCGCGCTCGCCAGCTCATCGGTCCGCGCGACTTTGGGTGCCCTGTTGAGTACGCGATCCAGTGGCAGCGCCAGGATGTTCTCTTCCCGCTCCATGGCTCGCGTGAGGTCGCCTGCCGTCATCACGCCGGTCACCTTGTCGCCGCCGTCGATCATGATCGCGATGCCACGCCGCTCGGCCAGGAGCACGATGGCTTGTCGCATGGTGTCGCCTGAATGCAGGACGGGCAGGCGCTCGCGCTCCATGATCTCGTCCACCCGCGTGATCAGCTTCCGTCCCAGCGACCCGCCCGGGTGAAGTCGCGCGAAGTCCTCGCGCTGGAATCCCTTTTCCTCGAGCAGAGCGACCGCGAGTGCATCACCGATCGCCAGCGCGACGGTCGTGCTGGTGGTCGGAGCCAGATCGTGCGGACAGGCCTCGACCTCCACCGACGCATCGAGCACGACGTCCGCGAGGCGTGCCATGGTTGATCCGCTTTCGCCAATGACGGCGATGATGCGGACGCCAAGGCGCTTGAGGTGATCGATGAGCGCCAGCAGCTCGTCGGATTCGCCACTCTTGGAGATCAGGATCGCGACGTCATCCGCGCCGACGATGCCGAGGTCTCCATGGACGCTGTCCGCGGGATGGAGGAAGGAGGCCGGTGTCCCAGTGGAAGTGAGCGTGGCCGCCACCTTCCGACCGATGAGGCCCGATTTCCCGACGCCGGATACGATCACGCGGCCTTTGGTGTCGCGCAGGAGTTGAACGGCGCGGGCAAACTCGCTCCCGAGACGCTCCAGCGTTCCGGCCAGGGCGTCACGCTCCATGGTGAGGACGCGACGTCCGCGATCGATGATGCGCGACGCTTCTGACGTGCTCATACCCGCGCGCCCCCCCGGCCGATTTCGCGCGAGCGTTCGGCCACGTACGCGTCGGAGACGGCGCGCCATTCGCCGCGGGCCTTGAGCAGCAGCTCGGCGAACTCGCGGACGGCACCGGCACCGCCGGCTCGCGTGAGTCGCACCGAACACACCGCGAGTATCTCGGGAACGGCATTCGCGACGGCGACTGGAAGGCCCACGGCGTTCAGGATGGGCAGATCGGGAAAGTCATCACCGATGAACGCAGCGTCCGCGGGGTCGATTCCATGGCGATCCAGCATCGCCTGGAACGCCGGCAGCTTGCGCGCGCCGAAATCCTGTGCGACGTCCTCGATCTCGAGCTCGCGCGCCCGCAGACGAACGCTTTCGGACACGCGGCCCGTCACGATGGCGACGCGCAGGCCCGCGCGACGCAGAAAGTGGATGCCCAGGCCGTCCTGGATGTCATAACGCTTGAACTCGTGCGCCGTGTCGCCGACGCTTCCCAGATAGATGCCGCCGTCGGTGAGGACGCCGTCCACGTCCAGTCCCACGATGCGCACGCGGCGCGCGATCTCCGGCGTGATGGAAGGAATCGGTGGCGGGATCACGATCGGGTCGCGCTCCATACCGATACCATGCGATCCACGAGCGCGTTGAGCTGGTCGAGCGGCAGCATGTTCGGGCCGTCGCTCGGCGCCTGGTCCGGCCTGGGATGGGTCTCGAGAAAGACGCCGTCCGCTCCAGCAGCGATGGCGGCGAGCGCCAGCGGCGGAATGAACTGCCGGGCGCCTCCGCTCGAACCGCCGGTTCCCTTGCCTGGCTGCTGGACGCTGTGTGTTGCGTCGAAGATCACCGGGACGCCGCAGGCGTCCCGCATGCGATTGAAGTCACGCATGTCGACCACGAGATCGCCGTACCCGAAGAACGTGCCGCGCTCCGTGACGGCAATGTCCGATGCGCCGCGCACCTTCTCCACGGCTCCGCGCATGCCTTCCGGATGCATCCACTGGCCCTTCTTGATGTTCACGGCCCTGCCCGTCGCTCCAGCGGCTTCGAGCAAATCCGTTTGCCGACAGAGAAACGCCGGGATCTGGAGCACGTCCGCCACTTCGGCCACCGGCGCGCACTGCTCTGGGAGATGCACGTCGGTCAGCACGGGGAGTCCCGTCGCCTTCTTCACCCGTTCCAGGGCGCGCAGACCACCTTCGAGCCCGGGACCGCGATGGGCGCTCGCGTTGGACCGATTTGCCTTGTCAAAGCTCGCCTTGTAGACGACACCGCCAGGGATTTTTTCCGCCAAGCCGGCGAGATGCTCCGCCACCTTGAGATTCAGCGCGTCGTCCTCGAGGACGCAGGGACCAGCTATGACGAAAAGCGCATCCTCAGGGAAAATGCGCACGTCAGTCGCCTGCCTCGACCAACGTCGGCGGGGACTCGCGGCGCTTCTGCTTCACCCTCACCGCCGCCGAGATGAATCCGGCGAACAGCGGATGCGCTCGCGTTGGGCGGGACTTGAGCTCCGGATGGAACTGGCAGCCGATGAACCACGGGTGCTGTGGATATTCGATGATTTCTACGAGCTGTCCGTCGGGACTCAGTCCGCTGAGCCGCAGGCCGTTCTCGACGAACAAATCGCGATACTTGTTGGATACCTCGTAGCGGTGCCGGTGCCGCTCGCTGATCTCCGCAACGCCATACACTTCGGCGACGCGCGAGCCGCGCGTGAGACGCGCCGGATAGGCACCCAGCCGCATCGTGCCGCCCATGTCGGTGACGTGCTGCTGCGACTCCATCAGCGAGATTACCGCGTTGTCGCACTCCGGCGCGAACTCCGACGAGTGGCTGTCCTCGAGGCCGCACACGTTGCGCGCGAATTCGATGATCGCGGTTTGCATCCCGAGGCAGATTCCGAAGAACGGGAGCCCCGACACGCGTGCGTGGCGGATGGCTTCCACCATGCCGTCCACGCCGCGCACGCCGAATCCGCCGGGCACCAGGAGGCCGTGATACGAGCCGAGAATCTCCGCAGCGCGATCGGGCGCCGTGAAGTCGTCGCTGGACAGCCATTCGATATCCACGCCCACGTCGTTGGCGATACCGCCGTGGATGAGCGCCTCCTGGACGCTCTTGTAGCTGTCGACGAAATCCGTGTACTTGCCGACGACCGCGATGCGGACGCGGTCGTGGGGTTCGAGCACGCGCGTCACCAGCTCACGCCACTTGCCCAGGTCGGGCCGCGGCGCGTCCAAGCCGAGGCGCTCGAGCACTTTCTCGTCGAAGCCCTGTTCGTGGAAGCGCAGCGGGATCTCGTAGATGGTGCGCACGTCCGGACTCTCGATGACGCAGCCGAACTCCACGTTGCAGAAGAGCGCGATCTTGCGCTTGATGTCATCCGAGATGGGGCGCTCGGTGCGAACGATCAGCAGGTCAGGCTGGATTCCGATCTCCATGAGCTCGCGCACCGAGTGCTGCGTCGGCTTTGTCTTCAACTCGCCCGCCGCCGCGATGAACGGAATCAGCGTGAGGTGCAGGAAGATCGCGTGCTCACGACCGACGTCGTGGCGGAACTGACGAATGGCCTCGAGGAACGGCAGCGATTCGATGTCGCCCACCGTTCCGCCGACCTCGACAATCACCACGTCGTTTTCGGGTGCCACGCGCCGGATGGCGGACTTGATCTCGTCCGTGATGTGGGGAATGACCTGAACCGTGGAGCCGAGGTACTCGCCGCGGCGTTCCTTGGTGATGACGTTGAGGTAGACGCGCCCCGTCGTCACGTTGTTGGCCTGTGACAGCGGACGATCGATGAACCGCTCGTAGTGCCCGAGGTCGAGATCGGTCTCCGCGCCATCATCGGTGACGTACACTTCCCCATGTTGAAACGGCGACATCGTCCCCGGATCGACATTGATATAGGGATCGAACTTCATCATCGTGACCCGGAGGCCACGCTCCACCAGGAGTCGGCCCAACGATGCGGCCGCGATCCCCTTCCCTAGCGACGAGACGACTCCGCCCGTGACGAAGATGAACTTCGTCGGCTGGTGGGAGGGACGCGCGTTGGATGACATCAGGCTGGCTCTCCGCTAAAGATGGTCCATTCCGTATTGGCTTGCGCCAGATCCGTTTCCGTATCGATCCCACGACGCAGCGGCCCGGACACCAGCGCCACGCCGATCGCCGTTCCAGCGGCCAGTGGCCGCAACTGCTCCAGCCGTTCGATCCGCTCGAGCGGGTGCGTGGGCAGTGCCACCCAGCGCGCCAGCGCCCTCGGCGTGTACGCGTACACGCCAACGTGCTGCCAGACGCGATCCCTCAGCAGAGTCGCATCCTCCTGCTCCTTCGACTCGCGAAGGAACGGGATGGGCGCGCGTGAGAAGTACAGCGCACGTCCGTCGTCCGCGACCACCACCTTCACAACGCTCGGCTCGGCAAGAATCCCCTGGGTGGCGTGAACGGCGGCCGTTCCGATCTCGAAGTTCCGATCCAGCATGCCCAGGGCACCGCGCACTGCGCCGACCGCGATGAATGGCTCGTCGCCCTGGACGTTGAGCACGGCGTCGAACCCGTCGAACTCACCACGTCTCACCACTTCGGCGACACGATCCGTACCGGAGGCGTGCGTCGCCGACGTCAGCACCGCCTCGGCGCCGCTCTGACGCACCGCGGCTGCCACCTCCTCGCTATCCGTCGCGATGACGCAGCGGTCAGCAACCTCCATCGCCGCAACGCGTTCCCAGACGCGGACGACGAGCGGTCGGCCGGCCAGAAGGCGAAGAGGTTTTCGGGGGAGGCGCGTCGCGCCCAGTCGTGCTGGGATGACGGCGAGGGTCTTCATACCCCGCGCCGGAAAGGACTTACGCGCCCGACCGACACGGCTACGCAATGTAGGCGGGGCGCTTGGCCTGAGCAACTTCGCGCGCATGGGTACGTGCATCTTCGGCCCGCGCCACCAGCCGCGCAAAGTTTCGCCGCCTTGCAGGAGCATCTGTTTCGATCAACCTTGTCTTCGCGCGGAATCCGACGAGGGGCTCCAACCCGATAGTTCGAGGAGTCGCTGAAGCGGAGGACATATGAGCGAGAGAGTGAGGCGTCAGGTATGCTTGCTCGTCTTCATTCCCCTGTTGGCCGGTGGTTGTCGCGACGCTGAAAACCTGACACGGCCCGACAACACCGGAGTTGATCGCGCTCATGTCACTGGCGCCGCAGCTGCGGCGCTGGATGCAGACGGCCAATTCGTATTGCCAGCCCTGAGCAGCGGCTGGAGCCGCACGGAGCTGGGAGAGGCGGAGGCCGCTGCGCTGGCGGACGCGTACGTTCGTGTCTACGCGCCTACGCTTCCTTCATGGTTCGAGCGGGTACACGGAGCAAAGATCGATTTCGCGGCGCTCAGGCGTTGCGGTCGGGTGTTTTACGCCCTGTCGCCTTATGTCGAACCGCCCATGAGCACTTCGCAGTCACTCGTGAATGCCGTGTCGTCTCAGTGGCTGTTCAGCTATTGTGACGGCAGAGCTCTGCCAGCCGTGAGCGTTGCAGTAGCGGCCGCCGCGACGAACCTGCGGTTCGCAGGGTCGCGTATCGATCCTGCCTCTCTTGTCGGCAATGAAATAGATGGTTCAGGCATTCCGATGGGGATGAACGTGCCGATCTCCCCAGAGGGTGCCGTCGAGCGCCTTGCAAAGGAATCGCAACGGCGCATCAGTACTGTTCCGAGGCTGCTTTTGCCCGGAGTCCGATTTCATCCTCAGGTGGCCCGCTGGGAACTTGCGACGGAAACTCCGGTCGCGACTACTAACAGTGACGGGCAGTCAAGGTCGGATCGACTGTTTTTCTTGGGATCGAACGTCAGGAGCTGGGATGTCGTGGTTTACCGCTCCCGGGCGCAGTCCGCTGACAGCCTCTCCGACGCCCTAATCCGCGCCAACGGCGATACAGTGCGCTTCCAACGCCGCAGCGATGTCCCGCTCGACTGGGAAAGAGCGGGGTTCGGAGGACGCCCATGACTAGCACGCGGCCTTTCCGTCTAATCGCTGCGGCCGGAGCAAC
>DASTVV010000210.1:0-48699 GCA_035758925.1 Gemmatimonadaceae bacterium
ACGGCGGAAACCGCGCCGATGATGGCGGCCGCCGCGCCGATGATGAACCCCGGAACTCGTCCCTTGAAGAGATTCATTGTCAGGTGGTGATAATACACGCAAAAACCTGGGTGGCCGGCAAGGAACATACGTTGACCAGACGCCCAGAGGTGGCCTGTGAAACCAACGGGCGAAAGATCACGTCGTCGGTAGCGGACACGTGATCCGAGAGGGCCCATGCTCGACCGCCTGCGCCAGGACGTTCGCTACGCCATCCGCGCGCTCACGCGCACGCCGCTCTTCGCGATGATCGCCGTGCTGTCGGTCGCCGTCGGCGTCGGCTCGACCACATCCATGGTCACGTTTGCCAGTACGCTGCTCCTCCGTCCACCCCCGGGCGTCGGCAACCCCGAGCGGCTCGTGAGCGTGGGACGCACGCAGGACGGTCGCGGCTTCGACACGTTCTCCTATCCCAACTTTGTGGATTATCGCGCCGGCGCCACGACCCTCGCTGGCCTCGCCGCCGTGCGTTTGGGGTCGCAGCCGATGAGTCTCGGCGGGTCAAGCGGCGCGGAGCCCGTCGAGGGGGGCCTCGTCAGCGCCAGCTTTTTCGACGTTCTTCAGGCGCGTCCGTTCCTCGGTCGGTTCTTCCTGCCGGAAGATGATCGTGCACCAGGTGCCACCGCGGTCATCGTCCTGAGCCACGCGTTCTGGCGCGACCGGTTCGGCTCGGATTCATCCATTATTGGCAAAACAGTCACTCTCAATGGCGCGCCGTTCACCGTCGTCGGCGTCGCCGCCGAGCGCTTTCAGGGTCCGTTCGTGCTTACGCACGATCTCTGGGTGCCGCTGATGTCCGCAACGCTGCTCGGCTGGGACGCCGGCACGTTCGCCAGCCGCGGATCGGTCCAACTCATCGCGATCGGCCGGCTGGCACCCAACGCGTCCATTGATGCCGCGCAGGCGGAGCTGGGCGCCATAGCCGCGCGCCTCGAGCGTGAGTATCCGGACGTCAATCGAGGCAAGGGCCTGACCGTGACCGCCGCCAGCCTGCTCCCCGGCGAGGGGCGCCGCATTGTCGCGACGTTCATGGCAATGCTGTTTGCGATCGCCACGCTGGTGCTGGTGATCGCGAGCACCAATGTCGCTGGGATGCTGCTGGCGCGCGCTGCGGCTCGACGCCGTGAGATTGCGGTGCGTCTCGCGATCGGTGCGTCGCGCGCTCAGCTCGTGCGGCAGCTCGTCACCGAGAGCGTGATTCTGTTCGCGGTCGCCGGTGCGGCGGGTGTGCTGCTCGCCCGTGTGATGGTGAGTGGACTCATGTCGCTCATCCCCAGGTTGCCCGTGCAGCTGGGGTTCGATCCGCGCATCGACTGGCGCGTGCTCGCCTTCGCGCTGGGCGCGTCGCTGGTGACGGGCATCGCGGCGGGTCTGTTCCCCGCGGTGCAGAGCTCGCAGCCGGAGCTCGTGCCCGCGCTCAAGGCTGACGCAGTTTCCGGACGGCGCCAGCGTCTGCGCAGCGCGCTGCTGGTGTCTCAGATCGCATTCTCGATGCTGTTGCTGATCGTCGCTGGTCTCTTTGGCCGAGCGCTGCAGCATGCACGCGGACTCGACGCCGGATTCGACGCAACGGGCGTGCACACCGTGTCGCTCGACTTCGACCTTCCGCGGTACGACCGCTCGCGCGGCGACGCGGTCGCCAATGAACTGCTCACCAGGTCTCGCGAGCTGCCCCAGGTGTCCACGACGGCGCTCACCGCCATGCTGCCAATCTCCGGAGGCGGAATGGGGCTGGGCGGCGTCGAGGTCGAGGGGCGCTCGGCGCCCGATGAGCGGCGCGGCTGGAACGAGGACTGGAACGTCGTGACGCCGGCGTACTTCGAGGCCCTGCGCATCCCGATCGTGCGCGGCCGTGCGTTCACCGCCGCGGATCGCGCTGGCGTGGCCGAGGTGGCAATCCTGAACGAAACCTTTGCGCGTACCCTCTTTCCCGGCCAGGATCCGCTCGGACGCACGATAAAGAATGACGATCACGTCCTCACCATCGTTGGCGTGGCGCGTGATTCGAAGTATCGCTCGCTGGGCGAGAGCCCGCGCAACTTCATCTACGTTGCCTTCGCACAACGATACACGCCGCGCATGACGCTCATCGTGCGCGGCCCGCCGGGCGCGCCGCTCGTTGCGCCATTGCGCCGAATGATCTCGCAGCTCGACACCAACCTGCCGATCCTGAGTCAGCGCACACTGGAGGAGAACGCCGCGCTCGCGCTCTTTCCCCAACGGCTGGCGCTTTACGTCGCGGGGAGTCTGGGCGGCGTCGCGCTTCTCCTGGCGCTGCTGGGCATCTACGGGGTCACCGCGTTCAGCGTGGCGCAGCGTACGCGTGAGATCGGCGTACGTGTCGCGCTTGGCGCGCAGCGTGGACACGTGCTCGGGATGGTCCTGCGGCAGGGCGCGGTGTTAGCCGTCGCTGGCGTCCTCGCTGGCGCGGCAGCGGCGCTGGGAATAACGCGGCTGTTGAGCGGCCTGCTGTACGGCGTACCAGCGACGGACGCCATCGCGTTCGGCGGCGCCGCGTTGCTGCTGGGCGGCGCGGCGTTGGCGGCCAGCTGGATTCCCGCGCGCCGCGCGGCATCGGTCGATCCAGTTGTAGCGTTGAGGGCTGAATAGCCCTGTCAGCAGCAACTACTCATCCGAATTCTGCGAATGCCTGCCGAATCAACAACAACACATTGGGGAGTTGGTTTGATTCGTTGAATTCGCTCGATGCGTTGAATTCGGATGCGTAGTTGTCGTTTGGCTGCCGCTCAGGTGCTACCCTCGGCCGCGACGATTCGCAAAGATCAACACGGCCATGGCGGCCAGCACGAGCAGGGCACCAATGACCGCCCACTTGGTCTGGCCCGTCATGAAGCTGCCGGGAAGGACGCTGATTCCCTGCAGGAACCAAACCAGTCCCATGAAAAGGGCGAGACCTGCAATCACGTTCAGCGCTATTCGCATAGGCACTCACGGGTAGTTGCTCTCGGTCTTGAAAGCTGCGCGATTCCGAATCAGGAACCAGATGGCGGTAACCGCCAGCACGGCAACGAATCCGAACATCACCTTCGTGAACACCGCCGTGTCGAACGGCGATGCTTGCGCCTGGGGACCCGCGATCGACTTCTGCATCTCGAGCATTCGGCCGCGGACCACCGGAACGAACGTGACCACCGCCATGTGGATCAACGACACCACGAACCAACCGATCGCCAGCAGTCTGGCGCGCTCACGCAGCTCGAGCAGGCCTCGGCCGATGTAAATCCCGATGGCGCCAAAGAACGCGTAGAGCACACCCGCCGCCCAGCCCGTGAGCGTGAGGCCGGCCAGGAAGGCGGGCAGTCGCGCGATGATCGGAAAGAGGGACGAGATGCCGCCGACGATGTTCGCCCATGCGATGATCGTGACGCTCATGGGACGTGCCGGCACCGAGGCGACGACTCCCGCGGCGAACGCCTCACGCGTCGTGCGTGTGTTGAACTGGATCAACCACCAGACGCCGATCAGGAAGGGAACGCCGAACATCGTCAGAGTCATGGGCCGGACGAATCGCGCGACGGCAGGATCGGTCCCGGGGGGCATCGGCATGAGGAGCACAAAAATCAGCGAGAGGAGCGACGTCACTGCCATGACGCCCGCGAACACGAGGATCGACGTGCGCGCCCATGGACGCAGACGGAACAACCCGACCGACGTCCACAGTCCCAATGCCGCGAGCACCGCCAGAAACGCGGCGGATCCCAGCGCAATGTTCGCAAAGCCCGGCGGAGTAGTCTGCGGCCTCGGCATGAACGCTGTGGTCAACATCAGCGCCGCGAATAGAAGCGTGAAGACACTTCCGAGAAGTGCCACGACGGCGCTCACAGTGGTGCCGGCAGGTCTGCTCATGTGTGTTCCCGGGGGTTCGGGCTGCAGCAAGATGTAATTGAATCGATCCCGGACTCCAACCATCTCCGCGATCGGTCGATCCGCGACGCCGTTGCCAGCGGGAGACTGAAGACCCATTGACCGGAAGCGCCGACATGCGCCAATTGCCCTGATGCCCACTCGCCGCGAAGCCCTCGCCCAGCTGGCAGCACTTGCAACGCTCCCGAGTTTCTCGCGATGGAACCTGGTTGCGAGCGATCCGCTCGACGGGACCGTCGCCGAGTACCAGGCCGGTCGTCGTCGCGGCACGTGGAGCGCAGCCGAGGTGACGGCGCGCGCGCTCGAGCGCTGTCGCGCGGAAGGGACGCGCTGGCGCGCGATCGATGCTTTGTCCGATACGGCCCTCGCGGAGGCCCGCGCTGCCGATGCTCGCCTGCGCGCCAACCGGACTCTCGGACCGCTGGACGGCGTCCCGGTGTTCGCGAAGGCCATCTACGACGTGAACGGACTTCCCACCACCGGCTCGAGCGCCGAGTGGGCGCGACTCTTTCCGGAACCCGTGCGGCGCGACGCGGTCGAAGTCGCTCGGCTGCGCGCGGCGGGCGCTATCGTGCTTGGCAAGACCGCCGCGGACGATTTCGCCTATCACGGCAACGGCACCAGCAGCCACACCGGGCAGGTGATGAATCCGCACGATCCGACGGGCACGCGAACGCCTGGCGGTTCGAGCGCTGGTTCCGCGGTCGCCGTTGCGGATGGAATGGCATTCGCCGCACTCGGTACGGACGACGGCGGCTCCAACCGCATTCCGGCGCAGTTCTCCGGCGTTGTCGGCATGAAGCCGACGTTCGGGCTGGTGCCGCGAACGGGCGTGATTCCGACATGGCCATACCTCGACACGCACGGCCCGCTCGCGCGATCGGTCGCGGACGCGGCGCTGCTGCTCGCGGCAATTGCGGGAGCGGATTCTTCCGACCCACTGGCGCTGGCCACTGCGTTCGACGTTGCGCCGTTCGCCGCGCTACGCGACGATGCACTGTCCGGGGTCAAGCTCGGGCTCGCGGAGCCGAACATTCCGCGCGCCCAGATGAGCGCCGAGGCGCTGTCGGTGTGGGACCGAGCGGTTGGCGACTTGAAAGGCGCGGGTGCGATTGTCGAGGCTTTCACGCCGCCTGTGACACGACTGGACTATCGCGACGCCTTCGCCGCCGCGGCAAAGGTGCGCGGAGACGTCGCCATAAACCAGAACTCACCCGCGCCGACCGCGAACGCGCTGTTGCTCTACTTTGCCGGACGCACGAACGATCCCCGCGGGGCGATCCGCAAAGGCTATCCTGCTTATCGCGCTTTCTACGATGCTCTCCCTGCCACGTATGAGGAGTGCGAGGCGCTGTTCGACCAGCCGATGGCGGAGGATCCAGCTGGCCGGTCGTTCGCGCGCTCGCGCGCCGAGGTGGTGGCGTCGCTGGCGACGGCGATGCGAGCGGCTGGCGTGGCCGCGATGGTCTACCCGACCATGCCGTACAACGCGCCACTGGTGAAGGACAAGTGGCCGGACGTGCGCACCACGCTCGGTTACGGCAACTGGCTGGGGCTCCCGGAGGTGTCGGTGCCGGCAGGAATGGGCTCGGACGGCCTGCCGGCGCTCAACCTGTCGGTCGTTGGGCTTCCCGGCACGGACTCGCGCGTCCTGTCCCTGGCGCACGCGTACGAGCGGCAGTCGCGCCGGTTCGTCGCGCCGCGGCGTTAAGCCAGGGCCGAATGCACGTCATCGTGCGGCGGGCTGTGTAGTCGCGATCTCAGGGTTCGACGTTGACGGTGTCCCAGGGCGTCCGGACGGCCACCGTGACGAAATTGATAGCCTGGGACCCGATACCAGGTTATCGAGCTCATGCTGCGCGAACGCTTCGAGCACGCCGCTGTCATGGACCACCAGCGCGCGTACACCGCGGGAGGATCGAAGCGCTCCGCGTTTGCTGGTATCGCCGTGGGAGCATCGCACGACGCGATACCGATGATGACCGAGAGTGCTACCAGGCCGTGTCGCGTCACCACATCGAGCCTCGAGATTCGGACACCGACAGTTATTCTCCTTTCCTTGTCCGAAGTTCCGGCCGGCGTCACTCCGCCGCGAATGGAGATCCCGGCTTGGTGATGACGAATCGCGCTCGTCCCACGCGAGCGGGAAACGCATCCGCAAACGACGCGTGCCAGCCGGCGGAGAACTCTTCGGCTCGACCCGACGGCACCATCGCCCACACGGCGCCGCCGAATCCGGCGCCGAATGCCGACGCAGCCACCGCGCCCAGCTCGCGCGCGCTCCGCGCCAGATGGATGGTCTCGGGCACCTGGTTCTCCAGCGCCCGCTCGGCCAGTGCCTGCGAACGGTCCACGAGCGCGCCAAGTCGTTGAAGATCGCCGGCGCGAAACGCGCTCGCGACACCAGGCACGATGACGTCGCACTCCTCGCGGAACTGCGCCAGGCGCGTGGCGAGGTAGGCTGCGCTCACCGGCGCCCCTTCCGCGTCGCGGGCAGTCCGCTCGATTCGCCCGATCGCGTCCGGCGCGCTCGCGATCGCGGCCGCCAGCGTCGGATCGTTGCGATACGTGAGCCCGTTCCACTGACGCACCAGCCAGCGCACGGCGTCAGACGCGCGGTTGTACGCATCCCGCGCGTTCCCGGTCTTGGCCGCGTGCACACCGCTCACGCCGATGACCAACGACTGATCCGCGGGCCAGGGCGCCCAACCCTCCTCGCGGGCCGGGATATATGAGAACTGCCCGACCATCCCCGCGCGACCGCAGATGATGGCAACGTGGTCCTGCGCGCCGCCGCGGACGCCGACGCCGTCGTCCGCCGCGAACGGCCCGCATGCCGCCCCTGTCTCGATGGCCGCCACATATTCAGCGAACCGGATCGGCGCTCCGGCATGTTCGATGAACATGGGGTCCGCGGCGATGCCGGTGGCGTCCACTACTGCGCGCGCGAGCGCGATGGTGAGCGCGGTGGAGCTGGACAGTCCCGCGGACCGAGGCAGGTCGCTCGAGACCCACAGCTCGACTCCGCCTCTGGCATGCGGAAAGTCGCGTCCCAGCCTGCGTGCCACCGCCGCAGCATAGGTGCTCCAGTGGACGCGCGTCGGTTGCGCACTCGCATCGATCGCCACGCTGACGACGTCACGCGACCCGCGCTGGTGCACGCGCAGCACTCGGCCGGACACTGGCCGTGCCGTCGCCCGGAGCGTGAGATCCACGGCACACGTGAGGGATCGGCCGCCGCCGTAGTCGACGTGCTTGCCCACGAGCTCAACTCGGCCCGGAACGACGTACGTGCGCGTCACAACCTCCTATGGTTGACCATCGTTCGGGCAACTCGTGGCGCCGGAAGTGTCTTGTTGGTTTGCTCGAGGCAAAGTCTCGATGCCGCAACCCAAACAAGAACCTCCGGAGTCTCCGACCTTCGGGGCGTTTCCGAAACCCTCTTGGTAGATCTGGATTTCCCAAACGGAAGCGTGAGCATGGTCAAGCTCTATGGACGAGGGACGATGCCTGACAGACGCTGGCGCACGATCGCGATGTCACCGCGATGCGACAGGTCCAGCACGGCGGACCGTCGCCGAGCGACCGCGAACCGCACGCCCAAGTCGTTCATCGCGAGCGTCACTGCATCTTGCAGCTCCAGCTCGCCGCGGGAGGACGGCCGCACCCGCCGGCACGCCTCGAAGATCGCCGGCGTGAAGGACCAGAGGTTCATCGAGACCCAGCGCTCGGACGCGATGGCGAGCGGATGGTCCGGTCCCGGCTTCTCGCAGATGGCTCGTAGCCTGTCGTCGGGTGAGATGTCGAGCAGCGCGTAGCGCAGGACTCGCTCCGACGCGAAGCCGGATTCCCTCGCGAGCGCCTCCGCCTCGTAGGCGACGAGGCCGCAGACCCCGAGCTCCGCTGCCGCCCGCAGATCAGCAGCGGAGTAATAGTTGTCGGAGTTCAGCATCAGAAACGGCGCGTCGCGAACGGTTTCACGCGCGGAGTGGAGGGCGTCCGCGGTGCCGCGAGGTTCCGCCTGCACCGCGAAGCGAATGGTGAGTCGGGTAGGCGTCGTTCGCGCATAGTACGAACGGATCCCGTCGTGCTCCGGTGCGACGACGAGCACGATGTCCGTGAGCCCGGCGTCCGCGAGCGCCGAGAGCACGTAGTCGAGCATCGGGCGTCCGGCGGCACCGATCGGCATCATCCCCTTGGCGCCGGAGCCGGCCGCAATGCTTTCCTCACGGCTCAGCGAAGTGCCGTCGTCGCGACGCATGCGCGAACCGAGCCCGCGCGCGAGAACCACTGCCTGCGTCGCGCGCATCCCGCTACGTGCGCGACGTTGGACGCGAGTCGGAAGCGGGCAATACGTGACGGTCGGCGACGTGCGCGGGCCCCGTACCCTCAGCCGGCGCGGCCGTCTCGTTCGCCCAGAAGCCGCGCAGGATCTGTCGCACGCCAAGCCCGCTCACGATGAACACGACAAGCCACAGCGCGAGCTGCGACCAGCGCCCGTAGACCAGGCTGCCGGCGCCGAAGAGCGCGGAATAGACGAACGCGCAACCGAGCACCCAGCCGAGCATCGCCTGCGGCAGCGAGTCCGGTGAGGGCCCGACGCCGGCCTTCGCCGCGATCGGCGCCCAGCCGCGGCCCGCAGGTCGCACCAACGTGTAGAACGTCACGAGCGTCGCCTCGTCGGTGGGGCGCGTGAGCAGAGTCGTCGCGATCCATACGACGCTCGTGATGGCGACCGTCCAAAGCAGCGCCACGTGATCCGGGACACGTGCGCCCAGCTTTGCGGCGACGAGAAACCCGCTCGACACCAGGAACGAGCTGACCATGGCGCTGATCTCGCTCCAGGCATTCACGCGCCACCAGAACCACCGCAGCAGATAGAGCAGCCCGGTGCCGGCGCCGATCGAGAGCAGCACGGTGAAGCCCTCTCGCGCCGTGTCCAGAACGTAGGTGACACCGGACGCCGCGAGCATCAACAGCGCAGTGACCACGCGACCGGCAAACACGTAGTGGCGCTCGTCCGCGCCAGGCCGCACGAAACGACGATAGAGATCGTGCACCAGGTAGCTCGCGCCCCAGTTGAGATGCGTCACGAGCGTCGAGACGTAAGCCGCGAGCAAGCCGGCCACCATCAGCCCGACGAAGCCCGCTGGCAGGAAGGTGAGCATCGCGGGGTAGGCGATGTCGTGCCCGATGAGCGAGCGATCTACGTAAGGAAACGCGCGCGCGATGTCGTCGAGGGTGGGGAAGACCAGTATCGACGCCAGCGCCACGATGATCCAGGGCCACGACCGCAGTGCGTAGTGCGCAACGTTGAAGAACAGCGTGCCCGTGAGGGCGTCCTTCTCGGATTTGGACGCGAGCATCCGCTGCGCGATGTAGCTGCCGCCGCCGGGCTCGGCGCCGGGATACCACACGGCCCACCATTGCACCGCCAGTGGGAGAACGAGCACTGTGAGGGTCAGCGACCAATCGCCGAAGTCCGGGACGAAGCCAAGCGTGCGCGCGTCGAGCTTCGTCACCAGCCCGTGAAGTCCGCCCACCTCGGGGCGCTGCAGCGCGAAGTACGCGGCAGCAACTGACCCCGTCATGGCGATGCCGAACTGGATGAAGTCCGCCACCAGCACGCCCCACAGCCCGGACGTCGCCGCGAACACGATGTTGAGCGCCGCGCAGATGAGCAGCGTCTTCCCCATCGGCCAGCCGAGGAGGATGTTGGCGATCTTGGCTGCGGCGAGATTCACCAGCGCCATGATCACGCAGTTGAAGAAGAGACCCAGGTACACGGCGCGGAAGCCGCGGACGAAGCTCGCAGGCCGGCCGGAATAGCGGATCTCGTAGAACTCGAGATCGGTGAGCACGCCGGAGCGCCGCCACAGCCGAGCGTAGAGCATCACCGTCATCATCCCGGTGAGGAGAAAGCTCCACCACGCCCAGTTGTTGGCCACGCCCTTCTCGCGCACCAGGTTGGTCACGAGGTTGGGCGTGTCCGTGCTGAACGTGGTGGCTACCATCGACACGCCGATCAGCCACCAGGGCGCGGCGCGTCCGCTCGTGAAGAACTCCGTGGTGCTCGAGCCCGCGCGGCGCGCGAAGAAGAGCGCGGGCAGGAACGAGACGACGATGCTCGCGCCGACGATGATCCAGTCCAGCGTCGTGAATCTCATGGGGACAACGTTCTCCGAGCCTGCGAGCCGGGGTCACCCGCTGACACGAGGCGTCGCCCACGCGCCACGCGTGAAGTCCGGGAACTTCATGGGAGCGCTCCCCTTCGCGACAGACATCTCCGAGAGCGGGAACGGCGCGCTCCACGCGGCCGCGTCGTAGACGTCATAGTCGGGCGCGAGCCCTTCGCGCATCGTCTGCACCAGGCGGTACGCCATGATGAAGTCCATGCCGCCGTGGCCGCCCTTCTTGCGGGCCAGCTCGCCGACGTTGGCCCACAGCGGGTGCGTGAACCTTGCTTTCATGTCTTCATTGATTGGCGCCCAACGTTCCCCGCCGGCCTGCCCCTCGACATAGATGCGCGGCGGATAGTCCTCGAACGCGCCCTTGGTGCCCTGGAGCCTGTTGTGTCGCGTGTACGGCCGCGGGTTGGACACGTCGTGCTGCAACATCACCGTCCTGCCGTTCGCCGTCTTGAGGATGGACGTGTTGAGGTCACCCGTGACGTACTGCTCGCGCCATTTTGGGTCGGAGCGATCCTTGACCGTCGCCTCGCGATGCAGCTCGAGCCCGCGATGCGGCCCGGCCACCGACACGATGTAGTCGTAGCGGTCGCCGGCATGGATATCGAGATACCATGAGACGGGACCCAGCCCGTGCGTGGGATACAGATTGGCGTTCGACCGCGTGTGCCACGCTCGCCGCCAGAGACCTTCGTCTTTGTTCTCGAAGAGGATCTCCCGCAGGTCGTGCAGGTACGCCGCCTCGGCGTGCAGGACGTCGCCGAAGATGCCCTCGTGCACCAGGCGGTTCACCAGCATCTCCGTCTCGCCATAGTTGCAGTTCTCGAGATGGAGACAATGCCGACGCGCCGCTTCGCTGGCGTCCACCAGCGCCCAGAGGGCCTTGAGTGTCGTCCCGATCGGACACTCGCTGCCGCAGTGCTTGCCCTGCTTGAGCGCGGCGAGCATCACCGGCACGTGCCATTCCCACGGGGTAGCCGTGTAGACGAAGTCCACGTCGTCACGCGCGACCAGCTTCTCGAAGCCATGGTCTCCCGCCACGATCACGGCGGGAGCCAAGTGCCCGGCATCAGTGCACATCTTCACGGCTCGCGCCGTCTTGTCCTCGACCACATCGCACACGGCTGTAATGCGCACGCCGTCGATGGCCAGCAGCTCCGAGAGAACGCTGCGCCCACGGAGTCCCGTGCCCACGATACCGATGCGGACCACCTCGTGGCGCTCGAACCGCACACCCTTCATGGTGGCGCGGGATGCCGGCGCGGGAGGGGCCAGGTTGGGATGCGTGCCGGTGCTGTCGTCGGCGAGGGCCGGCACGATGCCGCCGCTCGCGGCCAGGCCGACGCCCGCCAGCGCCGCTCCCTTCAACAAGTCTCGTCTCGTCAGATCGGTCATGTCTGTTGCTCGTTCGCAGGTCAGCAGCGCCAATTAGGAGCGCGGTCTGGTTGGGCGCAACACCAGGATCCCCCGCGGGCGCCCCTTGTCACAGCGCGTTCCGGCGCCGAATGTCCATCCCCCGCCCATTTGTCCACGAGGCTCGAGGATGGCTGACAAACCAGCGCTCAAGGTTGCCCTGATCGGCTACGCGTTCATGGGTCGCGCGCACTCCAACGCGTACCAGCAGGTGAACCGCTTCTTCCCGGATTGTCCCTATCGGATAGACCGCGCGGTGCTGGTGGGTCGAAGCGCGGGCCCGCTCACGGAAGCGGCGAAGACGTGGGGATGGGCCGAAACGTCTACGGACATCGACGCCGTTCTTGCCCGCAAGGACATCGACGTCGTGGACGTCGCGACGCCCAACGTCAGCCATTACGACCTTTCACTTCGTGCGCTCAAGGCCGGCAAGCACGTGCTCTGCGAGAAGCCGCTCTCGATGACCGTCGCGGAGGCGCGGGCATTGGCCACTGCCGCCAGCAAGGCGCGCACGGCCGACGGGAAACCCGTGCGTACGCTGCTGTGGCATAACTACCGTCGCTGTCCCGCCGCCATGACGGCGGCGCAGCTCATCGCCGACGGGAAGCTCGGTACGGTGCAACAGGTGCGCGCGGTGTATCTGCAGGACTGGCTGACCGACGAATCGTGCCCATGGCTGTGGCGTCACGACGCGGCCACCTGCGGCTCGGGCGCGCACGGCGATCTCAATGCTCACCTTATCGACATGACCCGGTTTCTCACCGGGCTCGAGTTCGAGGACGTGGTGGGGATGGAGCAGACCTTCATCAAGGAACGCCGCCTGCCCGACGGAAAAGGGAAGCGCGCCGTGGATGTGGACGACGCGCTGCTCTTTCTCGCGCGGCTTTCCAACGGCGCGACAGCCAGCTTCGAGGCGAGTCGCGTCGCGGCGGGCCGCAAGAACTACAACCGCATCGAGGTCAACGGGACGCGCGGGTCGCTGGTGTGGAACTTCGAGCGCATGAACGAGCTGGAGTACTTCAGCTTCGATGACGACACGCGCACCCAGGGCTTTCGAAACATCATGTGCATGAACGGCGGCGCGCATTCGTACGCCGGCAACTACTGGCCCGACGGCCACATCATCGGCTACGAGCACACGTTCACCAACACGCTCGCGGACTTTCTCTCGGCCTTGAAATCCGGAAAGCCGTTCCGTCCGGACTTCGCCGACGGCGCCGCCAATCAGGAAGTCATCGAGTCGTCGCTCAAGTCCGCCAAGACGGGACGCTGGGTGAAGGTGTCGCACTCACAGACATTCGACGGTCCGGCAGTCGCCTCGAGCCGTGGGAAGGGCAAGGGAAAGAACGCCGGGATCACCGCCTGAGCGCGGTTCGGCAGCTGACCAGTCTCCGAGGACTCACCAATGACCACGACCGCCCGCACCAAGTCGGCGACCAAGCTCACCGCCGCGTCCAACAACGTGCTTGCCAGGATGAACGCGCAGCCGGGACTGAAGGGTCCCGGAATCTTCCTCGCCCAGTTCATGGGTGACGAAGAGCCGTTCAACAACTGGAAGTCCATCACGCGCTGGGCGGGCCAGCTTGGCTATGTCGGCGTGCAGATCCCCACCTGGGACTCACGTTGCATCGATCTCAAGAAGGCGGCGGAGTCCAAGACATACTGCGACGAGCTCAAGGGCGTCGCCAACGAGAACGGCGTCGCGATCAGCGAGCTGTCGACGCACTTGCAGGGCCAGCTGGTTGCGGTGCATCCCGCCTACAACGAGCAGTTCGACGCCTTTGCGCCCAAGGACGTGCACGGAAACGCGAAGGCGCGAACCGCGTGGGCCGTCGAGCAGTTGAAGCTCTGCGCCAAGGCGTCACGCAACCTGGGCTGCAAGGCGATGCCGTCGTTCACCGGTGCGCTGATGTGGCATACAGTCTATCCGTGGCCGCAGCGGCCCGCGGGTCTCGTCCAGGAAGGATTCGCGGAGCTGGCGCGCCGTTGGAAGCCGATCCTCGACGTGTTCGACGAGAATGGCGTGGACGTGGCGTGGGAAGTCCATCCGGGCGAAGACATCCACGACGGCGCCACGTTCGAGATGCTGCTCGAGGCACTCCACAATCATCCGCGCGCGTGCCTGTTGTACGACCCCAGCCACTTCGTGCTCCAGCAGCTGGACTACGTCGAGTACATCGATCTCTACCACGAGCGCATTCGCTGCTTCCACGTGAAGGACGCCGAGTTCCGGCCCAATGGCCGTACGGGCGTCTACGGTGGGTACCAGAGCTGGAAGGATCGCGCCGGCCGTTTCCGCTCAACGGGCGACGGGCAGGTGGACTGGTCGCGAGTTTTCACGCAGCTGGTGAAATACGACTACCAGGGTTGGGCGACGCTCGAGTGGGAGTGCTGCTTCAAGGCGCCGGACCAGGGCGCGGCCGAGGGTGCGCCGTTCATCAAGCGGCACATCATCACTCCGGCAAAGCGTGCGTTCGACGACTTCGCTGGCGCCAAGGTCGACAAGGCCCAGCTGCGACGCATCCTCGGGACGACGTGATTTTCAGGTGAGAGGCCTGTGTCGACGCCGGCGCAGCAGGCGCTCAATGAATGACGGGTCGTTCTTGAGCTCGCGGAACTCGCCGGCGTCGAGAAACACGCCGTAACAGAGGGGACACGACTCGATCCAGATATGCGGGCGCGCTGGATCCACCATGCGAACCATTCTGGCCTTGTCCCGCGGACACATCACGTCTTCCTTGGCGTCCAGGAATTCGTCGCGGGCGGTGCCAGTGTCGATGGCCTCGGAGCCTGCAACGGCTCGAAGTTCCTCGTGCTCCAACATGTCGAACCAGAGGCCGGCGCAGGTCTCGCAGCGGTCGATCTCGGTTTTCCCAAATGTCACTGGGCGGAGGGGGCCTGAGCATTTCGGGCATTTCATGAGCGTGTCCTTGTCAAAGCGACGGGCAAAACCTTTGACTCGGACAGGCCAGTGCGCGGTGGCGCAGGACACAGCTTTCCGACGTCACCTGACGTCGTCGCGGGTTGTCCCTCGATTCTTGGGGGGCTGGAGTCGCACTGGACCTGCGGCAAAGGCCTCGACCAGTCCTACTTCTGCGCCAGGCGCGCCCTGATCCGCTGCTTCCAGCGAGGACTCTGGACATTCTCGAGTAGCATCTTCAGCACGGCCGTCTCGTCCGGGCTCCTCACACGGTTCAACCCGTATTTCTCAGGCGTGAGCTTGAGCACGTCGCCCAGGTTCCGATCGACGACCTTGTACTTGTAGGCGCCGAGGAAGTAGAACGATCTGGCCGACACCGCGAAGACGTCCGCCTTGTCCGAGGAAAGCATGTGCAGCTTTCCGCCGGCGTAGAAGAACGGCACGTGGTACTTCATCGGCGGGGCGTTCTCGAGGAAGAACACACCGTTCTTCAGCGTCGTCATGCAGGACTGACGATACGCCACGCCCGCTCGCTCATCCTGCGTGATGCGCACGCAGCCCAGCTCGTACGGCGACTCCGACATGTCGTAGTAGCCGAAAATCAGTGCGGCGTTGTCATCAGGCGTCGTCCGGACTTCCGGATTCACCTTGCACCCGCCCAGCACCAGCAGACATGCCGCGGCTCCAACGAGGATTCTCGTCACTCTGGCCTCCCGCGATTGACTACGTCTGCAATCTGGACGTCCGACGGGACGACCCGTCACGGGACGGGTGCGACCGGCGTCAGGCGGCGCGCGACCGTCCCAGGCCGGGCGACGTGAGGCCGTCGATTCCGTCGAAGCGGAGCCACTCCTCATCCCAGCGCTCGCCGACATGATTGAAGTACACGGCGATGGCGGCGTGCGGTTTGTCGTCAGCGATCAGCGCGCGGACGTCGGCGGCGGCCGCGGACCACAGGACATGGTCGCAGCGCTCGCGGATGTAGTCGATGATGAGCGCGCACAGCTGCGTGGGGCACTCGGCGCGCGCGACGAACCGGACTCCGTCGCGGGCATGGACGGTTGCAGTCAGCATGATCGATTCTCCACTCCTCTCCTTACCACATCAACGAACGAGGAGTGTCAAAATCGACAGCGCGTGTTACAGACTTGTTATCTCGCGCGGAGTCGCTGCCTGTCGTATTCCGTCTTGCCGACGCTGCGGGCCGTCAGGGACGGATGGCCATCACGGCCGACAGACCGCTGGCGTATGGAGTGTCGCGATTGCTCTTGAACTCGAGGTCGAAGCCCGCATGGAGGGGCCAGCTTCGGATGCGAGACTCGCCTTGCAACCGGTAGCTCATGTTTACCCTCTCGGGCGAAACGACATACGACGCTTCCGAACGCAGCCAGAACCGTTTCCCACCGAGGATGAGCGGCAGCGCGAGCTCGGGTCCCTCCTGCGACCTGTCCAGCGGCGTCCGCTGATAACCCAGCGTCCATCCGGCCCGCACGGACCGGCGCTGAACCAGCCGGCCAACGCGCGCTGTCTGATACATGAAGGGTTGCGGACGGTACCACGTGGCGACGCGGAGCTCGCCGTACACACCATGCGCCAGCCACTCCAGGCTTTCCGAGTGGGCGCCCGATAAAGCGGTGTCGCCAGCTACCATTCCGCCGGCTCTGAATGCGACATGGTCGGCGGGCCGCAGCCACGAGCCGAATGGATCGTTCATCCGCGGCCAGGCGATGAGTGTCGCGGGCGCGAAGATGAAAGCAACGGGGGTGGCGAGCATCCCATAGCCGGCGCAGTGCATGCAGCGCTGCGAACTTGTCGAGTCGCGCATCGCAGCCGGGGTCTTTTCGTAGTCCCAGCCACAGGGTCCGTGAGGGCCACAGCGGGTCAGGGGAACCCAGCCGCCGAAGAGCGAGCCGATCGCCGCGCCCAGCGAGGCCCCCGCGATTGCGCCGAGAGCCGTGAAAGGTCCTCCCTCCTCTCCGTCCTGTTTCGCCCCCACCATGGCACCGGCGTAGATGCCCAGCCACCCGAGGTAGCCGCTTTGTGTCCCGCGGACCCAGAGGTCACGAACCTCGTTGAGGTTCAACTGGCGTGCACCCGCGCCACCCGAAGTACTGCACTTACCGCCGCCGTCGCTCTCTTCGCACAACAGGACCAGAGCCAGGGTGTCGCCTTTGACGAGCGTCGTGAGGAGACGGCCCATGACGATGCCGCCTGCTTTGAGTTTTGCCTGCAGCAGCTGGCCGCTGTCCACCACCATGCGTCGCTCGGCGACCGGCGCAGGAAGCTGGGAAAGAACAGCTGGCCGCGATTCGCCGGCAATCGCGGCGAGAGCCAGTACGAGATGCACGCTCATTCACTTGCCTCGTGTGATCAAGCGGAGATTACCGGCAATGCGGCGGTGCGGAAGCGAGCGCTTCAAGGACCTGGATGATGAATCCGACGGCCGCTTCGCGATAGCCGCGGGTGGGCGGGTAGGTGATCCGGAACTTCACGTAGCGATCGCGGTCGCGGAACACCCACATCAGCGACTCGAGATTGACTTCATCGGTCGTCTTGAGTTCGGCGCGCACCATGTAGCCCTCGAAACGCTTCCGGGTTGCCGATGACTGAACGTCCACTCGCTCGGCCCCGGCTTTCAGCACGTGAAACTCCGCAAGCTTTCCGTCCCTTTGGTAGCCTTCGAGCACCGTGATCATGTCGGCACCCTGCCGCGCCGGCTCTGGCCAATTCGTCGCCGGGAACAGAAAGACATCGAACAGCGCGTCATCCAGACCAAGGTCTTTCGCTGCGGCGAAGTGGTATTGGGTCCCGAGATCAGGTTTGTCAAAAACGGTGGAATCAACAAACCTCGCAACGCCGGCGCTCGCCGGTACGGCCATGATGTCACAAGACTCAGGAACGGCGCTGACGTTGATCGGCAGGACGAGCCAAGAGGCCACTGGCCTGCCGGCGATCGCGGCCGGTTCGAAGCGAAGCTCCTTTGCCACCTTGACTGCGGCGAGATCGGCATCGACTCCCGCGCTTTGATGGATGCGGGTGTGTTTCACCTCGCCAGTTGCGCTGACCAGAACCCACACTCGGGGCGTCTTGGCTGCAGCAATGGAGGTGTCAACAGAGGACCTGAGCATCGCTACGCGGTCGACTGCCACCCGGCACGGGTGATCGTCAACCGGCTCCGTGCAGTCAGCCACGTCCTGCCCCATCGACCGCTTCGGCAGGGACTGCGACAGAGCTGCATGAGCGGTCGCACCGGCCAACGCAATCGCAGCAATGAACCGCATCGCTGGCACCGTCCTGATCCTCAGGCGCCGATCACGAGTAGCGCGCAGAGCGGCAGATCCCGATCCCAGGACTCGGAGGCATCGCTTCATTATGTCGTCCAGACGACGTTGCGAGTAGACCCGGTCGCCGCGAGAATGCACTGAATGCATCAGGAAGCCCCAAGCTGGTCGGCTGTCATGGTGGCTCTTCAGCGTGCCGCACACCAGACGCTGGATCAGCCGCCGCTGTTCGCTGACCCGTTCGCCGCCTGCATCCTCCCGCCCATGGCGCGCGGAATACTGGAGACCAATCCCGATCGCATCGGGCGCTCGTGGTATTCCTCGTACTTGCGCGCTGCGCTCGCGGCCAGAAGCCGCATTGCCGAGGATGCGCTCGCCGACGCCGTGGCGCGTGGCGTCACACAGTATGTAGTCCTCGGTGCCGGCCTCGACACGTTCGCGCTGCGCAATCCGCATCCCGCGCTGCGCGTATTCGAAGTGGATCATCCCAACACGCAGGCGTTCAAACGACAGCGATTGCAGGACGAAGGTCTGAAGCCAGCGGGCAGCCTCACCTTTGTGCCCGTGGACTTCGAGCGACAGGACCTCACGGTGGAGCTACTCACCGCCGGGCTCGATCCGACGAAGTCCACGTTCTTCTCCTGGCTCGGCGTCACGCCGTACCTGGAGCTGCCCGCGATCGACGCCACGCTGCGATCAGTGGCGTCGCTCGCCGGCCGTGACGGTGGCATCGCGTTCGACTTTTTCAGAAGGCTGCGTCGCGGCGAGTGGCTGATGCGATTCCTGGTGTGGCTCCGCAGCCGGCGGCTGGCCCGCCGCGGCGAGCCATTCCGGACACATCTGGACCCGCACGAGCTGCGCACTGGTCTCGCCAGCCTCGGCTTCGCGAACGTCGACGTCCTTGGTCCGAGCGAGATCAACGCGCGCTACTTTGCGGCCAGCGGCAGCCGGCTGCGCGTGAGCCCCATCGCGTACGTCGCGGTCGCGGCGCGCGTACTCAAGTCCGCCACCTAGCGTACACACGGCGCGGTCCATGCGCCTGTGTGTGCGCATGGAGACGCATTTCGGCGTCGGCGCGCACGGCGCACACGAGCAGACGCATCCCGTCATCGTCACGGTCCAGCCGGCCCTGACGGATCGCAACCGGCTGACGTGCTTCTTCCGGTTCTTCCTCGCGCTCCCGCACATCCTGCTGGTCGGCGGCCCCATCGCGTTCGCGCTGTCGGTCGGCTCGGGTGACGACGCTGGCGTGCACTGGGGCAGCGCTGGTGTGCTCGGTGTTGTGGCTGCGGTGGTCTCGTTCATCGCGTGGTTCGCGATCATCTTCGGCGGCAACTACCCGCCGGGACTCTGGAACCTCGCGGCGATGTACGTGCGTTGGCGCGTCCGTGCCGTCGCGTATCTCACGCTGCTGCGCGACGAATACCCGCCATTCGGTGAGGGACCCTATCCGGCCGTTGTGCGCGTCATGCCGCAGGCGCAGCCGCGCGACCGGCTCACGGTCGCGTTCCGGCTGATCCTCGCCATTCCGCACATCATCTGCGTGTGGCTGCTGGGAATTGCGTGGGCGTTCACGACGATCATCGCGTGGTTTGCCATCCTGTTCACCGGACGCTATCCACGGGCCCTGTACGACTTCGGCGTTGGCGTGCTTCGCTGGAACGCGCGTCTCGAGGTCTATCTGCTGTTGCTGCGCGACGAGTACCCGCCGTTCTCGCTCGACTGAGCCGGGTTGACGGGTTGACTGGTTGACAGGTTCACACGTTATCGACGTGAAGCCGACAACCGTTGACCCGTCAACCCGTCAACCCGTCAACCCGTCAACCCGTCAACCCCAGTAACCCTACCTTGCCGACGCCTCAGGCTGCGTCGCAGTCCGTATCACGCGCCGCTGGCCTTCGTGTATGCCCTCGGCGAACTCCTCGATCATCTTGCTGCTGAACGCGGGGATGTCCGCAGGCTTCCGGCTGGTCACGAGCCCTTCGTCCGCGATCACTTCGCGATCGACCCAGTCGGCGCCGGCGTTCTTGAGGTCTGTCTTGATCGACGGCCATGACGTTACGGTGCGGCCGCGTACGACATCGGCTTCGACCAGAAGCCACGGTCCGTGACAGATTGCGGCCACGGGTTTGCCCTGCTCGAAGAACGAGCGCACGAAGCCGACCGCCCTGGGATCCATGCGCAGTCTGTCCGGATTCATCACGCCTCCAGGGAGGAGCAACGCGTCGTAGTTGTAGCCAACCTCAGCCAGCGACACGTCGACCTTGTGCTCGCGGCTCCAGTTGCCGTTCTGCCACGACCTGATGACGCCGTCCTTGGGTGACACGAGCTGTGTGATCGCGCCGGCATCGTCCAGCGCCTTGCGCGGTTCGGTGAGCTCGGATTCCTCGACGCCGTCGGTCGCCAGGACCGCGACGCGCTTGCCGTTCAGTTTGCCTGTTGCCATGTGAGTATCCCCCGAGCACGGATGGTGGGTGACGTGCAACCGGGCATGTTCGCCTGGTCGCGACGCGTTGGAGGGCCCGCAATCTCCGAGCCTAAGCCGTCACGCCGTACAAGTCATCGAACCACAGAGAACACAGAGTGCACAGAGAAACGTGTTGGGCCGTGGTTGTCACAGAAACCACTCTGTTCCTCTGTGCACTCTGTGGTTCTCCTATAGTTCCCGGACGCCGAAGCAATCCGCGAGCGCCCCCCCTACTCCGCTCGGAGCGCGATCACTGGAGAGCGTCCCCCGCGGGAGGTCGAGCCGCGCCTGGCGCCGGGGCGAATCTCTGTCTGGCATGCGGTCAGGATGTAGGAAACGAGGTGCGGAAGGCCAGCAGCCATCTCGTCATGCTGTCAAGATGGGGGTGGTGAAGTGCGCCATGGTTTCGATTACAATGGGCGAGGAGGGGAATGGCATGCTGACGACACGCACGCTGGGAACACAGGGGCTCACCGTTTCCGCGCTCGGCCTGGGCTGCATGGGCATGAGTCAGTCCTATGGCACTGCGCAGGAGCGTGACGAGCGTGAGTCCATCGCGACCATCCATCGGGCGATCGAGTTGGGCGTCACGTTCTTCGACACCGCCGAGGTGTACGGACCCTACACCAACGAGGAGCTGCTGGCGCGCGCGCTCGCGGGCAAACGCGATCGTGTCGTCATCGCGACCAAGTTCGGCTTCAAGATTGGTAATGGCGCCGTAGCGGGCGTGGACAGCCGGCCGGCGCACGTGCGGGAAGCCGTCGAGGGCTCGCTGCGGCGCCTCCGCACGGACCACATCGACCTGCTGTACCAGCATCGCGTCGATCCGTCGGTTCCCATCGAGGATGTGGTCGGAGCGATGGCGGAGCTGGTGCGGGCGGGAAAAGTCCGCTGCCTCGGACTCTCGGAAGCTGGCGAACAGACGATCCGCCGCGCGCACGCCGTGCATCCCATCTCGGCGCTCCAGAGCGAGTACTCACTGTGGGAGCGCAACCTCGAGCCACGCATCATCCCGGTGTTGCGGGAGCTCGGCATCGGCCTGGTACCATTCGCGCCGCTGGGCCGCGGCTTTCTCACCGGTTCAGCCAAGCGCGCCGAGGAATACACGGAAGACGACTTCAGGCGGAACGACCCGCGCTATCAAGGCGCGAACTTCGACGCGAACATGCGTGCCGCATCGGCGGTGCGCGAGCTGGCGACACGCAGGAAAGCGACACCCGGGCAGATCGCGCTCGCCTGGCTACTGCACAAAGGCAAGGACATTGTGCCGATCCCAGGCACGAAGCACCAGCGATACCTGGAGGAGAACGTCGGCGCCGCTTCCGTATCGCTCAGCGCCGCCGAAATGTCGGCGCTGGATGCCGCCCTCGCGCCAGACAAAGTGTCCGGGCCGCGCTACAGCGCCGAGCGGATGGCGCAGGTGGATCGCTGACCGGGTGCTCGTTCGCGCTCGTGTGTTCGGCGCTACGTCGTGATGGAGGAGACGTCGGCGCCGATCGCCGACGCGAGCACGGACTCTGGGGTCCAGTCCGCGATGTCACGCGCGGGTGACAGTGTCCCGCGACACATCACGGCGAGCCGGTCGCACATGCCGAAAAGCTCAGGCAAGTACGAGCTCACCAGCAGCACCGCGCACCCGGCTTCAGCGCGGCGGGCGATGATCTCATAGACGTCTGCCCGGCTGCCGACGTCGATGCCGCGTGTGGGCTCGTCGAGCAGCAGGACGCTGGCCTCCTGCTGCAGCAGGCGGCCCACGGCAACCTTCTGCTGGTTCCCACCGGAAAGCGATCGCACGATCTGCGTGGGACCAAATGCGCGCACACGCAGCTCCCGAATCCAGTGTCGGGCGCGCTCGCGTTGCCGTGGGAGATCGAGCAGGCCGAAACGTCGCGCTTTCATCAGCGGCCGCGTGGCGCACACGTTGTCGGCTACCGAGAGCGGAAGCGCGAGTCCTTCGCCCGCGCGGTCCTCGCTGAGGTAGCCGAACCCTTCGTCCACACGGCGTCGCGTGCTGGCGTCGTTCGCGGCCTCGGCTCGTCCGTGTATTGCCACGGTGCCGCTCGCCGGCGTGTCGAGCCCATACAGCGCCCGCACCAGCTCGGTGCGTCCAGAGCCGAGGAGCCCGGCGATTCCCAGGATTTCGCCGCGATGCAGCTCGAAGCTGGCCGTTCGCAGGCGCGGCGGCGACGCGATTCCCCGCACGGAGAGCGCGACGTCGTTCGCCGGGCTGCGGGTCCGTTTGGGGAACAGACCGCCCATGGAACGGCCCACCATCGCGGCGACGAGGTCGTCGTTGCTCACCTCGTCGATCGCGCCGGTCCTGACGCTCCTGCCGTCGCGGAGCACGGTGAACCGCTGAGCGATGCGCCGTACTTCCTCGAGGAAATGGCTGATGTAGATGACCGCGATGCCACGTGCGGTCAGGCGCCGGATCAGCGCAAAGAGACGGTCGACATCCGCGCCCTGGAGGCTGCTGGTCGGCTCGTCCATGAGCACGACGCGCGCGTCGGCGGCGAGCGCACGGCAGATCTCCACGATCTGGCGCGCCGCGAGCGGCAGGTCGCGCACGCGTCGCTCAGGGCGGATCTCCGGGTGCGGCAGCTCGGCGAGCAGGGCCAGCGCGCGCTCACGCGTACGCGAACGATCGATCCATCCGCGATTGGCGATCTCGGCCCCGAGGAGGAGGTTCTCCTCCACGGAGAGATGCGCGCAGAGCGACAGTTCCTGGTGGATGAGCGCGATGCCGGCCCGCCGCGCGTCGTGGGGCGACCCCGGTGCGAACGCGGCGTCGTTGAGCCACATCGTTCCTCGGTCGGACTGCACGGCGCCCGCGAGAACGTTCATGAGGGTGCTCTTGCCGGCGCCGTTTTCGCCGATCAATGCGTGGACTTCACCGGCACGCGCGCTGAGCTCGACGCCATCCAGCGCCACCGTCGCACCGTAGCGCTTGGCGATGCCGGCGACACGAAGAGCCACGCCTTCCATGTCTGTCAGGTACCGGAGCCGAGGTACTTGGCGATCGGCGGGCTGATGAGCTTCTGCATCTCGGGCAGGTCCAGCGTCTCGGGTGTCACCATGGTGACGCCGGTGTCGATGCGCTTCTCGATGGGCTGGCCGCGCAGCCGCGCAACCATGGTCTTCACGCCGTAGTAACCCATAGCCATGGGATTCTGCACGGCGATGCCATCGAGTTGGTGACTGCGCATCGCGTCGACGAGCATCTGGCTGGCATCGAAGCCCACGAACTTGATCTTGCCCGCCTTGCCCATGTCCTGGAGGGCCAGCAGCATGCCGATGGTCGTGGACTCGTTCGGCGTGAAGATGCCCTGCAGGTCGCCGCCGAACCGGTTGAGCAGGTTCTCGGACGCGCGCTTCGCCGTCTCGCGAGTCGATCCGCCGTACTGATCGGACGACACGACCTTGATGCCGGGGAACTGCGACTTGAGACGATCCAGGAATCCGCGTTCGCGCTCCTCGGTGCTCTGCGATCCTTCCTGAAGCCGGAGCGCCAGCACGTTGCCTTTGCCGCCGAGCACTTGCCCGAGGCGGTCGGCCGCCAGTTCGCCACCCTTGTAATTGTCGGTGGCGATGTAGCTCACGATGGAATCCGTCTCGAGGCCGGAGTCGATGATGACGGTTGGGACGCCCGCCTTCCGCGCTTCCTCCACGGGTCGCACCAACGCGCGCCGGTCGAGCGGCGCGAGCACCAGACCCTGCACGCCCTGGCTGATGAACCCCTCGACGACCTGCATCTGCATCTCGCGGTCGTCCTCACGCAGCGGGCCTTTCCAGATGATCTGCACGGAATCGCCGGTGGCGCTCAGCTCCTGCGCCGCCTGAACGGCGCCGGCGTGAATGCTCTTCCAGAACTCGTGCGACGTTCCCTTGGGGATCACGGCGATGCTGAGGGGCTGTTTTGTGTTGGCGGCCTTCGAACCACCGGTGCATGCCGCAGCGAATGCGAGTGCCGCTATCGCCAAAGCCGACGCACGACGTACGACGTTTGCTGACGCACCGCGCATGACGCAGGAGGATTTCATGGCATCACCACACCTTTGATGTAGTCTGTGCGCCGGTGGTCGCCAGCGAAGGCGCCAGGAACGGCATCGAGCGAGTTGTAACGGTGCGTCACGAGTGGCCGCACGTCGATATCCCCGCGCTCGAGAAGTCGCAGCGCGGTCACGTAAGTGAGCGGGCGTCCGTTGGCGTCGTGGCCACCCGATGCTCCCGCCGGCGCGACGAGTGCGGGCTCGAGAAACTGGACTGGGTTCAGGAGACTCAGGTCGGCACCCGCATGGCCATGTCCGTAGAGGAGAATCGTGGACTGCTTCCGCGCCACGCCCGGGATCGCGCCGAAAACGTTCGCTGCGCCCGATGCTTCGACGACAAACTCCGCACGTCGTCCTCTCGTACGCTCGGCAACGTGCTCCACGAGATCGGTCGCGGTCGGGTCCATCGCCTCGGCGCCGCATCGCTCGGCCAGCGCGCGCTTCACAGCGCTTGGGTCGCTCACGATCAGCAGGCCGTCGAACTTCGCGACGGTGCGTAGATACTGCGTGAAGAGCAGTCCCGCCGGCCCAGCGCCGAAGATCACGATCGTCCTGATGCGCCGCGATGCGTCAGCGTTGTTCAGTGTGTAGCGCGCCACCGCGCGACCCGCGACGTCCATCGAGTGGTGTACGCAGCCGAGCGGCTCGGCAAGCGCCGCGAGCACCGGGTCCAGCGACGACTTCAGTGGCACCACGTTGGACGCCGGCACCGTCATGTACTCGGCGAACCCACCTGGCAGACCGGTGATGCCGTGCTCGGCGTAGTACTCGCACTGGTGCGAGTCGCCGGTAACGCAGTACTCGCACGCCGGTGTGCGAAGCTCGCTGACGCACGTGCGTCCCTGGTCGACGACCACGCGCGTGTCTGGTGCGAGCCCCCCCCCGCGCACCCCCGATCCCACCTCGACGATGCGAGCCGCGATCTCATGCCCCAGAATCTGCGGATGCTCGGCGAGCGGGCGCGGCCGGCCTAGTGCGTCGCGGTTGTAGTTGCCATGGCCGGCGACGATGTGCAAATCGGTGCCGCAGAGTCCCACGGCCTCGACGCGCACCAACACCTCGTGCGCCGCGGGCGGCGCGACCGGAACGTCGCGCACCTCGATGCGGCCGACGTCTACCAGCACCGCGGCGCGCATGGTCCGGCTCACCGTGCTGCCCTCCGGGCGACGTGCGGCGCGTCGCTCGAACTGCCCCGCCACGCCTCTCCATCGGGATAGCGGAAGCGACGTAGGCTCTCAGCGTCCATCGTGATGCTGTAGCCCGGGGCCGTTGGTGGTACGTATCGCCCGTTGCGAATGATCACGGGATCCACGAAGTGCTCGTGCAGGTGATCCACGTACTCGACGACGCGGTCTTCCAGCGACGCACTCACGCAGACGTAGTCGAAGATCGCCAGGTGCTGGACGTACTCGCAGAGGCCCACGCCGCCGGCGTGTGGGCAGACGGGAACGCCGAAGCGCGCCGCCAGCAGCAGCACGGCGATGACTTCATTCACGCCACCCAGACGGCAAGAGTCGATCTGACAGAATCGGATCGCGTTGGCCTGCATGAGCTGCTTGAACACGACGCGGTTCTGACATTGCTCGCCGGTGGCGACGCCGATGGGATCGATGGCGCGCGCGATCGCCGCGTGACCCAGCACGTCGTCGGGGCTCGTGGGCTCCTCGATCCACCACGGGTCGAATCGCGCCAGCTCGCGCATGCTCTGGATGGCATCGTCGACGTCCCATACCTGGTTGGCGTCCATCATCAGCTTGCGATCGGGGCCGATCTCCTCGCGGACGATGGCGGCGCGGCGCACATCGTCGGCGGCGTCGCGTCCCACCTTGATCTTGAAATGCGTCCAGCCCGCGGCAACGCCCTCGCGGCAAAGACGCCGGACCTTGTCGTCCGGATAGCCCAGCCAGCCCGCCGAGGTGGTGTAGGCGGGATAGCCGTCGCGAGAGAGCTCAGCTTCACGAGCCGAGCGTGTCGCGGCGTGCTCCCTCAGCATGTCGATCGCGCGCTGCGGCGTGAGGGCGTCCGTGATGTGCCGGAAATCCACGCAGCGCACGATCTCTTCGGGACTCATGTCGCTGAGGAGCTTCCACAGCGGCTTGCCCTCGACTTTCGCCCACAGGTCCCACACGGCGTTGACGACGGCCGCGGTCGCGAGGTGCAGGACGCCCTTCTCCGGACCCACCCAGCGCAGCTGCGAGTCGCCCACGACGCGACGCCAGAACGCCCCCATGTCCGCCGTGATCTCATCGAGAGTGAGCCCGACGACCAGGGGCGCGAGCGATTCCGCGGCGGCGACGCACAGCTCATTCCCGCGCCCGATCGTGAACGTGAGCCCGTGTCCCTCGATGCCGTCGCCGGCATCGGTGTGCAGAACGACGTACGCCGCCGAGTAGTCCGGGTCCGGGTTCATGGCATCGGACCCGTCGAGCGCCTGCGACGTCGGGAAGCGGATGTCGCGCACGTCCATCCCGACGATCGTGCGATCGCGGGCGTCCTGCCGCGCGGCGCTCACGGCTTGAGCGTGGTGAACCCGCCGTCCACCGAGAAGTTGCTCCCCGTGATGAAGGCCGCGTCGTCGGAGCAGAGAAACAGCGCCAGCTCCGCGACCTCCCTCGGTTGGCCCATGCGCCCGATCGGCTGCGTCTGCGACAGCTTCTGGAACATCTCGGCTTCGCGTCCGGGATAGTTCTTCGCGAGATAGCCGTCCACGAAGGGCGTGTGCACCCGCGCCGGCGAGATGGCGTTGCAGCGAATGTTCTGCTTCACGTAATCGCAGGCCACCGAGTAGGTCATCGTGAGCACCGCGCCCTTGCTCATCGAGTACGCGAATCGGTCCGGGATCCCCACGGTTGCCGCCACCGACGACATGTTGAGGATCGCGCCGCCGCGTCCGCCTTCCTTCATCGCGGCGACGCCCGCGCGCAGGCAGTTGTACACACCCTTCACATTCACCGAGTACACGCGGTCGATGTCCTGTTCCGTCGTGGTCTCGACCGTACCCACGTGCGCGACGCCGGCGCAGTTCACGAGGATGTCCGGCGCGCCCCACTTCTGGTGGACGCGAGCGAACGCGTCGGCGACCTGCGCCTGGCTGGTGACGTCGCAGGCGAGCGAGAGCGAGGAGCCGTCGGCCGCGGCGATCTGTCGCGCGGTGTCCGCCGCGGCGGCGACGTCGAGAATTGCGACGCGCGAGCCGTGGCGGGCAAAGAGGGTGGCGATCGCCTGCCCGATCCCCGACGCGCCACCCGTGACGATGGCCGTCTTTCCCGCGAGCCGTGCGGACGTGTCAGTCGGCATGCACAGCCAGACGATACAGCTGGACCGCGTTCCCGGCGAACAGGCGCTCCCGGTCGTTCGCGGTCCACTGCACCGTGAACACGTCCACCATCGAGCGCCAGACGTCCAGGCCGCCGGCGAGAGTGAGCACCGGCCAGTCGCTACCATATAGAAGCCGCGTCGCGCCAAAGCACGCGCACGCGTGCTTCACATACGGGCCCACTGAAGCGGCGTTGCGCTGATCGGCACGCGCCTCCGTGAGCAACCCGGACAGCTTGCAGCACACGTTCTCGAACCGGGCGAGACGCTCGATGTCACGCGCCCAGGTGTCGAAGGCGTCGTTGCGGATGGCCGGCTTGCCGCAGTGGTCCAGCACGAACTGTGTCCCGGGGCTGCGCTCCACCACGGCGGCGACGTCGCGAAGTTGACCCGCGGTGACGCAGAGATCGAACGGATAACCGCGGCGTCCCACCGCGCGGACACCGCGCACGAAGCGCTCGTCCAGACACCAGCCGCGCGGCGTTCCCTGGATGTTGTGGCGGACACCGACGACGCGCCGGTTGCGCGCCAGACGTTCGAGCACCATCTCACGACGCGGCTCGTCGAGCATGTCCACGAAGGCTACGGTCCCGGCGATGCGTGGCTCGCCGGCCGCCAGCCGCTCGACCAGATCGACCTCGTCGGCGTTTTCGTGCGGCGCGCAGTTGGCCTCCACGAACACCAGAGCTTGGGCGTCGCCGCGATAGTCCCGTGGAAGAAACGGCCGCCGGAGCGCGGGAATGTCGTCGAGCCACGGGTACCGCAATGCGCCGGGGTCCCAGAAGTGGACGTGCGCATCCACCACCATCATGCGGCCTGCACCTTCCACCCGGCGCGCGCGCGGTCGAGCGCGACCGCGACGACGATGATCGCGCCGATGATGATCTCCTGGAAGTAGTTGGGCCAGCCCGCCTGCTGACACCCGTTACGCAGGAACGCCATGATCAACGCGCCGACCAGTGAGCCGACGATGCTCCCTTCGCCGCCGCTCAAACTTCCACCGCCGATCACGACGGCGGCGATGATGTCCAGCTCGGCGCCATTCGCCACCGTGGGATCGGCCTGCCGCAGACGCGACATCTGCAGCACTCCGGCCAGGCCGAACAACAGCCCGGCCGACGCGTAGGTCGCGACTTTGAGCCGAGCGGTGTCTACGCCACAGGCGCGCGCGGCGGCCTCGTTCGAGCCCAAGGCGAAGATCCGTCGGCCGAACACCGTGCGCGAGAGAACCACTGCAGCTACCACCGCGAGCGCCAGCGTGATCCACACGCCGGGCGCCAGGATCAGCCACGACGGTGTGGGGAAGGTGACGAGCAGGTCGTTCACCCACGTCGAGGGCACATTCACCGTTTGCTCGCTTGCCAGCCATTTGGCGACGCCACGCGCGATGCCGAGCATGCCGAGCGTGACGATGAACGGGATGACGCGCAGCGCAGTGATGGCCAGACCGTTGACCGTGCCGATGATGCCGCCCGCGACGATCGCGGACAGCACCGCGGCCGATGGCGCCCACCCGGCCTGGAGACCGAGCGCAGTGATCACGCCGGTGAGAGCGATGGCGGCGCCGACGGATAGATCGATGCCGCCGCTGACGACGATCATGGTCATGCCGATGGCGCCGACCGCGACGATCACCGATTGCGAGAGAATGATCCGGAGGTTGAACGGCGACAGATACCGTTCGGGCGCGCCAGTGAGGATCGAGAAGACCACGATGATGAGGACGAGCCCGATCGCCGGAGCAGCGCGCGTGATCCATCCGCGTCGCGGCGCAGGCGCCGCTGGCGGGTCACCCCGCGAGATCGTGCCCGCGAAGGTGGTGAGGGCGTCGGTGTCCTTGCCTGAGGTGTGCGCCACGACAAGCCATGATATGTACGGAAGGACCTTCCCGATATAGCTATGGGCTGACGGCTGTGAGCTATGAGCTGTGAGCGGTCACTTTGGTGGGACGGGATCACCGCGACGGAGCGCCGCAAGCCACGCCTCGGACCGCACCGTCCACGGCATCAGCTGCGCCGGCGTCGCCTGGTGATTGTGCGGCGAGTCGATCATCGGCACTGGCTCCTTCACTCCGGGGATCCGATTCAGCACGGTCCAGATGCCGAGCGCCGGCGTCACCTCGTCGATGAACCCCATCGACGCCATCACCGGCGCCTTGATGCGCGGCGCAAAGTTGACGACGTCGAAGTAGCGCGCCGTTTCCGCCACCAGCGGGTTGCGCACGTCCCAGTTGGGGTAGCCGGCCATGCGTCCATGCTGCGCAGCGTTCGCGTCGCCGCCCGCCGGGACGTTCACCACCACGCCGGTCACGCGCGGACTCAGCCCGGCCATCACGAGACTCTGCTGGCCACCCATGCTGGTGCCCGTGACGACGAGCGTGCGTCCGTCCCACTCCGGCAGCGTCGCCAGGTACTCGATGGCGCGGTAGTCGCCGAGGTACATCTGCAGGAAATAGTTGTGCTCGCGGTCAGTGGCGTTGACGGTGTTGTACTGCTTGATCATCTGCGGCAGCGCGTCGTAGAACGCCTGCGGCATGTCGCTCGGCACGTCGTGCGGCTCGACGTTGATCGTCAGCCAGCCCTCCTTCGCGCGATCGATCACCCACGCGGGCTGCAGCGGATACGGCGCGCTCGCCCATTGATAGATCAGGAGTGCCGGGAACTTGCCTTCGCGTTTCGGCCTGGCCATCTGTGCGTACACGTGCGCGCCACCCAGGTTGTTGAGCTTGACGGTCGCGTACTCCACGTCGCTCGAGCCGCTTTCCTTCGGCGTCACCACGGCGCCCATCGGCACTTTGCTCAGCTGCTCGATCTTGCGACTCCAGAAAGTGTCGAAGTCGGCCGGCGGAGGCAGCACCGGCTGGATCTTTGTCGGTTCGACCGCCGCGCCGAGCTTTACGACCCCGTCGCCGCCCGTGTTGGTGTTGCCGAACTGCTGGGTCACACCAACCGGCAACCTGATTTCCACGAGCACCACGCCGGGCGCACCGAGCGACGTCTCGATGTTGACGGGTCCACGCGAGAGATCGAGCGTCCCCGTCTTGATGACCTTATCGCCGTTCTGCTTGACGATGTAGGAGTAGCCGCCGGGCGAGGCCCACTGCCCTTCGGCCACGCGAACGGTCCACCCCACCGTTTGACCCGCCTTGTAGATGCCTGACTTCTCGTAGGGGGTCGCGACCAGGTTTTGCGCCAAGAGACGCGTAACGCCAAGGAGCAGGGCCGCGGCGGCACAACGGAAACGACAGTGCATGCGATAGAGTGTGGATGTCGCTGGTCGGCTGGAGCGAGAGGATCGTTGTTTGGGCAGGCGTTCGGACCAATCGAGGTTCCCGCCAATCGGTTGTCAATTGTTGTCCTTCCGACGATTCCGCCTGTCCGACTTATCCGTTTCAAACTTGTTAGATCTGTCACGCGAGAATCACCTCGTTCATGAATACCACGCCACCTGGCCAGCCACCACACTTAGCGCGATGCCATTCCTGCTCGCGCTAGCGTCCGCCGTTTTCTACGGGTCGGCCGACTTCGTCGGCGGTCTCGTGAGCCGGCGGCTCGCGGCGATTCCCGTGGTTCTCGTCTCCCAGGCCGCCGGACTCGTTGTCGTCGTGCTGCTTCTGCCGCTGCTGCCAGCGGCGTCACCAACGACCGCGGACTTCTGGTGGGGGGCGGCGGCCGGCCTGGCTGGCGGCACTGGCGTCGCCCTGCTGTATCACGCGCTCGCGATCGGCACGATGTCGGTGGTTGCGCCGACGACCGCCGTCGCGGCCGTGACCATCCCGGTGGTTGCGTCCATCGCGCTCGGCGAGCGCCCCGGTTTGCTGGCGATGTTCGGGATCGTGCTCGGCATCGGCGCGATCATCCTCGTAAGCCAGCAGAACTCTTCGCTGTCCACCGATGGCGCTCGCGCGCGCTCGCTCGGCGTCGGCACCGCACTCGGCGCCGGCGTGGCTGTCGGGTTCTTCCTGCTGACTCTGGCGCAGACGAGAGCAGCCGCGGGAATGTGGCCGCTCGTGGCGGCGCGCGGCGTCTCCGTGACGCTCATTGGGCTGGTTGCCGTGGCGCGCCGCACGTCGCTCCGAATGACGCCGCGACTCGGCGCGCTCACCGTCGTCTGCGGACTGGTGGACATGCTCGCAAACGCGTTGTACATGCTGGCCGCGCAAACCGGCCCGCTCAGTCCCGTCGTGACGCTATCGTCGCTGTATCCAGCGACCACCGTGCTGCTCGCGCGCGCGGTGCTCGGCGAACGACTCAATGCCTGGCAGTCAGCCGGCGTGGTGTGCGCACTGATCGCCGTCGTGCTCATCGTCGCCGGCGGCAGCTGAACCCGGGCCGGACGGTGTCAGGCGGGCAGGCGCACGGCGATGGAGCGTGACCCGCTCGCGTCCAACCACACGTGCGTCGGCGTGCGGGACACACGCAGCATCACCTGTCCACAATGCGTGCAGCGCAGCACGGCGCCCATCTCATGCGCGTAGAGCATCAGGGCGCCCACCGGCGCGACGGCAGCACAGCCAGAACAGGTCGCGCGTGCGGCCGTGATGTCCGTGACGAAGAGCTGTGAGAGCAGGCCAGCCGCTGCGTTGCCGTCGAGATGCAACGTCTCCATTCCCATCGCGTCGCTCATGCACTCCTCCTGCTATGACCCGGTCGGCCCGAAACGTTCGGTCTTTACCAGCGATGCGTCGTGTCCCAGCGCGACGAGCTCGTTCGCGACCGACTCCACGAACGGGGTGGGACCGCAGACGTAGACACGGGGTCGCTCGCCCGCGGGCCACGCAGTCTCGCTCAGCATTGCGCGGTCGACGCGGCGGTGATAGCCCTTCCATCCCCGCGGCACTTCGCGCGTAATGGTGTGCGTCACCTGAAGTGCGCGGTCGTTCTTCGACAACGTGACCAGCTCGTCGCGATAGATGACATCGTCCCAGCGTCGCGACGAATAGAGCAGTCGAGTTGGGACGGATGCGCGTGTCGCGGCGCGGTGGCGGAGCATTGCCATCAGCGGGACGATGCCGGAACCTCCAGCGATGAGCAGCAGCGGGCCGCCGTCCTTTGCATTCCACACGAAGTACCCGCCGATAGGGCCGCGCACCTCGAACACGTCACCCACGCGCAGCTCGCCGCAGAGGTACGACGACACCTCGCCGTCCTCGAGTTTCTCCACCGTGAGCGCCAGCTTCTCATCCTCAGGGGCGGACGCGATGGAATAGCTGCGCTCCGCCTGATAGCCATCATCGGCGGTGAGCCGGACGTCCACGTGCTGACCTGCGCGGTGTCCCGGCCAGCGTGGCACGCTCAGGATGAGCGAGCGTGTGCGCGACGTCTCCTCGACGACCTTCTCGACAGTTGCGGTCTTCCACTCGAGCCGCATGCCAACAGCGGGTGCAGTCATGGATCGCCGCTGTACCGCTGCTCCCGCCACGGGTCGCCGTAGATATGGTAGCCGACGGACTCCCAGAAACCTGGCGCGTCGTTCTCCATGAACCGCAGCTCGCGCACCCACTTCGCGCTCTTCCAGAAATACAGATGCGGAACCAGCAGTCGCGCCGGTCCGCCGTGCTCGGGATCGAGTGGTGCGCCGGCGTAGTTGAAGGCCACCATCCCCTTGCCGCCGGTGAGATCCGCGAGTGGAACGTTGGTCGTATACCCGCCGTCACTGACGGCCATGGTGTACGACGACGGCGTCACACCGTGCCTGGCTGCCTCGGCGAGCAGTGTGTCGATCGTGACGCCCTCCCATGCCGTGGCGAACTTGCTCCACTTCGTGACGCAGTGGATGTCGGTATCGATCGCAGTTCGAGGCAGCGCTGAGAATTCGTCCCAGTTCCAGCTCGCGGATTTTCCGTTCAGGGCCCGGATGGTGAACGACCACTTGGACAACGGCGTGTGAGGCGTGGGCCCCGCCGAGAGCACGGGAAAGTCGCGCGTCTCGTATTGTCCTGGCGGAAGCCGCTGTCTGTCAGCGGTTGCGGGCCTGCGGCCGTGGAATCCGCGCGAAACTGGCGGCACGATTGGATGCTACGCGACGCAGGGTTCTTACGCCACGTTGGCATCTGTACACTCCTGACAGGCGCCGTTGATGCCCAAAGGTGGGCCATATGCCGTTGCCTGCGCGGCTCTGAGACCAGACCTTGTTGCGGCAGCCATCGTGCTGGCAGGCGTCACCGACGAGCTGGCCGACGGCCCTGAGGGACACAACGCCATGGAGGCGGAGTTGATGCGTATCGACGACGAAACAGCGGCAGTCGCCTGGTGCATGCGGCCCTTCGATCCGAGTTGTATCGCAGCCCTCCTGGACTCTCTGAAGTGAGGACCAGCCAAGGCCTCATCCCGCGGCTGCGGCCAGTGGCGATCCTCGCATGGGCGCTATTCGCGCGGCAAACGCTTTTGGCGCAGCGGCTGGCCGAGGGCGCGCCGCTGACGCTGTGGTACACGCGGCCCGCGAACGCATGGGTCGAGGCGCTTCCAGTCGGCAACGGCAAGTTGGGCGCGATGATCTTTGGTGGCATCGGCGCCGAGCGCATCCAGTTCAATGAGTCCACGGTGTGGAGCGGTGCGCCGCATAACTACGACCATCCCGGCGCCAGCTCCGTCCTCGACAGCCTGCGCGCCCTGTTGTGGGCAGGAAGGCAGAAGGAGGCCGACTCACTCGCATCGGCGCGAGTCATGAGCCTGCCGCTCGCGCAGCAGCGCTATCAGGCCTTCGGCAACCTACGGCTCACATTTCCCGGCATCGACTCGACCGCGGTGACGGACTATCGCCGCTCGCTCGACATCGACCGCGCGGTTGCGACCACGCAGTTCCACGTTGGCCGCACGACGTTCACGCGGGATGTGTTTGCGAGTCACCCGGCCGGGGTGCTCGTGGTGCGGCTTTCCGCGGATCGCCCGGGACAAATCAACGTGTCAGTCACGCTGACCAGCGCACACACGGGTAGCGCGAGGCGAGTCGTGGACGCCAACACGATCGGAATGACCGGCGCCGTGTCCGGCGGCGCGATCCGCTTCGAGGCGCGCCTCCTGGTTCGCGCGGACGGTGGTCGCGTCGTGGTTGAAGACACGCTGGCGACGGTCAGCGGCGCGAACGCGGTCACCCTCGTCCTCGCGGGCGCGACGAACTACGTGAACTACCACGACGTCTCCGCCGATCCGGCCGCGCGCGCGTCAACTGGACTTGCGCGTGTTCGATCGCAGTTGTACCCCCGACTCCTCGCCGAACACGTCGCCGACCACCAGCAACTTTTCCACCGGACGACGATCGACCTCGGCGCGAGCGCCCCGGCCGCGCGCCGTCAGCCTACCGACGTACGCCTGGAGCGCTTCTCGACGGGTGATGATCCGGAGCTCGTCGCGCTCTTGTTCCAGTACGGGCGCTATCTGCTGATCGCCTCGAGTCGTCCCGGCGGTCAGCCGGCGAACCTGCAGGGAATCTGGAACGAGAGCAACACGCCGCCCTGGGGGAGCAAGTACACAGTCAACATCAACACCGAGATGAACTACTGGCTCGCCGAGCCCACCGGGCTGGGTGAGCTGACCGCGCCGTTGTTCGACATGCTGCGGGACGTTGGCGAAACGGGCCGCCGAACGGCGCGCGTGCACTACAATGCGCCGGGATGGGTGCTACACCACAACACGGACCTCTGGCGCGGGACCGCGCCAATCGACGGTCCGCAGTGGGGACTCTGGCCGTCGGGCGCCGCGTGGCTCACGCAGCACCTCTGGTGGCGTTGGGAGTACGGCGGAAACCGCGCCTTCCTCCGCGACACGGCGTACCCACTCATGCGCGATGCGTCGCGCTTCTTCCTCCACTTTCTCACCCCCGACCCGCGCACGGGATTGCTCGTGTCGGGACCGTCGGTATCGCCGGAGAACAAGGGCATCGTGATGGGACCGACGATGGACCACCAGCTCGTGCGCGACTTATTCGCCCGGACGATCGCCGCGAGTGAGCTGCTCGGAGTGGACGCGACGCTGCGCGACACGCTCAAGGCAATACGGGCACGTATCGCGCCGAATCGTATTGGGCGGATCGGCCAGCTCCAGGAATGGCTCGAGGACCGTGACGACCCCGACGACCATCACCGCCACGTGTCGCACCTCTGGGGCCTGCACCCGGGCGGCGAGATTACGCGGCGTGGCACCCCGGAGCTCTTTGCCGCCGCCCGCCGGTCGCTGGAGTTCCGAAGTGATTCGGGAACGGGCTGGTCGAAGGCGTGGAAGATCAACTTCTGGGCGCGGCTGGATGATGGCGATCACGCCTACCGCATGATCCAGGGACTCGTCACGCCAACTCGCGAGCAGCACGCCGTGGGCGAAGCCGCGGGCCTGTACCCAAATCTCTTCGATGCGCATCCGCCGTTTCAGATCGATGGCAACTTCGGGCTCACATCCGGCATCGTCGAGATGCTGCTTAGGAACCACATCGGCGAGATCGAGCTGCTGCCCGCACTCCCGTCGGCGTGGCCCAACGGACGCGTGCGCGGTTTGCGAGCGCGCGGAGGCTATATCGTGGACATCGAGTGGACGAATGGCCGGCTCACCCGCGCGGTCGTGACGGCCACCCGTGCCGGCACGGCCACCGCACGCTACGGAAATCGCACCTGGCAAATCGCGATGCGACAGGGCGAACGACGAACGCTGACGCAGTGACGCGCGCCCCGTTCCTCAGCGCGCATCGCCGCCTACGAGGACCCTGCTGAAAAAAGGCAGCACGTGGTTCTGCATCCGGTCCGCGACGGCGCTGACGTGATCACCCGGATACAGCTCGAAGCTGTTGACGATGCCGTAGCTGTCGAGGATGCCGTGTAACGTCGCCGTGTCGTTCCGCAATCCATCCTGGTCGCCACAGTCGAGTGCGATGGCGGTGTAGCGCCGGAGGTTCGCGACGTACTGATCCACCATGGCAATCGGGGAGTTGGCGGCCCAGCGCGCGAGCACGGCCGGCTGCGGGACGCCGTCCCTGGTCGGCAGATCGAGGTAGAACGGCGGCGCCTTCGGGTTGGGCGACCACGCGGCGGCGGACGCGAGCGTCGCGCGCGTCAAGAAGTCGAGACCGGCCGACTGCCCTGCCTGGGCCGCGGCCTCGATTCTCCGGGCCATTTCCGGCGGCGGCGCGCCACGTGCGGACATGCAGCACGGGCTCATGGCATAGAATGCCGAGAACACCTCGGGATGACGCATCGCGATTCTGACGGTGCCGTAGCCGCCCATCGAGTGCCCGGCAATGCCGCGGCTCGCGCGGCTCGGAATGGTGCGGTAGTGCGCGTCGACGTACGTCACCAGGTCGCGTGCGATGAAATCCTCCCAGTTGCCGGTCGTCGCGGAATTCGAATACATGGACCCGTTGTGCCGCGTCTGCGCGTCCGGGATCACGACGATCATCTCATTCGACCCGGTGGCGAACGCGCCTTCGATCGTCTGCGGCGTGTGGATCTCGGTCGTCCACTTTTCGTTGTCGATCGAGTAGCCGTGCAGGGCGTAGAGCACCGGATAGCGCCGCGTCGTGGTCTTCGCATAGCTGGGCGGCAAGTAGACGATGACGCTTCTGTCGGGTGAATTGCCCTCGAGGTTTCCCTCCAGTGACGCGCCGTGGACGGTGATTAGCTCCCTCGTGACCGGTGCTGCGCCCGGAACAGGCGCGGGAACGTTGACGGAAGGCTTGGACGGCGTTGCGGCCGGACTGCCTGACTGCGCGGCAATGGGCCGCGCGGCCCACGTGAGGACGAGCAGCGTTGCGACGCCGAGCGGCGACGCTGACACACGACGGGCGATCCGAGCTGGGTTGGGATCGGCAGCTAATCGGAGCGGATTCATGTTGCGCGCACCAGCCAGTACAGCGTGTAGCGCTCGTGCGCCAGGCGGAAGTAGGGCGCGAGCCGAACGTCACGCGAGCGGCCCAGCCCCACCGTTTCGAATGTGAGCGGCTCGCCAGGCACCGGCCGCACGTGCCGCGCGAGATCGAGCGCGTCGCCGACGAGCACCGGTACCTCCACGGCCGCGTTCAGCATGTTCCCGGACGTCCGCTCGTTCTTGATGATCTGGTCGGCGGGCGTCACACCTTCGGTGCCCAACGTGCCGGCCAGCACGATGGGACCGTATACAAACGCAACGAGGTCCGACGCTCCAGGAAGCGGTTCGGTGCGAAGCGTCATCGGCAGTTTCACGTCGACAACGTCGCCCGCTCGCCAATCGCGCGTGACGGGCACATAGCCGGTCGCGTCGGCATCGGCGCGCACATGGCGTCGGTTCACCGAGACGGTCATCCGCTCGCACCAGGCCGGACGACGTACTCGCAGCGTCGCGCGTACGGGGCGATCGGCTTCGATCGTGAGCCGGGTGCTGTCCTCGTCCGGGAAGCGTGTCGTCTGTGTCAGTGTGATGCCGCGTTCGCGCCACGTCACCTCGGACGCAATGAAGAGGTTCACGTACAGCGAATCAGCGTCGTGGAAGTAGATCGAGTCTCCGTATTTCGCGTGGTTCTCGATGCCGGTGCCGGTGCAGCACCAGAACGACTCCTCGGGCGTGTGATACAACCGCACATAGCCTGGGCGAGTCGCCTGGAAGTAGGTCATCATGCCGGAGTCGGGATCCTGTGACGCCAGGATGCCGTTGTAGAGCGCGCGCTCGTAGTAGTCCGCGTACGCCGAAGTGGGCCGCTCCGTGAACAGCGCGCGCGTGAGACGCAGCATGTTGTGTGTGCAGCATGTCTCCATCGTCTTCGCCGATCTGAGCCGCTTGGCGAACTCCGCGACCGGGAAGAAGTGCTCGCCGTCGCTGTTTCCACCCGTGACGTAGGACCGGCGCGTCGTGACCGTAGTCCAGAAAAACCGCGCGGCCGCGCCGTACGTCGCGTCGCCGGAGAGTTCGTGGACACGCTGATAGCCCACGAACTTCGGGATCTGGGTGTTGGAATGCAGCCCGTCCAGCACGTCGCGCTCCTCGGCGACGGGAAGCAGCACCTTCCGGTGCGCGAAGCGGCGGGCGAGATCGAGATACTTCGGCTCCTTCGCCAGCGCCGACACGTCAGCCAGCACCTCCGTCATGCCACCGTGCTCCCGGTCGAGCATCCGCTGCATCTCGTCGTCGCTCATCCCACGTGTGGCATTCCACGTCCAGTCCACGAGGCCGACGAGCGCGGCTAGCGCGTCCGGCGTGCCCGCGTACGTGTGGGCGTCGCGCAGGCCGGCAAAGATCTTGTGCATGGTGTACCACGGCACGCCGACGAACGGCCGGCTCGCGATCGCGTCTTCGAGGCACCTGGCTCCGTCGGGGAAGGCGCAGACCAGGCCGTCGCCGCGCGCCCGTTGACACGCACGCAGCTCCGAGACCACATATGCCGCTCGCTCGCCATAGCGCGCTTCGCTGGTAGCGGCATGCGTCATTGCAAGCGCGCTCAGGTAGTGCCCGAGCGTGTGCCCGTGGCACCGGATGTCCACCCAGGGCTCCTCGGACTCCCACCCGCCATAGACCGGCGCCTTCGGTTCCAGGCCGGCATTCACGCGAAAGTTGTGCAGCATCCGATCGGCGTCGAGCGACAGGAGGTAGCGCGCGTTGCGCGACTGCGCTTCCCGGAACGGCCCGTCGAGCAGCCGCACGTCGCGAAGCTGGAACGGCGACGCGCCTCGGTGCATCGGCTCGAGCGCGCGCGCGAAGGCACCAAACGCCTCCGGCGTTCCCGGCAGCGCGGCGGCCACCGCGCCGAGTCCGAATGCCGCGAGCAGCTCGCGGCGCGAAAGGCGTGTCACGGGAGTCATTGCGTGCTGCGCCAGTTTATTGCCCCAGTGAACTATTTCAAGTAATGTCGCGGCGCGGGAAGCCCAGTTCGAACGCAGAAGCTCGACCCAACCCCAGGGAGCATCGGCGAATGTCACGATTGATTGGTGGATGCATCGCGGCGGTCGTCGCGGTCGCGCTGTCGGGAGCCGCACGAATCACCACGCCGGCGGCGCCGGCGGGCAATGCCGCGCGCTTCGACTGGTTCGAGTATCAGGGACACGACTCGGTGTACGACGCGCGGACGGTTGGGCCGACCGAATACCTGAATCCGATACTCGCGGGATTCTACCCGGATCCAAGTATCACGCGGGGCGAGGGTGACAACTTCTACCTCGTGAACTCGACCTTCGCGTATTTCCCCGGCATCCCGGTGTTCCACAGCAAGGACCTGGTAAACTGGACGCAGATCGGGAACGTCATCGACCGTCCCACGCAGTTGCGGTTCGACAGCCTCGGCGTCTCGCGCGGTGTGTTCGCGCCGGCGATCGGCTATCACGCCGGCACGTTCTACCTGCTCAACACGTGCGTGGATTGCGGCGGCAATTTCCTTGTCACCGCAACCGATCCCGCCGGGCCATGGTCCGATCCGATCTGGCTCGGATTCGATGGCATCGATCCGTCGCTGTTCTTCGACGATGACGGCAAGGCGTACGTCGTCAACAACGGACCGCCGATCGGGACGCCGCTGTACAGCGGCCACCGCGCCATCTGGATTCAGGAGCTGGACCTGAAGACGAAACAACTCGTGGGCGAGCGCACGATGATCGTGAACGGCGGCGTGGACATCAGCACGAAACCGGCCTGGATCGAGGGGCCGCACGTGCTCAAACGCGGCGGACGCTACCTGTTGATCGCCGCCGAGGGCGGAACCGGCGACTACCACTCCGAGGTGGTGTTCGGCGCGCCGAGCGTCCGCGGACCGTACACGCCATGGCCCGGGAATCCGATTCTCACACAGCGTCATCTCGACCGCAATCGGCCGGATCCGATCACCTCCACCGGGCATGCCGACTTCGTAACGACGTCGGCTGGCGAAACCTGGGCGGTGTTCCTCGGCACGCGGCCCTACGCGGACGACATGTACAACACCGGGCGGGAAACTTTCCTCATGCCGGTTCACTGGCGCGAGGATGGATGGCCGGTCATTACCTCGGGACAGGAGGGCGTGCCCTACGTCGCTGCGCGCCCCAGGCTTCCACGACAGCCGGCGCCGGCCCTGCCGACACACGGCAACTTCACGGTGCGCGACGACTTTTCCTCGCGCACACTCGCGCCGTACTGGCTGCAGCTGCGCACGCCGCGCGAGCCGTCAATCAGCCTTTCCGAAACGCCGGGGTGGCTGACGCTCGGCACGCGCCCCGTCGCGATATCATCGCCAGGCCAACCGTCGTTCGTCGGACGGCGACAACAGCACCTGAACGCCACGGCGACCACGGCCATGCGCTTTACGCCGGAGCACGACGGCGACCGCGCGGGTCTCGTGGCGTTTCAGGGGGAGAACTTCTGGTACTCGATCGGTGTGGGCCGTATGGATGGGAAGCCAGTGGTGCAGGTAATCCAGAAGGCCGCTCGGAACCGTCCCGACTCGGTGCTGGCGTCGGCACCGCTTCCGGCCACGGCAAACGGCACGATCTACCTTCGCATCGCCGCCCGACGCAGCGCGTATGACTTCATGTACGGAACGTCACCGGACCGTTGGACGACCCTCGTGAAGGATGCCGACGGAACGATCCTGAGCACGAAGACGGCGGGCGGTTTCGTCGGCGTGCTGTTCGGATTGTACGCCTTCAGCGCCCGGTAGCATCCTTCGCCGGGCCCAACTTGTCGCCGCACGTTAAGTCAGGCCGCCGAGGGGCCTATGGCGACCCGCTCCACACTGCCCTCGAGCGTCGCGTCGCCGACCGTCACGTACAGATGGCCGTCGGTGACCGAGATGCCGAGCGACATGCGACGCTCCAGCCGGGCAGCGAGCTGATCGACGAGCTCGCGATCTACGGCCCTGATCTCGATGGTCTCGCGCCGGTGGATGCGCTCGCCGTCGAGCTGCCGCACGAGCTGCGCCGCGTTCTTGTGCGTGTACACGACGACGCGCGGCGTCGCCTTGCTGGCCTTGTGGAGCCGCTCCGCGCTGGGGCTTCCGATCTCGATCCACGTCTGGATGGCGCCAGTAAGGTCCCGGACTGCCAGCGCGGGATCGTCGGGTTCGGCCAGTCCTTTGGAGAACGCGATCCCCTCGTGATACTCGAGGCAGTACGCGAGGACGCGCGTCACGAAGTACTCGTCGGACTCGGAGGGATGCTGAGCCGCCTTGAAGGCCAGCGCCTCGTAAACGCCCCGGTCGACGTCGGACAGCTGGATCTCGAAGCTGTAGATCGTTGCGGTGAGTGCCACCGCGTCAACACTCAGGGGCGACGTGCACTAGGATCTCCTGTCGGTGGCGGTGCCTGGTCAGTCGTCGCGGGCGGACCGAGGATCTCGGTCAAGATCGGTTTGAGCGCGTCCGCCCACACCTGATAGCTCTTCAGCGTGAAATGCAGGTTGTCGACGGACATGCCATCGAACAGCTTGCCATTTGGGTCAGCGAGCTTGTCGTTGATGTTGACGTAGCGCACGGCCTTGCCTTCGGCCAGGCGCGCCAGATTCTCGTTGATGCGATTGATCTCCGGCATCACGGCCATGTTGTCGTTGCGTGGTGTGATTCCCGTGAGGATGATCGTCGCGTTCGGCGCTTTGCGGCGCGAAATGTCCACCAATGCACGAATGCCTCGCGTGATGTCCGCGACTTTGTCGTCGCCCGCACCGCCGGGTTGGTTGCCGACGTTGTTGGTGCCGGCGAGGATCACGATGACCTTCGGGTTCACGTCGTCCAGCTCGCCGTTCTCGACGCGCCAGAGCATGTTCTCGACGCCGTCGCCGCCCCAGCCGAAGTTGGCGGCATTCCAGCCGAAGAAGTTCGCGCGCCAGTTCTCGAGAAACTGCGGATAGTCCGTGGCGCCCCAGCGTCGCGTGATCGAGTTGCCCATGAAGTAGACGTCGATCTTTCCCTGTGTCCGCTTCGCGAGCAGCTGGCGATGGGCTAGCATCGAGTTGGAATCAGTGCGCGCGGCCGGACGATCGGCGGGCTGTCGCGCAGCAGCCTGCGCGGCCGGAGCGGCGGCCTGTGTACCTGGTGGCGCCTGGATCGCGGGCGCCGGCGTGTACCGGCGCTTGAAGTTGAAGTCGGCCCACGACAGGAAGTACTTCCAGTTTGGGCCGTCCGTGTGTCCGCCGTCGTGCTGCCGCCACGCCAGCTGGCCGTCGAGCAGGCCGACGTTCACCGGCGGCATTTTCTCCGTGGTGTAGTCGTCAGAGACGCCGAGCGCTTCTGCGCCGAGCAGGCGGAACACGGGCTGCGCGGCGACGGCGGCCATGTAGCTGCCCTGATGGTCCAGCCACTTCGCGTCGCCGCGTTCGGGGATGCCGTAACTCACGAACGTGAGTCGCGGCGCGCAGAGGGCGAGCAGCTGGTGCGCGTCCACCGGAATGTCGCCGGCGTTCCTGCTGCCGAACGTCGCCTCGGCCGCGCCGTACTTGAGAAAGTTGCCGGCCATCCAATGGTACTCGCCCGAGCCGGTCAGATTCTCGACCGCCTCGCCCCAGTTGCGCCGGTGCAGCTTGGCGCCGCCTTCGCCCGACGAGCCGATGAGCACCAGCGCGAAGCGCTGGTCGAACGCCATTGTCACGAGCGCCGCCTTGCCGTAACGCGACACGCCTTCGATCCCGACGCGTTTGGCGTTCACGGCCGGCTGGGTCTCGAGGTAGTCCAGCGCGCGCGACGCGCCCCAGGCCCACGCGCGGAGCGCGCCCCAATCGTCCGGTTTGCGCGGCTGGCCCTTGTTCACGAGGCCGATGACTCCCTTCGTGAGACCGGCGCCGTTGTCCGCCTGGATGCTGTTGGGGTAGAGGTAGGCGAAGCCCCACCCGTCCGTGATGAGCTGAACATTCGGCGCCGCGTCGCTGCCCGGCGGCGGGGGCGGGAAGTTGAATCGTTGTGCGCCTGGGGGTGCCGGACGTCCGAGTGCCTGGTCGATGCCTCCGGCGCCACCGAATGCGAATCCGAACATGATCATCGCGGGCACTGGCTGCTTCACGTCTGCGGGTAGCACCAGCGTCATCGCGATGTCGACGGTGACGTCCGGATACGACGAGTTGTCCACGTGGCCGACGAGCTGTCGTGCGCTGACGCGCCGTCCGCCAAGCGTGCCGGTGTCGGTTGCGACCACCCTCCACTCGACGCGCGGAACGTGCTTCGGAACGCGTCCGAAGACTTCACGCTCGAAATCCTCGACGAGCTCTGCGCGGCGCCGCGTCCACTGCTCTCGCGTCGAGGCCCTGCGTCCGCTCTTCAGCGCCAGGACGTCGGGCAGCTTTGGAAATGGATTCGCCTTCGACTCGTCGTAATTCGCCGCGTTCGGATCGCGCTCGTTCCCACTCGGCCCCGGACGCAGCGCCCTGATGCCCAGCTGCTGCATCATGTTCCGATGGTCGTCGGCTGCCGTCCAGTTCCGGGTTTCCGGAATCGGCGCCGGCGCCTGCTGCTGCTGCGCGGCGATCCGCGGCGCGTTGACGACGAGCAGCGCGGACGAGACGGTGAGCAATCGGGAGAGTGGCATGAGGCGGAGATGTGCCGCAGCTTTGTATTCCATTGGTAAGGTCATCATACGAATGCTGACGCGTCCTCTGCAAGCTACCGCAATCCTTCGCCTCGGCCTCCTCACGATCCCCCTGGCTTGCCAGGGAGCGCTCGCGCAGACCTGGTCGGCAGACAACGGGAACGGGACGTACTCGAACCCGCTCTTCTATGACGAGTTCTCGGATCCCGATCTGATTCGCGTAGGGAGCGACTACTACCTGACCGGCACCACGATGCACGCGATGCCGGGCCTCCCGCTGCTGCACTCCAGGGATCTCGTGAACTGGAGCTTGCTTGGCTACGCGTTCGATCGCCTGGATCTCGGCCCCGGATTCCGGCTGGAGGACGGGCAACAGATCTATGGCCAGGGCATCTGGGCGCCGTCACTCCGGTATCGCAACGGTGTCTTCCACATCTTCACGAACATCAACGGCCGCAAGACGCAGCTCTTCCGCGCGACGAATCCGCGCGGGCCGTGGACGCGCACGGAGATGAAGCGTTCGTTCCACGATCTTTCAGTGCTGTTCGACGACGACGGCAGGGCCTACGTCGTGTGGGGCTACCGCAACCTGCACTTCGCGGAGCTGGATACGTCGCTCACCGACATCGTGCCTGGCAGCGAACGCGAATTGTTCGGGAAGGACGCGCTCATGGGTGAAGGCGTCCACTTCTACAAGATGCGCGGCAAGTATTATCTGCTCAGCGCGTGGTATGCCGGACGCATGCGGATGCCATGCGCGCGCGCCGAGCGGCCGGAGGGGCCGTACGAGGTCAACGTCGCCATCAGCGCCGACGAGGACTTCGGGATCACGAAGGGCTATCGGCTGCGTTCGGACTCGACGGTCCCGATGCAGTTCTCGCCTCCGGACCCGACGTCGCGCGGCGGGATCTCCATGCACCAGGGCGGCATCGTGCAGACGCCGACCGGGGAGTGGTGGGGCTTCTCCATGATGGACGCGAACTCCGTCGGTCGGCTCACCGCGTTGTCGCCCGTCACGTGGCACGATGGCTGGCCATACTTCGGGTTGCCAGGGAACCTCGGACGCACGCCGCGCATCTGGGTGAAGCCGCGCACGGGTAGCGTCTCGCGCGTGACTGCGCCGTACGCGCGAAACGACGACTTCGGAGGCGTGTCGCTCGCGAACGTGTGGCAATGGAACCACGTTCCCGATGACGCGCGTTGGTCGCTCGCGGAACGCCCAGGGTATCTGCGCCTCCATTCGCTGCCGGCGCCAGATTTGTGGTGGGCGCGGAACACTCTGACCCAGCGCGCCGTTGGACCGCGCTCTTCACCCGTGACGATCCTCGAGACCGCGGGAATGCGGGAAGGCGACGTCGCTGGCCTTGCCCTGCTCAACCGGCCATATGCGTGGATCGGCGTCCGCAGAGATTCGACGGGCGCGTTCGTGGAGCAGTTCGACCAGACGACTGGCCAGGTTGCTCGGCATCCGCTGGCCGCGACGCGCGTATGGCTCCGAGCGGATTGCGACTTCCTGACGGAGAAGGCGACGTTCAGCTACAGCACCGACGGTCGGCGCTTCGAAAGCCTCGGGGACGAGTTCACGATGGTTTTTCAGCTCAAGACGTTCCAGGGCGTGCGCTACTCTCTGTTCGCGTTCCACGCCGGACAGACACCGGGAGGCTTCGCCGACTTCGACGCGATGACGGTGAGCGAGCCAAGCCCACGGGGCCTGACACGCGCGATCCCCGTGGGACGCATCGTGACATTCACCACCGCCGTCGGCGGGCGTTCCCTCGACATCGGCGGCGCGACAGCCTTCACTGTGATCGATCGAGGACTCGGCCGCATTGCCCTCCGGACGCCAAGCGGTTTCGTCTCCGTTGCCGCCGACAGCTCGAAGTCGCTGATGCTCGTTCGACGCGCGGTGCCGTCGATCGCCGAGACGTTTCAATGGATCGAGACACCGTACGGCGACGTCTCGCTGCTGTCCCTCGCGACGTCGCGCTATGTCCGTTTGAACAGTGATGCCGGCACGATCGCGGCGAATCACCAGGGTCCGGAGCCGGGTCGCGCCGACGGCGCTCAATTCGGGCTCGACGTCACTGGAATCGTACCTGCGGGCAAGCCCTCGCGACGCTGAGAGTGCCTCGCTGACAAAGGTCCAATAGCACCACTGGCTCCGCGTGCGCGACCGTCGATGGTCACGCAGCACGAGCTAGTGTGCCGAACAAGAAGCCTCCCCGTCGCGCGGCACCGCCGCGGGCGCCTGCGCCTGGCGTAAGACGATCGCCGAACCGGACGGCGCTGCTCGGCGCTGGCGTCGCGGTCGCGCTCGTCGCTGTGGCGATAATAGTCTCGCGCGGTGTCTTTCCGGGCTCTGTACGGCGGCGGGCCCCGCCCACACCTGCCGCGGAATTCGTCGGCAGCGCCCGCTGCCAGTCGTGCCACGTTCCGGAAAGCGACGCGTGGAACCGCTCGCACCACAAGGCCGCGATGGCCGAACCAAGCACACAGACGGTGCTGGGCAACTTTGCGGACGCGCCGTTCGACTACGCCGGCATTCGTAGCCAGTTCTTCAAACGCGACGACAAGTTCTACGTGCGCACCGACGGCCGCGACGGACAGCTCGCCACGTTCGAGATTCGCTACACGTTCGGCGTCTATCCGTTGCAGCAGTATCTGATCGCGCTGTCGCACGGCCGTCTCCAGGCGCTGTCGATCGCCTGGGACGCGCGGCCTCGAGCACAGGGCGGCCAGCGCTGGTTCCACCTGAATGGCAACGAGCGGGTGACGAGCACGGACGAGCTGCACTGGACACGACCGTCGCAGAACTGGAACTACATGTGCGCCGACTGTCACTCCACGGCGGTGCGAAAGAACTATGACCCAGGCGCGGACGAGTTCAGGACGCGCTGGGCCGAGATCAGTGTGGGATGCGAGGCATGCCACGGTCCAGGCTCGCGGCACGTCGCGTGGGCGGAGAAGGGCGCGGCTTCGTCCGACTCGACCCGTGGACTGACGGCCGTACTGAACGAGCGCCGCGGCGTCCACTGGAGCGTGAACTCCGCGACCGGCAACGCGGTGCGATCGCGTCCGCGCACTGCGGATCGCGAGGTCGAGACGTGCGCGCAGTGTCACTCGCGCCGCAGCCAGGTCGCCGACGGCTACGAAGCGGGGAAGCCGTTCTACGACTACTATCGGCCGGCGTTGCTGGAGTCGCCGCTGTACCACGCAGATGGACAGCAACGCGGCGAAGTGTACGAGTGGGGCTCGTTCCTTCAGAGCAAGATGTACGCGCGGGGCGTGACGTGCAGCGATTGCCACGATCCGCATTCAGGCAGCCTGCGTGGCGACGAGCGCCCGGGAGGTGTGTGTGCCACCTGCCATCTGAGCACAAAGTACGACACGCCGGCGCATCAGCGTCATCCTCCTACAGCGCAGGTCACCTGCGTGTCGTGTCACATGGCCGCTACTACCTATATGGTGGTGGACCCGCGGCGCGACCACAGCTTCAGGATTCCGCGCCCTGACCTGTCCGCACGCCTGGGTGTGCCGAACGCCTGCACGAGTTGTCACATGTCGCGCCCCGCGAGGTGGGCCGCCGACCAGATCGCATCCTGGCGCGGTGGCGACACGACGTCTCAGGGCTATCAGCGCTTCGCGGACGTGTTTGCCGCCGCTGAACGTGGCGCCGCCGGCGCGCAGACAGTGCTGCGCGCGCTCGCCGCCGACACGTCGCAGCCTGCGATCGCCCGAGCCACGGCGCTCGCGGAGCTGACCGCCCCCGGCGACCGCGCGACGCTCGTAGCGGTGGCCTCGGCGCTCGATGCCCCCGAGCCGCTGCTGCGTTTGGGCGCGCTCCGATCGCTCTTGATGCTGCCGGCGGCCCAGCGCGCGCAACTCCTCGGGCCGCGGCTGTCGGATTCGATGAGGACTGTGCGCGTGGACGCGGTGGGGATTCACCCCGGCCCGACGTGGGTGACAAGCGACAACCAGAAGTCGGCGCTGGATCGCGCGGCATCGGAGTTCGCCGCGGCGCAGCGCTACAACGCGGACCGCGCCGACGCCCGAGCACGCCTCGGGACCTACCTCGCCATCCAGGGCGACCTCGCCGGCGCGACATCCGAGCTGCTCGCTGCGATTGGACGCGATCCGTTCTTCGTCCCGGCCTATGCCAACCTCGCGGACGTCTATCGCGCGCAGGGTCCGGCTCGCGATCCGGACGCGGAGCGGATTCTGCTGCGCGGTCTCTCGGTTGCGCCACGGAACGCTGCGCTGCACTACGCGCTCGGCCTCACACTGGTCCGGCTCGGTCGCGCGAGCGCGGCCGTGACGGAGCTCGAGCGCGCCAGCGCGCTCGCGCCAACCAACCTGCGCTTTCTGTACACGTATGCCGTCGCGCTCTACTCGAATGGCAAGGTGAGCGCGTCACTCAGGACGCTGGAAAGAGTCCTTGCGATGGACGAGAACAACCGCGACGCCCTCGCGGCGCTGGCCAGCTACCTCAACGAGCAGGGACGCACCGCACTCGCAAAGCGCTACGCGGACCGGCTGCGTGCGCTCCAGGCGCAGGATCCTCAACCGTAAGGGCGGCCGCGACGCTCGGCGAGTATTCATCGCCGCGTCATACCAGAGCGAGTCGGGAAACGCGCGCACATCTGGCTCGCATTCTGCCCTTCGCGCCCTATAGCACAATCCGACCAGACCGCGGCTGTCCAGCCGAGGCGGTCGGAA
>DASTVV010000223.1:0-35899 GCA_035758925.1 Gemmatimonadaceae bacterium
GTCACGGCTCGCGCGGCGCGCCGCAGGCTCGCACAGGCGCAAGGAAGCGTCGGTGTCGGGCCGGTGTCAGTCGGCATTCGCCGACCGGCCGCTGAGGAGTCGCCCATAGATCAGCACGTGGCCGGCGAGCAGGAGCGGCACGAAGAACGTCGGAACGAGGATCAGGGGAACGCGGAAGAGTGGCTCCATTCCGGGCACGTCGCCGCGGAACACGATGACCGTTGCCGTGGTTACGGCCACGACCAGATCGAGGACGCCGAACGTGTTCCAGGCGAGGGTTGCGGCACGCCAGCCGCGAGTCGTCGGCGGACCGAATGCGAGAAGGGCGACGGCGGCCGCTGCGGCGACGATGTCTCCCCAGCCAGCGCGGGTGGCGAACAGCGGCGACAGCGCACCTCGCGCGCCCAGCAGGAGGAAGACGGCGCCGACGAAGCGCACGATATGGATGCTGATCAGGGCGCGCAGGGAGAATGTGTCGACCAGGGAACGCACCGAGGGAACGCGCGTCGCGGCAAGGATGGCCGCAAGGGTCAGTCCGAGAATGACGAGCTGCGGGGCGGGCGGCTTCAGCTGGGAAAACGCGCCGGTCGCGCCGGCGGCGATCGCCAGACCGGCCCAGAGCACCAGCGTCACGGCAACGCGCGACATCTGTGGGTGTGGCATGGAGTCCACCAGTTGGATGTATCGCTGATTATATGTATATACATCTATTTAGCAACTGGGACGCCCCATGTCCCGCTTCACTTCCCAAGGAGAGGCTGCACGCCGAATATCCACGCTCGCAGAGGAGCCGACTTACGACTGCCTGGACCCGTGGTGACCATGAAACGGACTGCCTCTCGGACTCTGCTTCTCCTCATCGTTCTCGGGTGTCGCTATGCGGGCCCCTTCGCAGGCGGCGCGTCCGAGATTCGCGAAGGTTCGTTTTCGAACCGAGTGGCGCGGATTCTCCGCGATGATGGAGGCGCACGTCCAGACTCCGTTCTCCTTCCAGCCGGTGCACGCGACTCCGCGGCGATCTATCTCTTTGCTGCCACGGTGGACGGAACGGGTGTGCGAAATGCCGAGGTCGTCGTGCAGCCGATTTCGCTGTTGGCAGGAAAGGAGCAGCAGTGGCAGACCGTCGATAGGTATGGCGTGTTCGTGGCCAGGTATCCCCCTGGTGAGTACACCGTGCACGTGCGGAGTCCATTTCATTGGGAAGCCCGAAAGGTCGTGCGTTTGGGCGCGGGCGCCGTCGACACGCTGCTCGCCATCATGCGGAACGGCGCTGAGTACGGCCGACCCACGTATCGTGGCTTTCCGCCGTTCGAGGACTGACAGCGCGTTAGCTTTCGTCGAGGAATGGACGTACATGAATCTCGACTGAAATCACCTGTGTCACACGCTCCACCAGAATCCCCCGAGACCCCTTCAGCGCCGGCCAGGCCGCAGGACTTCATCCGTGAAATGGTCGCGGATGATGTGGCGACCGGCCGCTTCGGCCGGCCCATTGCCACGCGCTTTCCACCCGAGCCGAACGGGTTCCCGCACATCGGCCATGTGAAGGCCATCTGTCTCAACTTCGGGATCGCCGCGGAGTTCAACGGCATCTGTAATCTGCGCTTCGACGATACCAATCCGTCCACGGAAGACATCAAGTACGTCGAAGCGATCAAGAACGACATCAAGTGGCTGGGCTTCGAGTGGAACGCGGAGCTCTACGCCAGCGACTATTTCGGTCAGCTGTACGAGTTCGCGGAGCTGCTGGTGCGGAAGGGCTCGGCATACGTGGACTCGCAGTCCGGTGACGAGATCCGCAAGACGCGCGGGACCGTCACCGTTCCCGGGACCGACAGCCCGTATCGCGGCCGTACGCCGCAGGAGAATCTCGACCTGCTGCGTCGCATGAAGGCCGGCGAGTTCCCGGACGGCGCGCACGTCCTCAGGGCGAAGATCGACATGGCGCATCCCAACATGGTGATGCGAGATCCCGTGCTGCTGCGCATCCGGCACGAGCACCACTACCGTCAGGGCGATGCGTGGTGTCTTTACCCGTTGTACGACTTCGCGCACCCGCTGTCCGATGCGATCGAGGGCATCACGCACTCCCTCTGCTCGCTGGAGTTCAAGGACAACAACGACATCTACAAGTGGCTGGTGCGCGAGTGCGGCTTCGAGCGACCGCCGGAGCAGACGGAGTTCTCGCGGCTGGATCTCGAGTACACGGTGATGAGCAAGCGCAAGCTGCTGCGCCTCGTCCAGGCCGGCGTCGTCGACGGCTGGGACGATCCACGCATGCCCACCGTCTCCGGCATGCGCCGCCGTGGCGTGACACCGGAGGGGCTGCGCGCCTTCGTGACCACCGCCGGCGTGTCACGCAAGCCGCAGCGTACCGAGCTGGCGACGCTGGAGCACGCGATCCGGAACGACCTCAACATGCGTGTGCCCCGGGTGATGTGCGTGGTGCGTCCGCTCAAGGTGGTGCTGACGAACTATCCGGCGGCCACGACGGAGGAGCTGGACGCCTCGTACTATCCGCACGACGTGCCCAGGACGGGCTCACGGCAGGTGCCGTTCTCGCGCGAGCTGTACATCGAGCGCGACGACTTCATGGAGTTTCCGCCGAAGAAGTTTTTCCGTCTCGCGCCGGGCAGGGAAGTACGGCTGCGGTACGGGTACTTCATCACGTGTCAGGAAGTGGTGAAGGATGCGTCAGGCGAGATTGTCGAGTTGCACTGCACGTACGATCCGGCCACGCGCGGCGGGGACGCGCCCGACGGGCGCAAGGTACAGGGCACCATCCACTGGGTGTCGGCGCCACACGCGCTGGACGTCAGGCTGCGGCTGTACGACAGGCTGTTCACCGAGCCCGCGCCCGACGCCGACGACCGGGACATCCTCGAGCTGGTGAACAAGCAGTCGCTGGACATCGTGAGGGGCGCGAAGATCGAGCCGAGCGTGGGCAATGACCCGCTCGGGTCACGCTATCAGTTCGAGCGCACGGCGTACTTCATCAGCGACGCGCTCGACTCCAGGCCGGGCGCGCTCGTGTTCAACCGCACGGTCACGCTCCGCGATACCTGGGCGAAGATCAAAGGCTCCTAGCTGTTTGCGTTTCGGCGTCTCGGGGCGTCAAAGGACGACGCCTCGACACACGGATCAGCGGCCGAATGACGCAGCTCTCGAACTCGATCGACGTCCTCATCCTGAATCGCCCAGCCCCCACCAATCTCACGGGGCTCAGACGGTTCGCGGTCGAGTCACTCTGGTTCCTGGTGAAGGAACTGCGCGCCTGTACGTTCGCGGGCCTATTCTTCATTGCCGTCTTCACGATGCCGCGCGCAGGGGTGTTCGGCATCCCCAGGTACGACCTCCTGCTGTTGACGGCGATCGCGATTCAGGCGTGCATGGTCTGGGCAAAGCTCGAGACCTTGGACGAGCTCAAGGCCATCACGCTGTTCCACGTCATCGGCTTCGGGCTCGAGGCGTTCAAGACCTCGAGCGGGATCCAATCGTGGAGCTATCCCGACTTTGCGTACACGAAAGTCTTCGGGGTACCGCTGTTCTCGGGCTTCATGTACGCGGCTGTCGGGAGCTACATCATCCAGGCCTGGCGGTTGTTCGATCTGCGCGTGCGACACCATCCGCCGTACTGGATGGCAACGGCGATGGCGATCGCGATCTACGCCAACTTCTTCACGCACCATTTCGTTCCGGACTTCCGCTGGTATCTCGCGGCCTGCGCGCTGGGCCTCTACGCCCGGTCGACGGTGATCTTCCGACCGCTCGATCGCGACCGCACCATGCCCCTGCTCGGCTCGTTCATCCTGATCGGCTTGTTCATCTGGCTGGCCGAAAACCTCAGCACGTTCTTCGGCATCTGGCGGTATCCGAATCAGCTGGGCGCGTGGGCCACGGTGCACGTAGGCAAATGGAGCTCGTGGTCGCTGCTCGTCATCATGACGTTCACGATTGTCGCCAGCCTCAAGCATCTCAAGGAACGGGTGCACATTCCGGAGTAGGCACCCGCGGACGTATGTTTGGCCGACATGCCACTCATTCCCAGCCGTCGCCCATGGAGCCGCGCCTCTCTCCGCGCGTTCCTGCTCATCGTCCCGCTCGTCGCCGGGCGCTCGGCGCAAGCGCAGGTCGAGCAGGCCGCGCTGCCGGCCGAACGCGTCGCGGCGCGCGCGTGGTACCAGGACGCGAAGTTCGGGATGTTCATCCACTGGGGCGTCTACAGCCAGCTCGGACAAGGCGAGTGGGTCATGCAGAACCGGTCGATCCCCGTAGGCAGCTACGAGTGGTTGGCGTCGGCGTTCAACCCGGTGAAGTTCGACGCGCGCGAGTGGGTGGCGCTCGCGAAGGCCGCGGGTGTCCGCTACATCACCATCACGTCGCGGCACCACGATGGCTTCTCGATGTTCGGCACAAAGGCCACGCGCTACAACATCGTGGACTGGACACCCTTCCGCCGGGATCCGCTCGCGGAGCTCGCCGACGAATGTCGCAAGCAGGGGATCAGGCTCTTCTTCTACTACTCGCAGCTCGACTGGCACCATCCCGACTACTGGCCGCGCGGCGGCACGGGTCGCGCAACACAGCGGCCCGACTCGGGTGTGTGGTCACGCTATCTCGACTTCATGGATTCGCAGCTCACGGAGCTGCTCACCAACTACGGCCCCATCGGCGGCATCTGGTTCGACGGCATGTGGGACAAGGCCGACGCCGATTGGCGGCTGGCGCAGACGTATGCGCTCATCCACCGGCTGCAGCCCGCGGCGCTGATCGTGCCGAACCACCACAAGACGCCGCTGCCCGGCGAAGATGTGCAGACGTTCGAGCAGGATCTGCCAGGGTCGAACACGGCGGGGTTCAACACCAAGGAGATTGGTGCACTGCCGCTGGAGACGTCCCTCACGATGAACGAATCGTGGGGTTTCAACATCACGGACAGGAAGTTCAAGTCTCAGCGCGAGCTGATCGGCTACCTGGTGCGCGCGGCGGGGGCCGGTGCCAACCTGCTGCTGAACATCGGACCGCGTCCCGACGGCACCATCCAGCCCGACGCCGCCGAACATTTGCGCGCGATGGGCGAGTGGCTGCGAACGTACGGCGTGTCCATCTATGGAACACGTGCCGGCCCCGTACCGCCGCGCTCGTGGGGCGCAACGACGCAGCGAGGTGACACCGTGTTCGTCCACGTCCTCGACTGGCCGGACCGCCAGCTGTCGTTGCCCGACTTCGGGCGCCGGGTCACAAGCGCGCGATCACTGGCAGACGGCGCCACGGTGGAAGTGACTCAGTCGAGCGCGGGCATCACCGTCTCGCTTCCGCCGGCCCCGCGTGACTCCATCGATCGTGTCATCGTGTTGACGACCAAGGCGCGCACCACCTCCTAGTGCCGCCGACCGCTTGGCCTTGGTGCATTCACGGCCGAGCACTGCCTCACTCACATGGCCGGGGCGAGAACTACCGCACCCAGTCGTTCACGCGCAGGTCGGGCATCGCTGCGACGGCCGCGAGGAGACCGTCGAGATCCTTTCGTTGATACAGCGTTCCTCGCAGTAGGACTGCAGCGATGCGCCGAGTGTTGCCGATGTCCACGAGCGGATCGGCGTCCAACAGCACGAGATCCGCCACCCTGCCACGGGCGATCGTTCCCACCGAGTCCGCCATGCCGAGCCACTCGGCCGGCTTGCGCGTGGCGCTCTCCAGTGCCTCCATCGGGGTCATTCCGACGGAGTCCACGAACAGCCGGAGCTCCTCGTGCAGCGAACTGCCGGGAAAGACGTTGAGGACCGCGACGTCGGATCCCGCCATGAGACGCACGCCTGCATCTCGCATCTCGCGAACGTGCTTCAGCCAGACAGGCCACGCGCGCTCGAGGGCGACGCGACGCAGCCATGTGGCCTCGTCCACTTGCTCGCGCCAGTCGAGGACGAGGAACTTCGACAGGTAGGGCCGTAACGGGTGCACCGCGCCGGTCGTGTCGGCCACCAGTGCCTCGAAGTACGACCGGGGACGAAGTCCCGACTCGATCATCACGACGAGCGTGGGTACCCCGCCCACGTTTCGCGCTGCCAGCTGCCGCCAGAATGCCATCCGCTCCGTGCGAGGGAGCTTGTCGAAGGCGCCGGGGAAACCGTGGTCGAAGCCGTCTTGCCCGGCCTCGAGGAACGTCGCGGGCGATTCCGTCACCACGTGTCCCACGAGGCGCTTGCCGTGAGCGTGCGCTGCGCGTGCCAGCGCGAGATATGTCTCGCGATCCTGCACGGTGCGAACCTTGAAATGGTCGATCTCGAGTGCACTGAGCGAGTCGATGACGCGACGAGCGTCATCCGGTGGGCCGATGGGGACGCGCGCGCGTTCGAACGGCTCCACGCGCGACTCGGGCGGATCGCGGCGCATCCGCTCGATGTTGCGAAGCGACTCGAGATACGGTCCGGCAATCAGCATTCGCGGTCCCACGCGCGTCCCGCTCCTGATCTCGCGCCGCCAGCGCAGAACTTCGGCGTGTTCGCTTCCCTGATCGCGAATCGTCGTCACGCCGTGCACCACGTACAAACCGAGCGCGGAGGCCCTCGTCTTGGATGTGTGCGTGTGCATGTCGAACAGGCCGGGAATGAGATACTTGCCCGTTCCGTCCACGACGGTTGCGCCGGCGGGGACACGGACCTGCCCGACGCCTCCAACTGCAGCGACCCGGCCATCGCGCACGATCACTGTCTGAGCGGCGGCGACTCCGCCGCCAGTCATTGGAATCACCGTGACGTTCCGGATGGCCACCGTTTTCTGTGCGACCGCGAGGGCTGGGGCGCAGGTGAACGCGGCCAACAGCGAGACGCGGCGTGATCTGCGCCAACCGGCACCAACGGGGCTGTTCACGGAGACGCACCGGCCGCGCGACCGTCCGCATCGAGCCGGACGAAGCGGCCGCGGTCGATGATGCCGTTGCGCACCGTGTAGACCGTGAACCCTGACGGCAGTGGGCCGGCCGGACCAACCGTCGCGGCGCTCGTCACGTAGCGGACGTTCTCGCCCGCACGCTCGATGCTTTCGGCGAAGTGAATGTGCCCGCCGAGCGCCAACACGGTCCGGCGAGCTCCCAGGACCGCCAGAACATCCGATGCGTTGGCGACGCTGTGCCGGAACTGCTTCCTGCCACGAACCGTGATCACCGTGGGAGCCGGCGGATCCTCATCGTATCCGTTCACCTGATCCGCGGTCATGTAGAACGGGATGTGGTCGAACGTGACGACGGGCATGTCGGCCGGAATCGCGGCGATGTCGCGTTTGAGCCACGCGAGCTGGAGGCTATCCACGTGGCCATAGTACCACTCGCCGTCGATATCCACCGTGTTGAGCCCGACGAAGTGGACGCCGCCGACCGTGAACGAGTAGTAGTCCGGGCCGAAGTAGCTGCGATACATCGCGCGGCCGAACAGGGGGTGCGCCGGGTCCACGTGCGACAGGTGCGTCTCGATACCGAAGTTCTCGTGGTTGCCCGGCACCGTGTAGACGGTGCTCGCGAACTGACGCCGTTCGGCGGCGAAGAGGTCGTAGTAGCCGCGCGCTTCGGTCTCGCTGACTCGCAACGCGTCCTTCACGAGATCGCCCGTAATGATGACGAAATCCGGGTGAAGCGAATCCGACATGGCGCGCAACCGCCGCATGCGCGGCAGGCTTTGCGGTGAGACGTGTGTGTCGGACGCGTGAATGAAGGAGAATCCGGCAGTCTGCGAGGCGGCGACCTGAGCGATGGGAAACGCGACGCCATCCCCGGCCTTGCGCCAGAAAGAGCCGACGGCTCGATACCCGGTCGGAACCGTGACGAAAAGGAGACCCGTGCCGCGATTGGCCGCCAGGCGGTATTCGCCGTTCGCGTTCGTCAGCACAACGGTGTCCTGGTCGGACACCGCGACGCCGGCGACGCCGCGCTCACCGGAGTCCCGCATGCCGTTGCCGTTGCGGTCGACGAAGACCGTGCCGGCGAGGAATTGCGCGGGCGCAATACCGGGAAATGCGATCACGAGAATGCCGAGCAGAACGATGGAGGCGCGTCGGGTCATGGTAGTGTGGCTGTTTCGAGATCCAATGTATGTTGCCGCTGCTAGACCCGTCGTGTGTCGACGCCGGCTCTCACGCTCGCGTGAGCGGCCGGAAGCGCCACCTCGCGATCAACTGACGAAAGCTGGTCGTCTCGCAGGTAACCGTGCACCCGATTGTCCGGCATCAGCAGTGCCGACACGAGCCCGATCGCGGCGACCGCGGTGACGTACCAGAAAAACAGCTCCTCGGTCCCCCGGTTCTTGAACCACAGCGCGACGTATTCCGCCGTGCCGCCAAAGATGGCGTTCGAGATGGCGTACGGCAGCCCAACCGCGAGGCCGCGGATCTGAACGGGGAACATCTCGGCCTTCACGATGCCGCTGATGGACGAATAGAAGCTGACGCCCGCGAGGGCGAGGATCACGAACCCGAACGCTTCGATCGGCGTGGCGGAGGCTCCGATCGCGCCGAGTAGTGGAAGCGTGGTGAGAATACCGAAGGCGCCGAAGCACAGCATCGACGTCCGGCGCCCGATGCGATCGGACAGCGCGCCGAACGCGGGCTGTATCAGCATGAAACAGAAAAGGGCGGCCGTCATGATGTTGGTGGCAACCGCCGCGGGGAAATGCGTCGTCGTCACCAGGTACTTCTGCATGTACGTCGTGTACGTGTAGAACAACAGCGAGCCCGCGGCGGTGTAGCCCATGACGAGGAGCACGGCACGAGGATGCGCAAGCATGCCGCGCAGCGTGCCGGCTTGCTCGTGCGCGCGCGTCTCTGCGGTCGTCGTCTCGTCGAGCGAGCGGCGGACGTACAGGGCCACCAGGGCCGCGATCGCTCCGATGACGAACGGAACGCGCCATCCCCAGGCCTTGAGCTCCTCCTGGCTGAGGAATGCCTGGAGTATCACGAGCACCACGGTGGCCAGCAGCTGGCCCGCAATGAGTGTCACGTACTGGAACGACGCGTAGAATCCGCGTCGGCCGGGCCGTGCCACCTCGCTCATGTAGGCGGCGCTCGTGCCATACTCACCGCCCACCGAGATGCCCTGGACGACGCGCGCGATGGTGAGCAGGACAGGCGCCGCCACACCGATGGTCGCATAGGTGGGCAGGCAGGCGACCATGAGCGAACCGAAGGACATCATCAGGACCGCAATCACCATCGAGCGGCGCCGGCCCGTGCGATCCGCGAGGCGACCGAAGATCCAGCTGCCGAGCGGACGCGCGAAAAATCCCAGCGCGTACACGCCCGACGTCTTCATGAGCTGCGCGGTAGTGCTCCCGCCGGGGAAGAACGCGCTCGAGAAGTGGAGCGCGGTGAAGGCGTAGACATAGAAGTCGAACCACTCGACGAGATTGCCGGACGACGCGCCGACAATGGAGCGGATGGGGCGTTGCGTGACGCGTTGGGCGCTGTCGTTGACCATGTGGCTGCGCAAGTTGCCGCGCGCACCAGACGACAGCAAGGCAGCATCGCTCGTGTGCGCCCACGGAGTGCGCTTGCCGCCGCTTCCGACGCGGGGCATACTCTCGCCGTCCATTCCACTGGCATCTGACGCGGAGGAGCAATGACGAAGGGCGGCGACTCGACGGTCCCCACGGGCGACATCAACCGGCGCGATTTCCTGCATGGAGCAGCCGCGACAGCCGCCGCGTTCGCACTCGGCAATCGCTACTCCGCGTTCGCGTCGTCGCCTGATGACGTGATCGCCCAGATCGCGCTCCAGCACGACCGGACCGTGAAGATGCTGCAGGACTGGATCGCCGTACCGTCCATCGCCGCCGAGAATCGCGGCTATCCCCAGGGCGCCGAGTACATGGCGCAACTGGCGCGCGACGCGGGGTTCACACGCGTCGACGTGGTGCCGACGGCCGGCAAGCCTGGCGTGTTCGCCACGCTCGATGTCGGCGCACGCAACTGGCTGGCTCTCTACTTCATGTACGACGTCAAACAGTACGATGCGTCGGAGTGGAGCTCACCTCCGCTCGAAGCGAAGCTCGTGGACAAGCCTGGCCTGGGTAAGGTGATCATCGGTCGCGGCGCGACCAACACCAAGGGACCACAGGTTGCCGTTCTCTCCGCGCTGAACGCGTTCAAGGCATCGGGAACGAAGCTGCCGGTCAACCTCGTGCTGGTGTGCGAGGGTGAGGAAGAAATCGGATCGCCCAACTTCTCGCAGATCGTGTTCAAGCCCGAGGTGGAGGCGGCGCTGCGGAAGTGCCTCGGTATCATCATTCCGTTCGGGAGCCAGGATCTCGACGGCTCGGTGCAGATCAACCTCGGCGCCAAGGGCGTCGTGGAACTGGAGCTGGTGTCGAGCGGCGAGAAGTGGGGGCGCGGCCCCGCCAAGGACGTGCACTCGAGTCTCGAGGCGCAGCTGGACAGCCCATCATGGCACCTCGTCCAGGCGCTCAATACGCTGGTCGAGGCGGATGGTCACACGCCAGCGGTGGCGGGTTTCTTCGACGCGGTGCGCCCGATGACCGCGACCGAGAAGCGAATCCTCGAAGAGGCGATCCCGAAGCGGAACGAGGCCGCTGCCAAGCGATCGCTGGGTGTGCAGCGCTGGTTCAAGGATGAGAACTGGCACGACTCGCTCGTGCGTCTCGTGTCACAGCCAACGATCAACATCGAGGGGCTGGTTGGTGGCTACACCGGTCCGGGCGGGAAAACGATCCTGCCACACCGTGCCGTCGCGAAGATCGATATGCGGCTGGTACCGAACATGACCGCGAAGGGCACGTTGGAGCTGCTCAAGAAGCACCTCGCGAACAAAGGCTTCGGCGACATCGAAGTGAACATGAGCGGTGGATACGACCCGACAGAAACGGCGCCAGACTCCAAGCTGATCCAGGCGCAGATCGCGACGTACAAGAAGGCCGGGATCGAGCCGCTGCTGTGGCCGCGCCTCGCAGGATCGTGGCCAGGCGTCACCTTCACCGGTGCGCCGCTCAAGCTGCCTGCGGGTCAGTTCGGGCTCGGCAACGGCGGCGGAGCGCACGCGCCGGACGAATACTGGATCATCGAGTCCGCGAATCCCAAGGTCGCTGGAATGGACGGGGCGGTGAAGTCGTTCGTTGACTTCTTCTACTCTTGCGCCTGACAGCTCAAGACGAGTGTTAGTCGTGTGGGTCGCGATCCGCCCCGTCGTCGCGGTATGGCCACCGTATACCTCGCGCGCGACCCGCGCCACAACCGCAGGGTCGCGCTGAAGGTCCTGGGTCCGCAGGAAGCGGTACCTTGGACTCGCACTCGCACGGACTGCTCACATGACCAGCCGCTCGATTCTGTTCGCGCTCGGGCCGGAGCTGCTCGCCATCAGCCCCGACTCGAAACCGTGGCGGAACCTCGCAGAGATCCTCGCTGGCTCCGCGGGCTTCAGGGCCAGCGGCCAGAAGCTGGTGTCCGTGTCATTCGATTCCGACGTCATCCACCGCTTCGGCAACGTGGTCGTAATGTTCTCTCGCTACACGGTGGTGACCGAGGGGAACGGCAAGCGCGAGACGCAGGCTGGTCGCGCGACGGAAGTGTTCGTGAGGTCGAACGGCCGCTGGGTGCACACGTCGTGGCATCTGGATATCACGTGAGTTGAGGGCACACGTGTGTGTCCAATGGCTTGCGCGCCTTTACTAGCTAGGGACGGAGCGCCGGCGAGCTCTCTCCTCCGTTGGCGATGAACTGTGTCATGCGCTGCTCCAGCACGGGCAGCGGCACCGAGCCGAGCGCCAGGATCGCGTCGTGGAAGTTCCGCTGGTCGAACTTCGGACCGAGCTTCTCTTCCGCTTCGCGACGATGCCGGCGGATCTGCAGCTCGCCCAACTTGTACGCCAGCGCCTGTCCTGGCCAGGCGATGTAGCGCTCGACCTCGGTGGTGATCTCGTGCTCCGCGAGTGCCGCGTGGTCCCGCAGGTAGGCCATCGCCTGCTCACGCGTCCAGCCGAACTGATGGATGCCCGTATCGATCACCAGCCGGCACGCGCGCCACATCTCGTACGTCAGGCGCCCGAAATCCTCGTACGGCGTCTCATAGATGCCCATGACCGTGCCGAGCCACTCGGTGTAGAGTCCCCATCCTTCGCCGTATCCGGAGAACGATGTGCCGCGGCGGAATGGTGGGCGTGCCGGACCCTCGAGCGCGAGCGCGGCCTGGAAGCTGTGTCCCGGCGTGCACTCGTGGAGCGTGAGGGACGCCAGCGTATAAAGAGGACGCGCCGGCAGGTTGAACGTGTTCATGAGGCACGTCTCGAGGCCACCGCGGCCGCCCGTATAGATCGGCGCGAGCGCGTCCGGCACCGGGCGGATGCCATGCCGGTGCCGCGGAAGGAGACCAAACGTCTCGCCCAGCTTCCAGTCGGCCTTCTTGGAGACGTACGCCGAGTACGACAGCAGCTCGCGCGGAGTCTTGGCGTAGAACTGTGGGTCGGTGCGCAGGAACACGAAGAACTCGGCCATCGTTCCATTGAAGCCCGCTCTCTGCTTCGTCGCCTCCATCTCGGCCTGGATGCGCGCGACTTCCTTGAGGCCGATGTCATGGATCTGCTGCGCCGTGAGGTCGAGCGTCGTGAACTTCTCGATCATCGCCTTGTAGTACGCCTGCCCGTCCGGCAGGGCCGTGGCGGCAAGCGTGGTGCGCGCCTTGGGCAGATACTCGTCGCGCATGAACGTGAGGAGGTGCCCATAGGCCGGCGCGGCGACGTCCCGGATCACCGTCACGGCTTGGGCACGCAGGACTGCCTGATCCGACGCCGGAATTGCGGCGGGCATTTGCGCGAACGGCACGAAGAGCGGGTTGCTCGTGTCGGCGCTCACGTAGGGCTCGATCGTCTTGTCGCGTCCGACGACGGAGACGCGCGGGACCGTGAATCCGCGCGCAATGCCGGCGCGCATGTTGACGATCTGCTCGTCGAAGTAGCGTGGGACATCCCGGAGTCGCGCAAGGTAACTCCGATACATATCGACGGTCGCGAAGCCCTGCCGTGGCGTGAACTCGGTCCAGAAGAACGTGTCGCTGTTGAACGGCGCCTCGTAGGTCTTGAACCTCACATCGTTGGCGAGCGCGCGGATGGACGTGCGGAACACCTGCGCGTTGACCTTCTCTTCGGGCGATAGCTGCGCGAAGGGGATGCTGTCCAGGGTGGCGAGCGCCCGCAGCCAATATGCCCGGCGGCTGGCTTGCGTTGCCGAATCTACGCGCGGGAAGTGATCGCTGGCGCCAGCTTCGCCTGGGTCATCGCTGCGGCGCGCCAGCTCGCGCCGCCGCCAGTTCCACTCCGCGGTGTACAAGCCGCGGAGGCGAGCGTCCGCTGAACCGCCTTGGGGCGCCTGTGACTCCGTCCGTGCGATCGGGAGGAAAAGGCACAGCGCGAGTGAGGTTCGCGAGCGAGAGAGCATTCGGTTCCTAGGCGTCGTAGTAGAGAAAGAACTCGTAGGGGTGGGGCCGCAGGCCCACCGCGGGCAGGTCCCTCGATCGCTTCATCTCGATCCACGTGTCGATCACGTCGCTCGTGAAGACGTCGCCCTGCATGAGGAAATCGTGATCCTCCTCGAGCGCCGACAGCACTTCACCCAGTGAGCCGGGCGTGTTGCGGATGCCGCGCTTCGCCTCGCCCTCCAGCTCGTACAGGTCGGCGTCGATCGGCTCCGGCGGCTCCGTCTTGTTCCGAACGCCGTCGAGACCCGCCATCAGCAGCGCCGCGAAACACAGATAGGGATTCGACGCCGGGTCTGGCGCGCGGAACTCGATGCGCTTCGTCTTCGGACTGGTGGAGTACATCGGGATACGGCAGATGGCCGAGCGGTTGCGCTGCGAGTAGATGAGGTTGATCGGCGCTTCGTAGCCGGGCACCAGGCGGCGATAGCTGTTCGTCGTCGGCGCCGCGAGCGCCAACAACGCCGGCGCATGCGCGATGAGACCACCGATGTAGTAGCGCGCCATGTCCGAGATGAGACCGTACCCGTTCGCGTCGAAAAAGAGGTTGGTGCCCTTTTGCCACAGCGATTGGTGTACGTGCATCCCGGAGCCATTGTCGCCGAAGAGCGGCTTGGGCATGAACGTCGCCGTGTATCCCAGCCGGTGGCACACGTTCTTGACGATGTACTTGTACATCATCATGCGGTCCGCCGTCTGCACCAACGTGCCGAAGCGGTAATCGATCTCGGCCTGGCCGGCCGTGCCCACCTCGTGATGCTGTACCTCCACCGGAATCCCCGCCGCGACCATGGCGAGAATGATCTCCGACCGGACGTCCTGCAGCCGGTCCACGGGCGGCACCGGGAAGTAGCCTTCCTTGTGGCGCGGCCGATGCCCCAGATTCGGCGGCCCGCCCTCACGACCCGAGTTCCAGATGCCTTCCTCGGAGTCGATGTGGTAGTAGCCCTCGTGTGCGTTCTGATCGAAGCGCACGGTGTTGAAGATGTAAAACTCCGCTTCCGGTCCCCAATACGAGACATCCGCCATGCCGCTCGCGCGCAGAAATGCTTCCGCCTTCTTCGCGATGAACCGCGGGTCGCGCGTGTAGGGCTGGCGCGTCACCGGGTCGTACACGTCGCAGATGATCGACAACGTGCGGACGCCGAGCACGGGATCCACGAACGCGGACGAGGCGTCCGGCATCAGCACCATATCGCTCTCGTCGATGTGCTGGAATCCGCGGATCGACGAGCCGTCGAAGCCAAGGCCATCGTCAAAGCACTCCCGGTCGAAGGACTCGACCGGCAGCGTGAAGTGCTGCCACTGGCCAGGTAGGTCGGTGAACTTGACGTCCACCACCTTGACGCCGGCGGTCTTGATGAGACTGAAGACGCTGTCGACGTCCTTCGTGGCAGGAGCGGCGGCGGCGCGGGCCACCTTTGCGGCGGACGCGCGCTTGGGACGCGTGGCGCGCGATGCGCGGAGCGTGGGTTTCGGCATTCGTCACCCGACGGTGTGAGTCAACGATGGTACCGTGAGCATACGAGAACCGGGCGAGCGCCGGAACCCCGGAGACGAGCGGTGATCGCATCGACCGATCGGTCGAGAACGTGGGGTGGGGAACGCCTCTTGCGCCCCGGCAGCGGAAGTTCGTGTCAGCCACCCCATACATAAGGAGCAGGCATGCCCCACGCGCACGAAAGTGTCACCATCATGCAGCCGCGCGAGAAGATCTACGAGTTCTGGCGTTCCCTGGAAAACCTGCCGCGATTCATGCAGCATCTGGAATCCGTGCAGTCGAACGGCGACGGGCTCTCGCATTGGGTGGCGAAGGGCCCAGCGGGCACGAAAGTCGAGTGGGACGCCGAGATCCTCGAGGACAGACCGAACGAGAAGATCGTTTGGCAGTCGATGCCTGGCGCAGACGTCCCGAACTCGGGATCCGTGCAGTTTGCGGACGTCGGAGATCGGCAGACCGAAATCACAGTGGACATCGAGTACGAGCCGCCAGCTGGTGGCGTCGGCGCTGCCGTCGCAAAGCTGTTCGGTGAGGAGCCGGGGCAACAATTGCGCGACGACCTTGGCCGACTGAAGCAGGCGCTCGAGGCCCCTCGAGCGGACTAATTGTTGGCCAGGAGACGCTTCGGCGCCACGGCGCCGAAGCGCTCCTCGATCCATTCCTTGAAGTGTTCGTCCAGCGCCTTACCGCGCTTCCTTACGGTAACGGTGACCCAGCCGTGTTTGCCCAGTCCGTAGTGCGTCGGGTCGAGGGCGAAGTCACGAAGTAACTTTTGCGGCGCTTTGAGTGTCCTGTGAGTCATCGGCGTCGGCCACCAAGGACCTGGGACATCCGGCGCTATTCACAGGCGGCGAGACCATATCAACCGTGACTGACCGCGTCGAACGTCGCTGGACAACGAGACGTCTGGGTGTCGCGATCGCCGGCGCGCTCGCGATCGTCGTGATTGGCGTGCGCCTCATATCCGGTCGAGGCGATGCCGGCTTCCGCGGTGGAAACCAGATCGCGTTGATCGCCCCCGCGGACGCAGCCGTTCTCACGGAGCGGCGGTTCTCGTGGCGGCGGTTTCCGACCGCAACGAGCTACGAGCTACACATCCTCAACACCTCGGGCGACTCGGTGTACTCGATCATGACCGCGGACACCACGCTGATGTTGCCGACGAACGCAGGGCTGGTTTCGGGCGAGGAGTACGTCTGGTCGGTCCGCGCCATCGTGGTCGGTGAAACGCGAGCGTCCTCGCAGGTTGCGCGCTTCAGGTTGACGGGCACGCGACCCTAGCTTCGCGCGAAGATCGCGGCTTCCTCCTCGTTCATGTCGGCTGGGATGTCCGCGAAGAGTGGCGTCGTGAGATAGCGCTCCCCGGTGTCGGGCAGCATGCAGAGGACAACCGATCCCCTCGGTGCATCCTTGCACGTCTGCAGCGCGCCTGCGAACGTGCCGCCGGCCGAGATGCCGACAAAGACTCCTTCTTTCTGCGCCAGCTCGCGACTCCACTTCATCGCCTCGGCGTTGGCGATCGTCAGCACGTTGTCGACGTAGCCGGCATCGATCGCATCGCCGGCGAGCTTGGGGATGAAGTCCGGACTCCAGCCCTGAATGGGGTGCGGCTTCCACGACGGATGACGAGACGCGGGTGAGCCATCCGGATTGCGCTCCTGTTTCGTGCCACTGCTCATCATCGGCGCCTCTGCCGGCTCGCACACGATGACCTTCGTCTCGGGGCGCTCCTCGTCGAGGACGCGCGCGACACCTTTGAGCGTGCCGCCGGTGCCGATGCCGGTCACCCAGTAGTCCAGGCGGTCGCCCGCGAAATCATTGATGATTTCCCGCGCGGTCGTGCGCGAGTGAAAGTCCGCGTTGGCTTCATTCTCGAACTGGCGCGTGAGGAACCAGCCGTTCTCCTTCGCCAGTTTGTTCGCGCGGCGCACCATGCCGGTGCCGCCTTCGGGCGCGGGCGTGAGCACCACTCTGGCGCCGAGAAACCGCATCAGCTTGCGCCGCTCGACGCTGAAGCTCTCCGCCATCGTCACGACCAGTGGATAGCCCTTCTGTGCGCAGACCATGGCGAGCCCGATGCCTGTGTTACCGCTCGTCGCCTCGATGATGGTCGTGCCCGGTTTCAGCGCGCCGGTGCGCTCCGCGTCCTCGATGATGCCGAGCGCCAGACGATCCTTGACCGATCCCATCGGATTGAACGCCTCGCTCTTCACGTACAGGCTCACATGCGCCGGCGCGAGCTTGTTGATCTTGACGACGGGCGTGTTGCCGACGGTGCCGAGAATGTTGGCGAAGCGTGTCATGTCAGGACTCTTGGTCGTGTGCGGAGTCCTGATGATAATCAGTCCCGTGTTACACTCGTGTTTACGCCGACTGCTGTGTCGGAGACGATTCCTTCGTCGACGGCTTGTCCGCCGGGAGTGGGGGGACGGGGGCGACTGGGGGGAGTGACGGCGGTGTCACCGGCGCCTCGGCCGGCGGAGTGGCACGAGCATCGCTGCGCTTCCGTTTTCCGGCGCGCGGCAGCTTGGGGACCTTCTGGCGGCGCGACTGCTGAGCGACCATCGCCAACAGGATCGTGACGACGCTGGGCCACACGTAGCCGCGCGCTGCCTGGCGCGCCTGGCGGCGCATGCGCGCGAGTCGCTTCGGCGATACCGACAGCTCTTCCCAGCGTTCGACGATCTCCATGGGATCCAGCGTTTGCAGCACGATGGAGTTGCGCCCCGTGATCGCGTAGTCCTCGCCCGTGCCACCCGTGTACGCGATGCCTCCGGCGGCCATTGCCTCGAGTCCCACGAGCCCGAACGGTTCGGACACCGAGTTCGCCAGCACGCCATCGGCCACGCGATACAGCGTGCGCGCGAGCGCCGGCGTCACGCCGAAGCCGAGACTGATGACGTCCATGCCGTCTCGAATGCAATCGCCGAGATTCGCGCGGAACTCCGCCTCGCTGTTGATCTGCACCGCGTGAAGGTCGTGTGCGTCTGCCTCGGTCAGGAGCGCTCCGCCCTTGCCGCTGGGGCCTCCCGCGCGTCCGACGAGGATCATGCGGCGCTCGCGCTCGTGACTGTGCCGCACGGCCTCGAGCGCCTGGATCCAGCCCTTCTCACGCTCCCAGCGCGCCATCTTGAAGAACAATCCCGGACGCAGCTCGCGTGGCAGTCGTCCCATGGCCTCCACGACGAACGCAAAATCGTCCCGTCGGACCGGCTCGATCAGTTCGGGCGAGATGCCGTTGGGAATGACCAGCGCGTCCGCGCCGCTCGCGCGGATGATCGAGCGCATGTACTTGCTGACCGCGGTGATCGTCACGGCGCCGGCAAGCTTCCGCCAATCGATCTTCTCGAAGCCGTACGGGTTGTTGGCGTTCCAGAACAGCACCACGTTGTCGCGCTGCTGTCGCTTCTTCAGATCATCCGAGATCAGCCGCGCTGTAGCGACCGTCTGCCATTCCTCGAACAGGATGACGGGCGTCTTCCCCGCGGCGATCGCCGGCAACACGATGCGCTCGATGACATAAGGCGGCAGCGACTTCTCCATGTCCGCCTTCTTCAGCTCTTCGCCCTCGTACACGCCGGTCGGACAATTCTTGCTGATCCACTGTCCCCAGCGGTGGAGCACGAGGCGGCCGTCGACCTGGCGCTCCTCGCCTGGCAGCGCGGGGTCCCCGATGAAGAACATGTGCGTCTCGAACCCCGCCTCGGCGAGCGTGCGCGCGAGGCCGGCCATGCGCACACCGAGCCCGCCGGCCTGCGAATACAAGTCAGGTCCCTCGAACGTGACGAGGACGAATACGGACTCGGCGGGGGACATGGACAGCATACCGTATTATCGCAGTGGAAGCGGATACCGCTAGTGGATTAGTCTGGCGGGCGGAGCTAACGGCGGAGCTAAGGGGCGGAGCTAACGGCGGGGCTACCAGCGGAGCTAACGGCGGTTCTAACGGCGGTTCTAACGGCGGTTCTAACGGCGGAGCTAACGGCGGTTCTGACGGCGGTTCTACGGCGGTTCTGACGGCGGTTCTACGGCGGCGCTTGCGGCCTGCGACGGGGACCGTGTTGTCGTACGCATTGCAACAGTTCGATCATGCGCCAGCGCCCCAAGGCGCTACCAATGCGTTGTGGCGAACAAACTTCGAGTTCTCGACGCAGCGCGCACGATTGTTGATGCCGTTAACGAACTAATCGAGACTTCGCCTCGCAAATTGATCTACGAGTCACAGCTTCGAGATTCGGCAGGCTCGATTGCGGCGAACATTCGCGAAGCATACGGGCGCCGACCTGGTCCCGAGCGCAACGTCTTCTTCCGATATGCGATTGGTTCCGCCCAGGAGACGGACGAGCACCTTCGGGCCAACTTTGCCAATCGCCGGATCGATTCAAAGCGATATTGGCAGATGCACAACCGTTTGATCGCTATACAGCGGATGCTGATTGCTCTCATGGAGGAATAGGCCTTCCGCCGTTCGCTCCGCCGTTCGCTCCGCCGTTCGCTTCGCCGTTCGCTTCGCCGTTCGCTCCGCCGTTCGCTCCGCCGTTCGCTCCGCCGTCAGATTCGCCGTTCCGTCATCTCCCACGATCGCGCCCGGTCGAGCGCCCGATCCCATGCCCCCGCGACCCGCTTGCGCTCCGCGACCTTCATGGATGGCGTGAACCGCCTATCTGCCTGCCACTGCCGCGCGATGTCGGCCTCATTCTTCCAGAACCCCACGGCCAGGCCGGCCAGGTACGCCGCGCCCAGCGCGGTCGTCTCCGCGATTCGCGCTCGCACGACAGGAACGCCCAGCAAGTCGGCCTGCATCTGCATGAGCAGGTCATTCTTGCTTGCGCCGCCGTCCACTCGCAGCTCCTTGAGCTTGATGCCGGCGTCCGCTTCCATCGCGTGAATCACGTCCACCGTCTGGTGGGCGATGCCCTGGAGCGCGGCGCGTGCCAGGTGGGCCTTCGTGGTACCGCGCGTCAGCCCGACGATCGTGCCGCGCGCATACTGATCCCAGTGCGGGGCGCCGAGGCCGGCGAACGCCGGGACTAGATAGACGCCGCCGGTGTCTGCGACGCTCGCGGCGAGCGCCTCCACTTCCGGCGCGGACTTGAACAGCTCGAGACCGTCCCGCAGCCACTGCACGACGGCGCCGGCGATGAAGATGCTGCCTTCGAGCGCGTACTCCGTGCGGCTGCCGATACGCCACGCGACCGTCGTGAGGAGGTTGTTCTTCGACGCGATCGGTTTCGTCCCGGTGTTCATCAGCATGAAGCAACCGGTGCCGTACGTATTCTTCGCCATCCCTGGCTTGGTGCACGCTTGACCGAACAGCGCTGCCTGCTGATCGCCCGCCATCCCCGCGATCGGAATGGACGTATCCAGCAGCGTCGTCTGTCCGTAGACCTCGCTCGACGAGCGCACTTCGGGAAGCATCGAGCGCGGCACCTTGAAGATCCCGAGCAGCTCGTCGTCCCAGTCGCCCTTCCGGATGTCGAACAGCATGGTGCGCGAGGCGTTCGTGGCATCGGTGACGTGCACGCGACCACCCGTGAGGTTCCAGACCAGCCACGAGTCCACCGTGCCGAACGCCAGCTCGCCAGCCTTGGCCTTGGCGCGAGCCCCCTTCACGTTGTCGAGAATCCACTGGACTTTCGTGCCCGAGAAATACGCGTCGACGACGAGTCCGGTCTTCTTCCGGATCACGCGGTCGAGTTTCTTCGCGCGCAGGCGGTCGCAGATTGCCGCGGTGCGCCGATCCTGCCAGACGATCGCGTTGCAGATCGGCTGGCTGGTGGAGCGGTCCCACACTACGGTGGTCTCGCGCTGGTTGGTGATGCCGATGGCGGCGATGTCGCGCGCGCTGACGTTGGCGCGCGCCAGCACTTCCGCGGCGACGCCGGCCTGTGTCGACCAGATGTCGCCCGGGTCGTGCTCGACCCAGCCCGGTTTGGGAAAGATCTGACGGAATTCCTTCTGGGCGACGGCGACGATCGAGCCCGCGTGATCGAAGAGAATGGCGCGTGAGCTCGTGGTGCCCTGGTCGAGAGCGAGGATGTATTTCATGGATCACTTCCAGATGTACTGGTATCCGAACGCGCCGAGCACGCCGCCGATGATCGGGCCGACAATGGGAATCCACGCGTAGCCCCAGTCCGAACTGCCCTTGCCAGCGATCGGCAGCACGGCGTGCGCGATGCGTGGCCCGAGATCGCGCGCTGGATTGATGGCGTAGCCCGTCGGGCCACCGAGGGAGAGACCGATGGCGGCCACGATGACACCCACGAGGATCGGACCAAAGCCTTTGGCCAGCTCGGAGCCGGGAACGAAGTTCCCCGGCGCAACGACGGCGAGCAGCGCGAGCACGAGCATCCCCCCGCCGATGATCTCCGAGACGAGGTTGGCGCCCGATTGGCGAATGGCCGGCGACGTCGAGAACACGGCGAGCTTGCTGGTGGGGTCGGCGGTCACTTTCCAGTGCGGCAGGTACGCGAGCCACACGAGAACGCCGCCGAGGAATCCGCCGGCGATCTGTGCCGCGATGTACGCCGGAACCCTCGCCCACGGGAACGTCCCGATGGAGGCGAGCGCGATGGACACGGCTGGATTGAGGTGCGCGCCGCTGATGCTGTTCACGGCGTATACCGCGATCGTCACACCGAGCGCCCAGCCTGAGGTGATCACGATCCAGCCGGAATTGTTGCCCTTCGTCTGGCTCAGCACGACGTTGGCGACGACGCCGTCACCAAGGACGATGAGCAGCGCTGTTCCGACAAACTCGGCGAGAAGTGGGGACACGGACCGGGAGTGGGAGAGTGGGGAGCAAAGTATGGTTGTCCCGACGTCAGGCGTCCATCTCGCACGAGTGAGCGTCGGCCATTGGAATCCGTCCCCACTTTGCAGTAGCATTGGGTGATATGACTCCGAAGTCACTTGCACTCGGGACAATGCTGGTCCTGTCGAGCGTGGTCGCGGGCGCACAACCCCGGGATGCCCAGGCTCACAACGTCCTGACCGCGGCGGAGCGCGTGGCCGGATGGCGACTCCTCTTCGACGGGCGCACGCTCAACGGCTGGCATGGCCTCGGGCACGCGAAGCTGCCAGCCGGTCTCTGGGTGGTCGAGGACGGCGCGATCAAGCACCTCGAGAAGCGCTCGGGCCTGGTCCAGGCAGACGGCCAACCGCTCACCGGCTTCGATCTCATTTCGGACAGCTCATACCGAAACTTCGAACTGTCCTGGGAGTGGAAGATCGCGCCCGCGGGCAACAGCGGCGTCAAGTACAACGTATCCGAAACGCTGTCCACCTCGATGGACCCGGCGCACGCGGCGAAGGGGTGGGAGTATCAGATCATCGACGACGAGCGCAATGAGGACAACACGCTCGCGTCGCACCGCAGCGGCGCGCTGTACGACCTGATTGCGCCGAACGACAGGAAGACGGGCACCACCGTCGCGGACCAGTGGCAGCGATCGCGAATCGTCTTCCGCGGCGATCACGGCGAGCACTGGCTCAATGGCGTGAAGGTCGTCGAGTTCGACATCGGCACTCCGGCGTTCGATTCCGCGTTCGCGAAAAGCAAGTACGCGAAATACCCCGAGTGGTTCCCCGTGCGTCGCAGCGGTCAGATCGTGCTCCAGGACCACGACGCCGTCGTCTGGTATCGTGACATCAAGATTCGCGTGGAGAAATGACCATGTCCGACATGCATCGGCGCGAGTTCATCAAGCGGACCTCTGTGGCGGGACTTGGCGTCCTGGCGACGTCGCCCGGCGTCGCCTCGTTTATTCCCGGGAAAGCGCGCTCGCCGAACGAGACGGTGCGCGTCGCGATCATCGGCGTGAATGGACGCGGCGGCGTTCATGCGAAGAACTTCGCGCTGCTGCCCAATTCCGAAGTCGCCTACGTCTGCGACGTGGACGCCAATGTGATCAAGAAAGGCGTCGACATGACGAAGGGCCAGGCGCGCGAAGTCAGGACCGTGTCCGACTTTCGCCGCGTCCTCGACGACAAGTCCGTGGACGCCGTGAGCATGGCGACGCCGGATCACTGGCACGCCCCGATGACGCTTCTCGCCCTCCAGGCCGGCAAGCACGTCTTCCTCGAGAAGCCCAGCGGCCACAATCCGCGCGAGGACGAGCTCCTGATGGAAGCCGCGCGGAAGCACACGCAGCTGCACGTGCAGCTCGGTACGCAGCGCCGGTCTGCCCCGCACTTTTTCGAAGCCATCCAGCTCATCAAGGATGGCGCGATCGGCAAGCCGTACCTGGCGCGCTGCTGGTACGCCAACACGCGCGCGAGCATCGGTCGCGGCAAGCCGGCGCCGGTGCCCGCTGGCCTGGACTACGAGCTGTGGCAGGGCCCCGCGCCACACACGCCGTATCGCGACAACGTCATTCACTACAACTGGCACTGGTTCACGCGCTGGGGCACCGGCGAGATCTGCAACAATGGGACGCACGAGATCGACGTGGCGCGATGGCTGCTCGGCGTGGACTATCCAACGTCGGTGTCGTCCGCGGGCGGACGGTTCCACTTCGACGACGACTGGGAATTCACTGACACTCAGGACACGACGTTCACCTTCGACGACAAGAAGGTCATCGCCTGGCACGGCCAGAGCTGCAACGGCCAGCCGCTCTTCGGTCGCGGCCGCGGCACGTTGATCCTGGGCAGTGGCGGAAGCCTGCTCATCGATCAGGACGGCTATATCCAGGCGGACCTCAAGGGCAAGCCGGTGAAGGACGCCGCCAAGGTCGCGGTGGACACCACGACGAAACGCGAGACCGATGCCCTGAACAGGATCAGCGACGATCCGCTGACCGAGCTGCACATGAGGAATTTTCTCGACGCCATTCGCACCGGGGCAAAGCTCAACGCGCCCATCGAGGACGGGGCCAAGACCGGGCTGCTGTGCCACCTGGGGACGATCGCGCAACAGACCGGCCGGAAGCTTCGGATCGACCCGAAGAACGGGCACATTCTCGGTGACGCCGACGCAGCGAAGCTCTGGTCGCGAAGCTATGAGCCAGGGTGGGTTCCAGCGGTTGCCAGCTGACAGCAGACAGCCGACGGCTTACAGCCGATAACTCAGACGGTCACCGCCCCTCCGGCGACGTCGAACACCACGCCGCTGATCCACGACGCCTCGTCGGACGCTAGGTAGAGCGCGGCGCGGGCCACATCGTCCGGCGTGCCCAGCCGCTTCAGCGGATGCTGCTCCGCGAGCGTGCGTTGCTGCGGCTCGGGAATCCGTTGCCGGTTTCGCTCCGTGAGAATCGTCTCCGGAGCGATGCAGTTCGCGCGGACGCCAAACGGGCCGGCCTGAAGCGCCACATCCTGCGTCAGGATCTGAATGCCCGCCTTCGCGGCGGCATACGCGACCGGTGAGGCCGCATGTGGCCGTCGTGCCGCCGCCGACGAAATCGTGATGATCGTCCCGCGACGACGCTGCTTCATGCCGGGCAGGACGCTGCGCAACGTGAGGAAGGTCGCGGTCAGGTTGGCGTCGACGGCGGCGCGCCAATCGTCCTCGCTCATCTCGTCCACGGGACGTGGCAGAGAGGGGTTGCCACCCGCGTTCGCGACGAGCACCTCGATCGGCCCCAGCTGCCGCTCGACGTCGCACCGCATCCGCTCGATCTCCGCGAACCGCGTGACATCGGCGACGACTCCCATCGCCGTGCCGCCTTCCCAGGCGATCGCGTCCCGCACGTGGGCCACCGTCTCCGCATTCCGGCCGTGCACCGCGACGTGCGCGCCGTGCTGGGCAAACAGCCGGGCGACCTCGGCGCCGATGCCGCTCGAACTGCCGGTCACGAGCGCGACACGATTCTTGAGCGCATCCACGGCTAGAGCGTCGGCTTGAGGACCATGACGACGATGACCGACGCCATGATGAGCAGGTAGATCACGTTGCCAACCCAGAGGCGGCTGCTCGTCTCCAGGAGTCGCGCTTCGTCGGCCGGCGCCGCCGCGAGCATCTGCGAAAGGGCAATCGTGCGCTTGCGCATCACCGTGGCGCCGAACGCGAAGTGCAGCAGCATCCCGATGAAGCCCCACACCACCCAGAACGTCCCGAACCCGATCCGGCCGACGCCGACCATCGCGATGCCCGTGAGCAGCACCAGCCCGGAGGACGGCCCCGCCATCCTCTGGCCGTAGCGCAGGGTCTGCGGCAGCACGGCGGTGAGCGCCGCGCGATCGCGCGCCAGCGCCAGCCGTCTCGTGACGACGCCAAGCGCGATGGCGCCCCCAATCCAGACGACGACGGACAACACGTGCACTACTTTGAGAACGCCATACAGGGCCAGCACGCGACCTCCCAGGCCGAACGTTGATCAGTTATACTCCATGTATAACGGCTTTATACGCGATGTCAAATGAATTAGTGCCACGATGACGCCTCGGCCGTACACGCATGGCGAGCGCCAGCGCACGGTGGACGCCGGACGCGACCGGATCCTCCAGGCCGCGCTGGAGCTCCTCCAGATCGACAACATCGCGGCCTTCTCGCTCGATGCCGTGGCGCGGCGCGCGGGCATGACGCGGATGACGGTCTACAACCAGTTCGGTTCCAAGGCCGGGCTGCTCGAGGAGCTGTTCGACCTGATCGTGGAGCGCGGGGCGTTTCGGGACATGCCGACGGTCTTCACCCAATCCGACGCGATGGCTGCCCTCGAGGGCTTCGTCGCCATCCTCGGCCGGTTCTATACCGAGAATCGACCCGTGTTGACGCGCATGCGGACGGTGGCAGGTACCGATCCGGATTTCGACGAGGCCATGCGCCAGCGCCATGAACGCCGGCGCCACGCCATCGGCGCACTCCTGGAACGGCTGAGGAAGCAGCACAAACCCGTCATTGCGGCGGCAGAGCTGCTGAACACTGTCGACGTGCTGCTCGGCTTCAATACGTTCGACGCGCTCGCGGGACCGGCGCGAACGCCGAGCGACGTGGTTCCGCTGGTGCAGCAGATGCTCCGCGGCGTGCTCGGCGTCGAGGACAAGCGCAAGCGATCGCCGAGGAAGACTGGCCGAAAGCCGCGACGAACGCGGTAAGTCTCGCGACTAGGAGGTCACCACGTCGGCGATCACCTTCCGCATGTACGCGAACGATTGCGCCATGCCGGGCAGCGGATCGTCCGGCTCGATCTCGTACTCCAGGTTGACGCATCCGGTGTACCGCATCGCCTGCAGCTGGCGGAAGATTGCGGGAATCGGAATCGCTCCCTGTCCGACGATGCACTGGCTGTTCACGTCCTTGAGATCGCGCAGGTCCTTCGCATGCATGTCCAGCAGTCGCGGACCCGCATCCGCGATCGCCTTCACGACGTCGGCCCCGGTCCGAACCGTGTGGCCGATGTCGACGCACAATCCCATTCGCGAATCCATCGCCTTCACGCGTTGCAGCACTTCATATGGTGAGGGGTAGTGCTGGTCCTCCGGGCCGTGGTTGTGAATCGCGACCCTGATGTCATAGCTCCTGGCGAACGATTCCACGCGCGGCAGCATGTCGGGATGGCACGTGCCGACGATGAGCGGCATACCCAGGCTTCGCGCATAGTCGAAGTACCTGCGCACGCCGTCGTCGGTGTTCACGTCGAATGTGATCGTGCCGCCGCCGACGATCTGCAGTCCGGCGGCTTCGACTCGCTTGCGGATCGCGGTCAGCTGGGCGGCCGGAAGCTCATACGGTGCGTGAAAGGACTTGAGGTTGATGTACGGCGTATCGAGCGCCTTCACCGCCTCGATGGCCTTGTCCAGCGGCAGGTTGCGTAGCGAATAGCTCGCGACCCCCAGGCGGAACGTGACAGCCAGTGGCTGGGTTGCCGAGCCGATCGACCGCGCTGCCGCAAAGGCATCGCGTGGCACAACCGCAATGGCGCCGACGGTCGTCCCGAGTGCGGTGAGGAAGGAACGGCGCGACACAGCTGCAGGGGACGTTGCCCGACGCGACATAGACTCTCCGGCTCGTGATGAGTGTCACTGATTTACAGCGGAAACGCCAAGCGAGTAAGCCGCGCACAAACGCAGTGTATCGATTCGACGACACCCGTGCGCCGCAGACGCAACGCGCGAAACTACGCGCGCCCCGTCTCCGTACACCATGCGCCGACGTCGTATGCTCGCGTCGGTCGTCTCGGACCGGAGAACAACATCGTGCGTCGCTCGATCATCACAGCGATCGGCCTTCTCGTCCTCGCTCACGTCCCGATCGCTCTCGCCCAGGCGCCAGCTGGCCCACCGAATCAAGCGGGACAGCCTGGCCAACCGCCAGCCGCGGCTGGGGAAATCCGTGGAAAGATTGTGGAGTCCAAGACCGACCAGCCGGTCGCGCGTGCATCGGTATCGCTGCGCGCAAAAGGCGGAACGGCGATCATCACCGGCGCGATTGCCTCGCCCGACGGCTCGTTCCGTCTCCAGGGATTGCGTCCGGGCGCGTACTCGCTGCGGGCCACGTACATCGGCTTCGCGCCGATCGTGCAGGACGTGACCCTCACCGCCGCGTCGCCGGTGGTGAACGTCGGCAACGTGGTCATCTCGCGCGTGGCAGTGGAGCTGAGCGCCGTGTCGGTTCAGGAAGGGCGGTCGACCGTCGTGGTCGAACCGGACCGGACGTCGTACCGCGCGAGGGACGTCGCGCCCGCGGCGGCCAACGCGAGTGAAGTGCTCGACGCCGTTCCGTCGGTGCAGGTGGACGGCGACGGCAAGGTGAGCCTGCGCGGGAACGAGAACGTGGCGGTGCAGATCAACGGCCGTCCGACGCCGATGCGCGGGACGCAGCTGGCTGCGTACCTCAAGAGTCTCCCGTCCAATGTCATCGAGCGCGTCGAGGTCGTACCCAATCCATCGGCCAAATACGACCCCGACGGGATGGCAGGCATCATCAACATCGTATTGAAGTCGAACGTCGATCTCGGCCTCAGTGCGGGATTGAACACCGCGGTGTCGACGGCCGATCGGTTCTTCGGATCCGGGAACCTCGGTTATCAGAGCGGCCCGTTCAGCTCCTTCACCAGCGCCGGGTTCAATCGGGACGCGCGCGCCATCGTGGGCATCAACGATCGCGAGCGGTATGACGCGCTCAGGGCGCTGCAATCGGTGACCGCGCAGGACATCGACAGCGACGCGTCGAACGCCGGCGAGAACCTCACGACCAGCCTGGACTACAAGCCGAACAAGCGCGACGTCCTGTCCAATGCGTTGACGCTGAATCATCGCAGCTCCCGCGATGCGTCCATGAACCTGTATTCGGAGCTCGACGGAGCGCGCGCACCGCTCGACAGCTACTTCCGGCCGAAAGACTCGGACGTGAAGGGCTGGATGTTCGATTACAACGCTGCGCTGAAACGCACCTTCGAGCCGCGGAAGCACGAGATCGGTGGCGAGGTGCGCTTCAACCGTGCGCACGACGAGGATTCACAGGCGCTGTGGCGGCAGACGCTCGGCACGTCGCCGGTGTCGACGGAGCGCGAGATCGACGCCACCGACGCGATCACGAAGCAGCTCACCGGACAGGTGGACTATGTCCGCACGCTCAAGGCGCGCACCAAGCTCGAGACAGGGTACAAGGGCACGGCGCGCTGGCTGGATCGGGATTTCGACGTCCAGTCGGACTCACTGGGGACCGGTGCCTGGGTGCGCAGCGCGCAGAGCAACTCATTCGAGTTCGACGAATCGGTGCACGCGGCCTACGGTGTGTTCAGCCAAGGCGTCGGCAAGTTCGATCTCCAGGCTGGACTGCGCGCGGAACGCGCTGGCCGCGACTTTGCGCTTGCCGGGACGGGAACGAGCTATCCGTACGAGTACAACAGCCTGTTCCCCAGCGGCATCGTGATGTTCAACGCGACGCAGACAACGCAGCTCAAGGCGAGCTACTCGCGTCGTATCCGCCGGCCAGGAACGCAGGAGCTGAATCCGTTCGCGTCGTACTTCGACGTGAACAACGTGTTCCTCGGCAATCCGGCGCTCGCGCCCGAGTACACGAATGCCCTGGAGTTCGGCGTGACGCGCAACGGCGCCAAGACCATGGTGCAGCTGTCGCCCTTCTATCGCCGCACCACCAACATCATTCGCGTCGACATCAACACGACCGACACGATTGCCGGACGCGAGGTGACCTCCATCTCGTTCCGGAACCTGGCTACGAGCAACTCGTGGGGTGCGGACCTCAACGGTTCGTTGCGCCTCGGTCCCAAGTTCAACGGCTTCGCGGGCTTCAATGTCTACAAGATGGTGACCGACGGCGGCTCGACGACCAGCATCGGATCCGACGCCGTCACGTGGATGGGCCGCGTCAACGGCAGCTCGGAGCTCACCAAGACGGTGATGGTGCAGGCGTCGTACTTCTATCGGGCGCCGATGAAGATCGAGCGCGGCCAGTTCGAGCGCATGCACCAGGCGAACGTCTCCGTACGGACGAAGCTCAATGGCGACCAGGCGACGATGACGCTGCGCGTGAACGATCCGTTCAATACCGGCGCATTCCGCGTCCGGGCCGGCGACGACAAGGTCATGCAGATCACGGAGCGCAGCTTCGGCACGCGCATGGTCTGGCTGGCATTCAACTACAACTACGGCCGGCCGCCGCGGATGCGTGAGCAGCGCCGGGAGCAGGAAGGCTCGTCGTCGGGCTTCGTCCCGCCGCCGTAGTCGTCCTCAGAGCACATCGAACCACAGAGAACGCAGAGAACGCAGAGAACGCAGAGAGCACAGAGGGCGCGGAGCGGCAATGACGATTGAGCTTGGGTCACTGCCGTCGCTGCGACCCTCTGTGCTCTCTGTGGTGCGATAGCTCTCGAAACGCCGACGTGCTTTACGGTGGAAAGGCGCGCGCTTTCCCGCGACATGCCCATCAGCCCTTCCTCGCGTAGCGCCCAACTGCTGAGGCGCCTATGATTTCAATGTCGGTCAACGAGTAACGAAGTCAGACCGTACAGAAGGAGAGATTCCCATGAAAAAGCACGAAGCGGAGGAGAAGCTCGACAGGGCCGGCGAGAAGATCCACGGTCTGAGCGCCAGCGCCTGGAACACCGCGCTCCATCCCACCACCTACGGCTGGGTGCGCAGTATTGCGAGTATCGCGAGCATTCCTGTGCTCAGCGCGGCGTCGGTAGGACATCTGGTCACGTCGGCCGTGGTGAAGCAGATCGAGCCGGACACATTCGAGAAAATGACGAACCTGGGCGGCAAGAAGCCCGAGACGTAACGGCATAACGGAGACCCCCCACATGTCGAACCGCATGCTCGCAGGTATTCTCGCCGCGGCCGCACTTGCCGCCTGCCATCGCAACGTGCCTGACGAGCACGTCGCGCACATGAACGATGGCGACAAGGCGTCGCCCGCCACGGGCGTCGCGACGATGCAGGGAAACGCGGCGCTTCCGGCGAGCAATAGCGCGGCAAAGGCGCGTCTCGCCTCGAGTATGCGCCACGGCGAGTGGGTGAAGATCGCGTGGGAGCCTGGCTCCAGCGACTCGCTGATGGCGTGGATCGTGTATCCATCCACGTCGAACGCGAGGACGCCCGTCGTCGTCGTCGTGCACGAGATCTTCGGACTGTCCAGCTGGGTCCGTGGCGTGGCCGACCAGGTGGCGGCCGACGGATTCATCGCGATCGCGCCGGACCTCGTGTCGCGCGTCCGCGGCGGTCCGTCCACCGAAGAGCTGCCGGGCGACTCCGCGCGCAAGCTGATCCAGGGCGTGAACACGACGGAACGGAACAAGGGCATCATCGCGTCCGCGCGGTACGCCATGTCGCAGCCGTCCGCTGCGCAGCGCTATGCGGTCATCGGCTATTGCTGGGGCGGTTCCACCGTGTGGGCACACGCAGTGAACGGCGGAACGTCCGGGTTCGCGGGAGGCGTGGCGTTCTACGGTCTTCCGTACATGAGCGGCCCGGTACCAAACGCCGATTCGCTGGCGAAGATCTCGAAGCCGGTGGTGCTCCTCAACGGATCCAAGGACCAGCGCATCGCGGCCGCCATGCCCGCCGTCGACTCCACCATGAAGGCGCTTGGCAAGAACTATGTCGGCAAGAACTACGACGGCGCGGTGCACGGATTCCTCCGCGCGCAAGACGATCCCAAGGCGCAACGCGACGAAGCCGAGGAGCAGGCGAATCTTGCCGCGGCGAAGGACGCCTGGCCCGTGACCATCACCTTCCTGCGAAGGAACCTCGCGCGATAGCGGACGTGGTGAGCGCTGAGCCTCGCGAAGGCTCAGCGCGCCGCGCGACGTCGGATCAGCACACCGTACACAATCCCGTTGAGGACGAGCACGAACAGGCCCAGGCCGATCTGGATCGGCCGCGTGAGACCGGCGGGATAGATCAACGCCACGATGTGGTGCTCCACGAAGCCGCCGGTGTAGCCGGCCTCGCCACCCCGATGTCGCAGCCATTGCTCGAGCGGTGTGAGCGGACAGATGAAGCCCGCGAACTCGATCAGCGCGCCGTAGATCGCGATGGGCACGTGCACCCAGGCCAGACGTGGCCAGCGGAGCACCAGCAGTCCGCCGAGCACCACGAACAACACGAATGCGAAGTGGACGACCACCACGGCGTCGGCAGCCCAGCGATACCACATCGGCGCGGCACCTCCGCGTGCTTCGGATCTAGGGTTCGACGAGACGCTCAGTAGTCGTAAACATGATCCACACTGAGCCCCTTGTCGCGCATGGCGTGCAGTGTCGCCAGCACCGGCAGCAGCTCCACAACGGGAACGCGCATGGTAACCCGCTTGCGCGCGGTGTCGGTGGGCAAGGGAAGATTGAACAGCACCCGGCCCGGTCCCTGATACTTCCAGCCGCTTGGCGCGACACCCGTGATGCAGATCTCGCGGTTGCCGGCGATCTCGCTGATGCGCACACGGTCCTTCGAGGTGGCCAGCTCCTGTACCGCATCACGAAACTCGTCGTAGCGGGGAGCCGCCACGACGGTGAACGCACTGTCCAGGCGGACGACGGTCTTGATGGCTGGATGTCGAGTCGCGACCAGGTCCGTCCATCCGGTGACCACCATCTGCATCCGATCAGTCTGCGGCTCGTACGCCGCATGAGTGCCGAGCGTGATGAGCGTGGCATAAACAGCCTTGATTCCATATTCGGCGGTGAGGAATGCCTTGCGCTCCCATTTGCGCACCAGCGCCGGTCCCCGCCATGGAACGTCCGTCCACAGGCCGCGCAGCTTCGAGGCGAACGGGTACTCGTACCAGGGACGCACGTGGATGAACCGGCCGTAGTCCGCCGCAACCTCCGCCGCGTAACGATCCTCCTCACTCAGCTCGCCACCCGCTGCCAAACCTGACAGGCGTCCGACCGTATTCTCGTAGAGGCCCTTGAGCGCGAGCTCGGCGGAGTAGCTGGCGCCGATGACGCCGAGCATGACGTGGTAGCCGGTGTTGAACGGGTAGACATTGCGCGTCTGCGCCGCCGCTTCGCGATAGTTGATCCAGAACTGCGCGATGGATGACGCGTACGGAAAGTCCGTCGGCAGTCTTGTCTGCAGCCACTCCGCGTACTCGTCCGAGCTGTAGACGATGTACCACTCGGGATGGGTGAGGAACGTCTGGCCTTCGTCGCGCGCATACGTACCCGCGGAGTCGAGCCGCTCGCGGACCGCGGCGTCCAGTTGCGCGTTCTCCGGCGCGACACGCGGCAGGTAGTACTTGTCCCAGAGAGTGTTGCGGAACTTGTTCGTGGGGTCGAGACGCTTCTTGAGCGCGAAGAACGTCGGGGCGTTGGGATACGCGCGCAGGAACTGCGACTCGGTCGCCCAGGGCTGATAGGGCAGGTAGTACGTCCCGCCGACGCTCAGGATCGAGTCGGTCATCTCACGCGTCCAGATGCCAACCTTGCGACGCTCCGGCGCCGACGTCCCCTGCTTGTAGTACACGACGAACGCGAACGTCTCGCGCGGCGCCCACGCCAGCAGCGTGCCCGGATCCGGCAGTGCGTGCCGAATGGAGACGTTGATGACATTGACGTCGTGCTTCCTGAACACCGCGCGCATCTTGGGCACGAACTCGTTGAAGCGCTCCACGGGGATGAAGTACTCCTCCAGCACGTACGTCGCCTTCTTGCGCGACGCGGGCTCGAGCTCGGCGACGTCGTAGCTCGCCTCGTAGTTGCGCCACTCGACCGGATCGTTGCGGAACAGGATCGGGTCGATGACGTACTCGCGGAACTGTTTCCCGAATGGCCAGTCCGACATGATCGTGTACGCGAGGCGATCGAGCCGATACGACTTGTCCGCCGGCATCAGCCGGTCGGGGACCGTGACCGGGTCGTTCGTGCGTGACCACGAGACCGCGTTCACGTGCTCGAACTTCGGCGGATAGATGTCGGCGTTGTGGAAGATCACGCCAGTCGAGTCGCGGACGTCCTGTTTGAAGTACGCGGGATACTCGAGAAGGGGCATCCTCACGTCCCGTCGCTTGACGCGAACGTTGTCGACCAGATCGAGCGTGGCTTCGACGATGACCCCCATCGCGCCGTATCCGCCAATCGCGCCGTAGAAGACGTCGGCGTTCTTCGTCGGACTCGCATCCACGAGCGTGCCGTTCGCCAGGACGAGCTTGAGCGAACGAACGGAAAGCACCAGGGGCCCGAGTCCGACGTATCGACCGTGCGCATTCACCGACATCGAGCCGCCGACGGTGAAGTTGGCATACGTCTGCATGATCTTGACCGAAAGATTGGCCGGATCGATGCGACGCTGGACTTCGCGCCAGCGGATCCCGGGCTGCACCGTGATGGTCTTCGCCGCAGAATCGAACGCGAGCACCTTGTTGAACGACCGCATGTCGATCTGCAAGGCACCGCGTGTCGCGGTCTGGCCGCCCATGCTGTACCGGCCGCCGCCGATGGAGATGGGGCCGGCGTGGCTGCGCACCGCCGCCACGATGTCTGCCGTGGTGGTCGGCGTGATGACGTCCGCGACCTCGATGGGATTGAGCTGGGTGACGTCGTTCACGACCTCGACGCGCGGCGCCGACGGACGCTCCACCGATGTATGCCATGCGCCCCAGCCGCCCATTCCGGCTGCAACAAGCAGCGTGCAGACGAGCACGAAACCGAAGAACCGGGCCACCCGCCAGAGCCGTTTGCCCAGTGCCCTCAGTCTGCCGCCGCTCGTCCTGCGTGAGGTCGGTCTCGACTTCTTCTTCCCGGACGAGGAGCTATCCGATGGTGAGAAAGCTGGCCTTTGGGTTCGCGATGCTGTTTGGTCTGGTCGTGGCATCAGGCTGGATGCCTCAGACCACGACGTCGATGCACATGACGGCCGACGGTCCGGAGCGGATGATGTGGGGGCTGTTTGCGATGAGTAAGCTGGACGACGTCACGCACGGCGTCACCTCGTTGCTGCTGCTGGTCGGCGCGCTGCACTCGCGCAAATGGGCGACGTTGGCGTTCACGGCGTTCGGCTGGTATTACGCCTGCGACGCCGTGTTCTATCTCATCGATGGCGGGCTGAATCACAAGCCCATCGGGGCGAACATCGCGCTCAACCTGCCGCACGTTGTTCTGTCGACGATCATGCTGAGCATCGCGTACTGGCAGTCTCCACGCGAGGAGCGACGGGAAGCAACGGCGCGCGCCGTGCCGGCGGCGGCGTAGGGGCGCATTCGGAAGACGAGTCGTAAACCGATGCCGTCACCGTGGAAGGCGCTGCCGCGTTGGCTGAGGATCGCAATTGTGATCCTCGTCGCCGTGCCGTCGGCGACCCTGACGTGCTTCAGTCGCGCCGCCGCCCGGCGCGAACGCTTGTCGAATACCGCGGCCGCACCGAGCAGCGGGCGGTTCGTGCAGACCGCCGACGCCGCGATGTTCGTGCAGGAAGACGGGCCGTCCGACGGGCCACCGGTCGTGCTGATTCACGGAACGGGCGCGTGGAGCGAGATCTGGCGTGGCACCATGCGCTCACTGGCCGCGCGCGGCTATCACGCGGTCGCGCTGGACATGCCGCCATTCGGTTACAGCTCCCGTCCAGCGATCCCGAACTTTAGCGACGATGCACAGGGACGCCGGATCCTGGGCGTGCTCGAAGCCTTGCGACTCGAGCACGTAACGCTGGTGGGACATTCGTTCGGCGCCCGGCCCACGATGCAGGCGGCGTTTCTCGCGCCGGCCCGTGTTTCCGCGGTCGTCCTGGTAGACGCCGCACTGGGGCTGGACACCACGCTCGAGTCCTCGGGACCAGGCCCCGCGACACGCGTCCTGCTCGCCGTGAAGCCATTGCGAGATCCGCTGGTTGCCGCCACGCTCACCAATCCTGCGATGACCCGGCGGCTGCTCATGAGGCTCATTGCCGAAACGTCGGCCGCGACACCCGAGCGCGTGCAAATGCTCCAGCAGCCGTTCGTGGTCGAAGGTACGACCGAGCGCTTCGGCGAGTGGCTGCGGCCATTCGTGACGACAAACGAATTGTCGCTTGCCACACGCCGCGCGAGCTATGCGTCCCTCAAGGTGCCGGCGCTCGTGATCTGGGGAGCTCTCGACTCGCTGACGCCACTCGAGCAGGGACGCGATCTCGCACGGCTGATTCCCGGCGCGAGCCTGACGGAGTTGCCTCGCGCGGGACACATCCCTGCCATCGAGGACCCGTCGGGCTTCGATCAGGCGCTGCTGCTCTTTCTCGACGCCAACGTCTCACACTCGGCGACGGGCATGCCGCGGACGCGTCGCTGATCCGGCCTATTTCTTCGGGGTGATGTCGGTGACCGGAAGATCCCAGTGGGCGAGCAGCAGCTCGAAGCGTCGCTGCTCTTCGCGGGTAAAGGTCAGCTGATCGGGCCATAGCTGTCTGATCATCGCAGCTTCGTCCGGGTTCGCGGTCGTCGCGAGCGTCGAATTCTTGAAAACCAGCGTGACGCGATAGTCCCAGCGCGATTCCTCGGTCATGTGATTGGCCGGAGTCTCGATCTTCACCGACAGGATGCGGCCACCCTCCAC
>DASTVV010000017.1:0-9724 GCA_035758925.1 Gemmatimonadaceae bacterium
CAGGTCGACATTCACACCGCGACGGTGCGGAGGTCCGAGCGTCCCATGCCGGTCGTTGTCGTCTTTCATGGCGGGGGGCTCATCGGAGGCAGCCGCGCGGCGACGACGAACGTCGCGGACTACTTTGCGAGCCTCGGATACGTCGGCGTCAACGGCGGATATCGCCTCGCGCCCGAATCGAAGTGGCCGGAGGGTGCGCGCGATGTGGGCGCCGCCGTGACCTGGCTGAAGAGCCACGCCGCCGAGTACGGAGGGGACCCGGAGCAGATCTTCGTCGTCGGTCTCTCGACCGGTGCCTATCACGCCGCGACCTACGTCTTCAGACCGGAGCTTCTGCTCCCGGGCACGGCGCGTCCCGCGGGCGCCATTCTTCTCTCCGGCCCCTACTCCTTCGACTTCGCGTCACCGTCGAAGGGCGAGTTGGCCTACTTCGGTGAGGACTCCAAGCGATGGCCGGACATGGTGGTTCCTGGCCACGTCACTCGCGCCGACATTCCGGTGCTCTTTACGACCGCGGAATGGGACAACGCCCGGTATCTGTGGCCACAGGCAGCCGTGTATCGAGAGCTCGTCGAACAGCACGGGGCGCGGCCGCGCTACAAGCAGAGCCCCGGGCACAATCATTCGTCACAACTGCTGTCGGTCGGCACACCCGACACGAGTGTGTCGCGCGAGCTGGTTGATTTCATCGAACGCACGGTGCAGCGCAGCACGCAGAAACGGTGACCTTTCGGCTGCCTCAGCAGTCGGCATTCTGAATTCTGCATTCTGAATTACTCGCACGCAATCGGTGAGACTGAGCCCGATGCTTCCAACAGAGCGCTTCACGTATTCGCCAATCGTCAACCGCCCGCGCCTCGTGTTGCCGGGCGGCGCTCGCCTCGTCGTGTGGGTGATCGTCAACGTCGAAGAGTGGAACCCGCTCGAACCGATGCCGCGAACCGTCCTCACACCGCCGGCCGGCGGATCGCCGATGCCCGACGTCCCCAACTGGGCGTGGCATGAGTACGGAAACCGCGTTGGTTTCTGGCGCCTGCTCGATGTCTTCGATCGTTTTCGGGTTCCAGCGGTGTTGGCGATCAACGGCAGCGCGATTCAGGCGTACGAACCGATCGCTCGTGCTGCACTCGAACGGCGATGGGAATTCATCGGGCACGGCTTCGGCCAGAAGAACATGCAGAAAGTTGCGGACGAGCGTGTGGATATTCGGAAGACGACGGCCGCTATCGAGTCGTTCACAGGCCGCCGGCCGCGCGGGTGGCTGGGACCTGGCCTGACCGAGACATGGGATACGCCGGACATCCTCGCGGAAGAAGGGTACGAATACGTGTGCGACTGGGTGCTCGACGACCAGCCGGTACCCGTGCGTACGCGAACGAGATCGCTGATCAGTGTGCCTTACACCCAGGAGTGCAACGACGTCGCGATGATGCTCATTCAGCACCACACGGCGTCGGAGTATCGCGACCGCGCCATCGATCAGTTCGATCAACTGTATGCGGACGCGCATGACTCCGCTCGAGTCATGGCCCTCGTCGCGCACCCCTACATCATGGGCGCTCCGCATCGCCTACGCTATTTCAGCGAGGCGCTCGCCCACATGGTGTCACGCCCAGGTGTGCTTTTCTGGACGGGGGAACAGATCCTGGACTGGTACCTCGCCGCAGAGAGTGGGGCTGCCGCCACGACGTAGAGATCGCGCTTGTCAACTCCCAACTTCCAATTTCCAGCTTCCAATGAGTGAGGCTGCTCTGGGAGTTAGCCCCGGCTCGGCATCCACAGATGTCACGGTTGTCGCAGCGCGACCACGGGATCGAGCCGCATCGCGCGGCGCGCCGGAATCGCGCATCCCAGCGCGGCGGACGCCACGAGTACCAGCGTAGCGATCACATAGGTGAGCGGGTCGCCAGGAGAGACCTCGACCAACTGTGACTGCAGCAACTGGTTGAGGCCCAGCGAGCCAACCAGCCCGATCGCGAGGCCGACACTCAGCGGAAGCATGCCTTGACGCATCACCAACGCCAGGATGTCGCCCGCGGTCGCGCCAATCGCCAGACGGATGCCCATCTCCTGGGTGCGACGGCTGACCGAATATGCGATCACGGCGTGCAGTCCGATGGACGCCAGCAGCAGCGCCATAGCCGCACAAATCAGAAACAGCGTCGTCGTGAATGCCTTGAACTGGTAGCTCCGCGACATCAGTTGAATCAACGGCAACGGTCCGATGCCGATCGACTGCTCGGGGTCGATTGCGGTGATCTCGCTCCGGAAGCTATTCACCAGCGCAGTCGCCGCCGTGCTTGTACGCACCAGCAGCCATCGGTCGCCGAACGCACGTGGCGACTCGAGATCGGGGCGTTGTGGAAACGGCAGATAGACAAGCGGATCGACCTGCCGGGTCAGGCGATTCTGCACGATGTTCGGCACGATGCCGACGATGGTCATCCAATCGCCGGTGCCCTGTCGTCCCGCCAGTCGGAGCCGGCCGCCGATCGCATTGCCTTCGGGCCAGTGCTCGCTCGCGAAACGTTCGTTGACGAGAACAACGCGCGCGCCCGAGTTCGCGTCGAGATCCTCCCGCGACCGCCCCGCCGCGCGCGCGAGCAGCAGGCTCGCGAGGTTGGCGCAGGCAATCAACAGCACGAAACCGACCGCACCGATCATCGCCCTGTAAATCAGCGCGGCGCTCTCGCCGATGAAGAACTCCACGAACGTGCGAACTTCAGGGCGTAGCGCCGCGTTGCTCGCCGGCCAGGCGCGTGCGAGCCGCTGGCCGATCGCGTCCATGTCCGCCCGCGCGCTCTCGATCGTCGCACCGTCGGAGAGACGGCCGAAGACGAACCATGTATTCCGCCGATCCCGTCGCCGCACCTCCGGCGTCGGCACGAGCGGCACCCAGAGGTCCTGGTTTTGCGGGAACGAGAACCCGCGCGGCATGACGCCGATCACCGTCGTCGGCACACCGCACTACGCGGCCGATGATGCCAGGGTCCTTTGCGAATCGCCGCTCCCAAAAGCTGTAGCGCAGGATCACCACGGGCGCCGCGCCGGGCACTTCGTCAACGTGCGTGAAGTCGCGTCCGAGGACCGGCTTCTGACCGACGATGCCGAACGTGTTCGACGTGACCTCGGTGACGGTGTAGTCCTCGGGGAAACCTGAGCCAGCGGTGAGCGTGATGCCGAGCCCGTGGACGAGCGCCATGTCGTCGAGCGCGGTCGTCTGCGCGCGCCAGTCCTCGAAGTCCGGGTAGACACACAGCACTTGCCGTTGTTGCTGACGTAGAGGACGCGGTCGTTGCCGTCGACGAGTGGGAATCCCGTGAAGAGCGCTGCATTGGTGACCGAGAAGACGATCGCATTGACGCCGATGCCGATGGCGAGCATGGTCACGGCGGCCGCTGTGAAGGCAGGACTTTTCCGCATGGTGTGCGCGGCGTGACGGAGATCCATCCAGAAGAAATCCAGTCGTGTCACAGTGCGCCCTCATCTCTTTCGGCAGGATCGCTGCCGTTACCGTGCGGCTCCTCAGCATACCGTCGTGGTCGTGCAATGAGGAAGCGGCGGTCAGCTACGATAAGGCGTGCAAAGACTCATGCGATATCGATGGAATCGATGGATCTGCGCGCTCGCGACGGCGGCAGCGATCGTGCTCGCCGTCGGCGCCGCTGGCGCACAGTCGCAGGCGGCGGATCCGAAAGGACCCGCCGTACTTGAACGCCCGGCACGCATTGCCGGGCGCCCCAATTTCAACGGCATCTGGCAGGCGATGAACACGGCCTATTGGAACCTGGAGGGCCACACGGCCGAAGGCTTGAGCAGTTTCTGGCAGCTCGGCGCCATCGCCGCGATCCCCGCCGGGCAAAGTGTTGTGCGCGGCGGGTCGATTCCGTACACGCCAGCAGCGCTCGCCAGGCGCAATGAGAACCGCGCGAACTGGCCGGCCGCGGATCCCGAAGCCAGGTGCTACATGCTCGGCGTGCCGCGCGTCACCTATCACAACATGCCGTTTCAAATTTTCCAGGGTGACGGCGACGTGCTGATGGTGTACCCATTCGCGGCGGCGAACCGCGTCATCTACATGACCGATCGCGCGGACCTGCCGGTCGATTCCTGGATGGGAAAGTCGTACGGCTCGTGGGATCGTGACGTGCTCGTGATTACCACGAAGTGGCAGAATGGCCAGTCGTGGCTCGATCGTGCCGGCAACTATTCGAGCAACAAGCTGACGGTGACCGAGCGCTTTACGCTTCTAAGCCCGAACCACATCTGGTACGAGGCGACGCTCGACGACCCGCAAACCTACACACGTCCGTGGACGATCGAGATGCCGTTGTACCGGATGATCGACCAGCAGGCTGAACTACTCGAACACAAGTGCGTCACGTTCGCAGACGGGCTGCTCTATCAGGATCTGCTCAAGAAAGACAGCAAGGAGTAGTACTGCCGCGGCTTCACTCATGCCGTAGCGCGTGCAGCGGATCGAGGCGCGTCGCGCGGCGCGCGGGGACGATGCACGCAACGACCGCCACGATCGTCAGCAGCGCGACAATCGAGACGAGTGTCAACGGATCGCGCGGGCTGGTCTGCACGAGAAGCGCTTGCAGCAGCCGGCCGACACCGAAGGCACCCGCCACGCCTATCACGAGCCCTATCCCCAGTTGCACAGCGCCCCGTCGCAGGAACAGCGCGATCACCTGGGCCGGCGCGGCGCCAAGCACCACACGTACGCCGATCTCGCGTGTGTGCTGGGTCACGGCATACGCGGTGACCGCGTAGAGCCCGACCGCGGCGAGAATCAACGCGATCCCGGCGAACAGGCTGAACATCGTGCCGAACACCCGGTAGATGAATCGCTGCTGGCCCATCACCTCGTCGAGTGTGCGGAGGTTGAACAGCGCCTGATCGGGATCGACTGCGCGCATCGCCTCGCGCAGCGTCTGCCCCGTCCCGGCCGCGCCGGCGCGCGTACGCGCGATCAGTGTCATGCCGCTCGTCAGCGTTGGATCCTGTCGGTGTGGGATGTAGACGATCGGGTCAGCCTCGGCTGACTGGTTGTCGATGCGTTGACGCACATTCGGTGCGACACCGACGACTGTCAGCCACGCGGAAGCCGGCTGACCCGGTCCCGTAGAGGCAAATCGGATCTGCCCGTCGAGCGGGTTCCCACCCTTGAAGTACATGTCGACGAGCCGCTGGTTGACGATCACGCTCTCGCGCCCTGGCAAACCGTCAGATTCGTTGAAGGCGCGCCCTCGCAAGACCGGTGCCCCAATGGCGTCGAAGTAACGCGGCCCGACGGAGAGCAGGGTGACGCTCGGCCGCTCGTTCTCGGCCACGTCCGGCTGTCCGGCGAACTCGATCTGCCGCGAGCCGCCGCCTCCGCCTGGCAAGTTCGTAGCAAACGATACCGCCTCGATGTCGGGAGCGGCTGAGAGCCGCTCCTCCGCCCGCTCCATGAACGTGCTGCGGCTTTCGGTCGTCGGATATTTCCGCACCGGCAGAATCAGTTGCATCGTCAGCACCCGCGACGTGTCGATCCCGATTTCGCGGGTGTACATCTCAAAGAAGCTGCGCATCATGAAGCCCGCACCCGCCAGGAGCACGAGCGTCAGTGCGAGCTGCGCCACGATGAGGCCGTTGGCCCAGCGGCGCGCGCGGATCCCCGTCGAGCCGCTGCGACCGCCTTCTTTGAGCGTCTCGTTGACGTTCGTGCGCGAGACGTGGAGCGCCGGCGCGAGACCAAACAACACGCCGGTCACGATGCAGATGGCGAAGAGGAATCCGAACGTCCTCCAGTCCATCGTGAAGACCATCCACCACGGCCGGCCAACGTTCTGCAGCTCCGAGTCGAACCACCGGATGCCTGCCACAGAGAGCAGGAGGCCGAGCGCACCGGCGACAAACGCGAGCAGCACACTCTCGGTCAGTAGCTGCCGGACGATCTGCCAGCGGCTGGCACCGATGGCCACGCGAACGCTCATCTCGCCCGTTCGCCGAGCGGCGCGCGCCAGCAGGAGGTTGGCGACGTTGGAGCACGCTATCAGCAGCACGAAGCCGACCGCGCCCAGCAGCGTCCAGAACAACAGCCGGATCTGCGGTCCAACGATCAGACCCTGGAGCGAATCGGGATACGGCGCGAGCTCCTTGTTGGTGTCGGGATACTTGCTGGCGAGCGCGCCGCCAATCGCGTTGAGCTCGGCCCGCCCTTGTTCGAGCGTGACGCCGTCCGCGAGCCGTCCGATTCCGAAGTAATTCCGCGCCTGCCGCGGCTGTTGACGCAGTGCGGGGGGGAGTTGCGACATCGGAAGCCAGACTTGCTCCTGCTGCGGGAACCCTAGGCCTTGCCGCACGACCCCAATCACCGTCGCGGTGATGCCATTGAGGCGGATCTGCGTCCCCAGCACATTCGGGTCGCTGCCATACCGCTGCTGCCAGACGGCGTTGGACAACATGACCACCGGCGGTCCGCCAGGACCGTCGTCTTCTGGACTGAAATCGCGCCCGAGGATCGGCGTGATGCCGATCATCTTGAAGTAGTTGGCCGAGACGTAGGACCCGGCGTACCGCTCGGCAATGCGGCCTTCGTCGCTCACGTTGAAGGAGCCACCGAAGACCAGCGACATTCCGGACAGCGTCCGCGACGCGGACCGCCAGTCATCGAAATCGGCCAGCGAGACGCCGGACTGCCGGCCGCGGATGTCGCGGGTCAGCAGCACGACGAGCTGTTCGGAGTTGGGAAACGGCAGGCTTCGCAGAAGCACGGCGTTCACGATCGTGAAGACGGCATTGTTCGCACCAATCCCGAGGGCGAGCACAACGGCGGCAATGACGGTGAACCAGCGGTCTTTGAGGAGGAGACGAACCGCGTAGCGCAGGTCTTGGAAGAGGCTCATGACCGCTCCTGTGGCATGGATTTATTAGACGATACGTCTTAGACACCGGTTGGTTCGAATCGGTGCCGCCCCGTTCTTGGCCTGTGGGTCTCCCGTTGCTCGTCCCAGCGGCATCGATAGGTGGACTCGCTCCTGCGTATTTGGTGTCACTGAGCAATTTGGCCGTTGACAGCCGACATGGCTACCATTGCGCGCGGAGTCAGGCGCATTCAGAAGAAATGAGTTCTGCACGGATGATGCGGCACGGAATATATGGCCAGTGATACCGCGCACCGCATCGAGCAGGCTCGCAAGGCCGTGGCTGGGGGCTGGATCGGCTCGGCACTCGAATACTACGACTTCTTTATCTACGCCACCGCGGCGTCACTCGTCTTTCCCCAGATCTTTTTCCCATCCGGCGATCCAGCGGTCGCGATCGTCGCGTCACTGGCGACTTACGGCGTGGGCTACGTTGCCAGGCCAGTCGGCGCCTTCGTCCTTGGGCATTGGGGGGACACGCACGGTCGCAAGCAGGTACTCGTCACCTGCATGATCCTGATGGGCGTCTCGACGATAGCCGTCGGGCTCCTGCCGACATACCAGCAGGCGGGAATGCTCGCACCGACCCTGCTCGTGGTGCTTCGCCTGATTCAGGGATTCGCGGTGGCGGGCGAGATCTCCGGCTCCAGCTCGATGATTCTGGAGCACGCACCGTTCGGCCATCGCGGTCTCTATTCCAGTTTCACTCTTCAAGGCGTTCAGGCGGGCCAGATTCTCGCCGCCGCCGTGTTCTTGCCGCTGGCTCGTTACATGCCACGCGAGGCGTTCATGACCTGGGGATGGCGTGTGCCGTTCCTGTTCAGCGCGTTCGCGGTGGCCGCAGGCTACGTCATCCGCCGCCGGGTCGCGGAAACGCCGCTATTTGCCGAGCAGCACGCCCGCGGAACGATCGCGAGGGCGCCCGTCGTGCAGGCCTTCACCGACAACTGGGCCGACATGTTGCGCGTGGTCTGCATGGCGCTGATGAACGTCATCCCTGTCGTCACGACGATTTTCGGCGCGGCCTACGCGGTGCAGCCTGGCTACGGGATCGAGATGCGCGAAGACGTATACCTGTGGATTCCCATCCTTGGCAACTGCCTCGCCGTACTGGTCATCCCGTTCGTTGGGCACCTGTCGGATCGCATCGGCCGCCGGCCCCCGATCATCGTCGGCTCTCTCGCGGCCGGTCTGCTCTCGTTCGCCTATCTGTACGCGATTAGCGTCCGCCATGTACCGCTGGCGATCGTCGTGTCGCTCGTGATGTGGGGTGTCGTCTACCAAGGCTACAACGCCGTCTTCCCGAGCTTCTACCCCGAACTGTTCCCTTCACCCATCCGGGTTACCGCGATGGCGATCGCGCAAAACCTCGGCACGATGCTGACGGCGCTCATGCCCGCTCTGTTCGCCGTGGTCGCGCCGCCAGGCTCCTCGCGCGTACCAGTGACAGTCGGCTCGCTCACCTTCGCCGTCACCATCATCGCGGCGCTGGCCGCCTGGAGCGCGCGCGAGACGTATCGGTTGCATCTTCACGACCTCGGGCACGCGGACGCTGCGCCCGTAGACAAGCGCGAATACCGTCGGCTGCGTGCCAACGCGTCGACCACCGCACTTGCGCGCGGCGTCAGCCGGACGGAGCGGGCATGACGATTCGCGGAACGACGGCACTCATCGCGCATATCGGGTTTCCCACGCACGGGTTCAAGTCACCCCTCATCTACAACCCCTACTTCGAGCAGGCGGGCATCGACGCCGTCGTCGTGCCGATGGGCTGTCACGCGGAGCACTTCCCCGCCGTCCTCGCGGCCGTCTTCACGTTGACCAACATCCGCGGCGCGCTCGTCACAATGCCACACAAGATGGCTGCCGCGGGGCTACTGAACGAAGCTTCGGCGGCGGTGCGCATTGCGGGCTCGTGCAACGCCGTACGGCGACTCGAGGACGGCCGCCTGCATGGCGACCTCTTCGATGGAGAAGGATTCGTGCGAGCGCTGAAGCGCAAAGGATGCCGCCTTGCCGGCGCGCGTGCGCTCGTCATCGGCGCCGGCGGCGTGGGATCGGCCATCGCAGCGTCACTCGCGGCGGCCGATACTCGAGCGATCGCGCTGTTCGACATTCGTCCCGAGCGCGCACGTGAGTTGGCGAATCGCCTCCAGTCGTTCTTTCCGAATCTCGAGATCACGACAGACGCCAACGACCCCGCTGGCCGTGACATCGTCGTCAACGCCACGCCGTTGGGCGCACACGAAGACGACCCTCTGCCCGTGGACGTCGCGCGAATCGAACCGCGCACGTGGGTTGGCGAGGTGGTGATGACTCCCGAAGTAACGCCGCTATTGAACGCGGCAAAGGCGCGCGGCTGTCACGTGCAGGCCGGAGCTGACATGTTGTTCGAACAGATCCCCGCGTACCTGGAATTCTTTGGATTCCCCAGCACGACGCCCGAGCACCTCAGACAACTCGCCCGACCGGACCCCGCATCGGTTGGCCGGCTGTGAGGCACCTCGAATGACGGCTCGCTCGAGCATGACGCCTCCGCCCGGTCTTCCTCTAATATTTGATCAGTGGCCATCGCTACCCGCGGAGCATCCGTGTTCGTCGGCACGAACGGCTCTGTGCCAGCGGCTCGAGGAAGGAGCAGGCGAATGCGCAGAGCACTGACCATACTTGTGACGGCGGCCGCGCTGGCAGCGCTCGCGCTGCCAGCCTTGGCACATCATTCCTTCTCGGCCGAATTCGACGCGACCAAGCAGGTCACGCTCGCAGGCGAAGTCGTCATGATGGAGTGGGTGAACCCACACTCCTGGCTGCAT
>DASTVV010000030.1:0-6318 GCA_035758925.1 Gemmatimonadaceae bacterium
GCGCTGGACGGCCACTGGGATCTGCCCGAGCGGTCGCTGGATCACCTATCCGGATACATGAACTCGCGCCCGGTGCGGATCGGCAACACCGCGTCGGAGCAGGTGCAGATGGACATCTACGGCGAGCTGATCGACTCGCTCTACATGTTCGACAAATACAGGGATCAGCTGAGCCACGGGCTGTGGGCTCGCATCGTCCAGCTGGTGGAGTGGGTGTGCGCCAACTGGGAGCAGCCCGACGAGGGCATCTGGGAGGTGCGCGGCGGTCCGCAGCACTTTCTCTATTCGCGCGTGATGTGTTGGGTGGCCATCGACCGGGCGCTCCAGACTGCGTTCCATCGGGGCTTCCCCGCCCCGGTGGACGCCTGGCGTTCCGCGCGCGACAAGATCTACAACGACGTTCACACGAACTTCTGGGACGACAGGCGGCAGACATTCGTCGGCATCCGCGGCACCGACATGATCGACGCCGCGTCGCTCATCATGCCGCTCGTGCGGTTCATCTCGCCCGTCGATCCCCGCTGGACGGGGACGATGCGCATGGTGCAGCAGCTGCTCACCGACGACTCGCTCGTCTACCGCTACGATACGCACACCGCGACGTTCGATCCGATGGGTGGCACCGAGGGTACGTTCTCGATCTGCTCGTTCTGGTATGTGGAGTGCCTTTCGCGCGCGGGCGACCTGCAACAGGCGCGTCTGGTCTTCGAGAAACTGCTGGGCTATGCCAACCATCTCGGGCTCTACTCCGAACAAATCGGCCCGCACGGCGAGCACCTGGGCAACTTTCCGCAGGGGCTCACTCACATCTCGGTGATCAGTGCCGCGTACGATCTGAATCGGCGCCTCACCAAAGCCGGATGGAGCGCATGATCAGCTTCCAACACGTGGTCTTCGGACAACCCGGAGAATCCGGAAGCAACCGGAAGTGTTCCTGCTTGACGTCTGTCACTCTGCTGACGCCGTCCTGCCCAACAATCCATTCATGAACGGCTCGGCGATGCAGTCATAGAACCCCTTGTCGCCGCAGAGCGCCTCGGCGTCACGCTCGACAAACTTCTGCACTTTGGTTGGATAGGTATGACAGCGCGGCGTGTTGGTCCCGCGCACGCAGCCGTTGTACTTGAGCAACCCCTTCATGAGCTTGCCCGGCTCGGCCGAGGCGACGTACTGCGCGTTCTCCTTGCCGCTCACACCCTTCGGCTTCAGGTAGTGCGACAGGATGAACACGCCATAGCGCAGGTTCGTGGAGTCTTCGGCAATGTCGGCTGGGCCGCCGAAGCGCTTCCTCATCTCGCGGGCCCAAACCTTGGGATACACCTGCATGAGGCCGACGGCGCCGACGTTCGATCGCGCCCGCGACACGAACTGCGCGTTCTCCGTCAGGATCACACCGAAGATCACCGCGGGTGGAATGCCGCGAAGAAATGCCTCGCGCACCGCGAAGTGCGCAATGGAATCGGCGCGCGCCTGGCTCATTCGTCCCGTGCGCACGAGGTCGGCGGCGAACCGGCGCTTCTGCTCGGCGAATTCCGGTGACGCTTCGATCACCTTGATCGAGTCTTCCAGCTCACCTGCCGGCAGCGTGGTGGGCGGACGACGCGGCGGTCGCCGCGGTCCCGCGACCTGCTGGATGGCTTTGCCGATGACGGGCGCCTGTACGGTGTAGACGGGGCGAACGAGCGACACGGCCGCGCCGATGGCCGCCAGCGCCGACACCCCGATGACCACATCACGCAGGATACGCTTGCGCCGTCGATCCCGGGACGATCCCTTGTCGTTCGCGCTATCCATGGGGCCTCCCTTCGGCATCCGTATCACGCACCACGCACTCGGCACTGAAGTGCAATACCGATGCTCCGCCAGCGTGCCAGCGCAGATCAGGCCGTCGCAATGACTTGCGCGGCGGGCTCCAGCGTGCGGTTGCCCCTCTCTTGCTCTTAGGACGGTTGGATCAGCAACGATTCACGCGTCGTGCCGAGGGCGTCAGTAACGCTCCGTGCGGCGGAACTCTGGAGGAGAGGAAATGACGTCCTTGGTTGACAGCCTGTACTCGGTGGCTACGCCGGAACTCGCCGGTAACATCGCTTCTCGCCTGGGTGAGCCGACGCAGAATGTGTCTCGCGGCCTGCAGGGAGCGATGGCTGGCCTGCTCCTGGGCCTCGTGCGCAAGTCGGGTGACTCGTCGGCGATGCAGGGCATCTACGACACGGTCAACACCTCCGTGAACGACGGCCGCGTGCTCGACAACCCGTCGGAGCTGCTGACAGCGACAGATACCGGCTCGCCAATTACTTCGCTGGGGAGTCAGTTCATCTCGAACGTCTTCGGCAATCGCGCGTCCGCCGTGAACGACGTCATCGCGCGAAACAGCGGGCTGCGGGCCAGTGTCATCGGGAACCTGATGCAGTTTGCGGCGCCGCTGGTGCTCGCGGTGCTTGGCAGGCGCGTGCGCGAAGGATCTCTCAATCCGGAATCGTTTACGCGGCTCATCGCTGGCGAGCGGGCGAGCATCGAACGCGCCGCGCCCGCAGGGCTGGCGAGCGCGCTGGGCGCCGAGGAGCGCCCGTACACGCGTGAGCGCGAGTACGAGGTGCGCCGTGACGCGACGACGGCGGATCAGCCGCCGCGCGAATATGGCGTCGAGCCCGAGAAGAAGAATCGGTGGTTCTGGCCAACGGTCGCGACCGTTGGCGCGCTGGCGCTGTTGTGGGCCATCTGGCCGCGCAGCCGCGAACACAGGGTGAACCCCGCGGACACCATGCGCTCGACCTACTCGGGCGGTGAAGTCGCGAATCCGTACGCGGTGACGCCGCCGCCGGGTACTACGGCGGCCGCGAGAGTGACCCTGCCAGACGGAAGCGTGCTCAACGTCGCCGAAGTCGGACCCGAAGGACGACTCGTAGGCTTCCTGAAGGACCCGAACAAACCTGTGGATCAGACGACGTGGTTCGTGCTCGACCGTATGCACTTCGAGAGCAACTCGGCGAAGCTCTCGCCAGATTCCGACGCCGAGATCAAGGACGTCGTCGCGATCCTCAAGGCCTATCCGAACGCGACGGTGAAAATCGGCGGCTTCACGGACAACAAGGGCAGCGAATCCGCGAACAAGCGACTGTCGCGTGACCGGGCGCGCAGCGTCGAGAAGGCGCTCGAGAAGGAAGGCATCGCGTCCAATCGCGTCAGCGCCGAGGGTTATGGATCGGCTCATCCAATCGCCGACAACTCGACGGAAGCCGGCCGCGCACAGAATCGGCGCATCGGCATTCTGGTGACCCACAAGTAGAACAAGGAGCTTCCGAGAGCTCGAAAGGTGTGGGCGCTGCCCACACCTTTTTTCTTGCCCCTACAGCCCTGATGGGAAGGTCTCTGGCGGTTCTTCTATGCCGCGGAGCCAGTGTTCCCCTGGCTCGAGCGCCCGAAGCGCCGAGGTCTCGTCGATGTGGACGATCGCGTCGAACTGCAGGGGAAGCGTCACGTCATAGTAGTGGCTGATGCGCTCGGTCTCCGGCCGATAGACGACGCCGATGGCTCGCTGCAGCCGCTGCTCCAGCAAGGCTCGCGTGGCGGCCGTTTCCTCCCGCATGCGCAGCAGCACCCGCGACGCGCCGCGCTTCACGGCGGCCTGGTGGAACAGCTGCTCGTAGCTGCCCTCGAGCGAGTGGCGCACACGGCGCTGCACGCCCACGCCGTCCCAGTCCTGCGCCGCTGTCACGGTGCCCATGTGCGTGCTGAACCCGATGATGCTGACCTCGCCGCGCCAGCGCTGGCGGGCCAGCTGGCCGAGATTCAGCTCGCCCCGCCGCGCCATGTCCGTGTAGCGCGCGTCTCCCACGTGGGAGTTGTGCGCCCACACCACCAGCTTCGCCTGGCCGCGCGACGCGCCGATGTGGCGCTCCACCGCCTGCAGCGTGTCCATCATGTGGCGATCGCGCAGATTCCACGACGACACCCGGCCGCGGAACAGCGCCCTGTAGTAGTGCTCGGCGTCGTGCACCAGCTTCGCATTCTGCTCGGCGGAGAAGAAGTCATCGGCGGCGCGCTGGCCGTTCACCGATATGTAGCGCAGCGCGTGCTCGCGGATGTCCACCAGCTGGCGCACCGCGTCCGGCTCGCAGGACTCGATCGCGTTGGCTGCAGCCGCAAACCCGTACGCCTGACTGTCCTCCGCGAAGTGATCGAAGCAGGCGTAGCGCTGCCGGGCGCGCCGGGCCGCCTCCGGATCCACGATGTCGAGATAACTCAGCACGGCCTCGATCGATCCGAACATGCTGTAGAGGTCCAGCCCGTAAAAGCCGACGCGGTGATGCTCCGGCTGCGTATCGTTGTGCTCACGCAGGCTGGTGAGGAAGTCGCGAACCACCTCGTTGCGCCACATCCACGTGGGGAAGCGAGTGAATCCCTGCAGTGCGTCGGATGCCGACGCGATAGCGCGATTCTGCAGGTAGCGGTTCACGCGATCAGCGTCCGGCCAGTCGCCCTCGATGCACACGCCAAGGAAACCTTTCTCGAGGATGAGTCGCTTCGTGATCTCGGCGCGTTCGGCGTAGAACTCGTGCGTCCCGTGCGACGCCTCGCCGATCAGCACTATGCGCGCGTCCGCGATGAGCTCCATCAGGGAATCGTAGTCCTGTGGAGTACCATGCAATGGCTCGACCGCTTCCGCGAGCGTCGCCAGCGCCGGGGCTCGTTCTCGCGTCGGACGCGTGTGTAACATCGGTCCGAGCCACAGTGCATAGGGTGCGCCGCCAGCCGTGGGGGGTGTGGGGTTGGGGGGTTGGGGGGGTTTGGGTTGCACAAACCTCCGGCCTCAAACCCGTCGGCCCCAAATTCAAACAGTCAAAACAATCTTCCCGAACGTCGCGTTGCTCTCCATCAGCGCGTGCGCCTCGCCGATCCGCTCCAGCGGGAAGATCTTGTCCACGATCGGCCGAACTTCCCCGCTCTCGAGCAGCGGAACGACGTCGCGCTCGAACGCCTCCGTCGCCGCGGCCTTCTCGCGCGCCGAACGCGAGCGCATCACGGTGCCGCGGATTGTGATTCGCCGCGTGAGGAGCGTGCCGAGATTCACTTGCGCGGCACGTCCGGCCAACAGCCCGATCAGGATGATGCGCCCAAGCGGCGCCGAGCATTCGACGTTCACGGGCATGTACGGTCCGCCAACGAGGTCGAGCGTGACGTCGATTCCCTTCCCGTCGGTCCAGTGATGCACGAAGCCGGACAGCACCGCGGGGTCGCTCTGGACCAGCGCTCCCGCCCGCATTCCGAGCGCCTGCGCACGCTCGAGCTTGTCGGCGGTGCGCGCAGTGCCATAACAGACACCCTTCAGCGCGCGCACGAGCTGCACGGCGGCGAGGCCCACGCCGCTTCCCACCGCGTGGACGAGAACGCTCTCGCCCGGCTTCATCGCGGCGAGTGTCACGAGCGCGTCATGCGCCGTCATGAATGCTTCCGGGACCGCGGCGGCGTCTTCCCATGAAAGCGCGCCCGGCACGGCCGCGAGCTCGCGTTCGTGCGTGACGACGTACTCGGCGTTGCCGCCACCGCCCACGATGCCGAACACGCGGTCGCCGACTTTCCAGCGGCGCACGCCGCCGCCAAGCTCGGCGACCTCGCCCGCGATCTCGAGGCCGGGGATGTTCGCCGGCGCGCCGGGCGGCGCGGGATAGCGACCCTGCCGCTGCATGAGATCGGCGCGATTGAGCGCCGACGTGCGCACGCGCACGAGCACTTCTCCGTCACGCGGCAGGGGCCGCGGAACGTCGACGGTCTCGAGAACCTCGGGCCCGCCGGAGCGCGTGATGACGGCGGCGCGCAAGAACTCAGTCTCCGCTAGGCCGTGTCGCGCCGCTCGGACGGAGACGCCGCCTGGGGCGACGGCCGCTCAATCGAGTGGCGGAACTGTTCGCGGAGCCCGGGGTGCGCGCGCAGCAGATACCAGCCCATCCCGGCCGCCGCCAGCAAGTTGCCGATCATCACGTTGTACCACGCGAGCGAGCCAAGTGGCGTCCACCGCTGGAGCACTCCGGAGAGCGCATAGAACCCCAATTCCATGGCCGCGAAGAGCACGACGAAGCCCATCAGGATGGACGGCTCCCGATTCGCCACGTTCACGATCATCGCCGCGATCAGACCGACCATGATGAACGCTGCGTAGTGGAAGATCGTGTAGATCAGGACGAACACGAACATGCTCTGGGTTGCCGGCACCGGGCCAAAGACGCTCAGCAATCCACGCCCGAGCGTCGCGGGCGTGAAGAGCGGGTGTCCGGCAATCAGGTCGACGAAGAAGAACCACACGGCGATGACGCTCGCGCC
>DASTVV010000050.1:0-2037 GCA_035758925.1 Gemmatimonadaceae bacterium
CGAGGGCACGTATCATCGGTCGCGGACGCGCATCGCCCTGCTCGTGCTGCAGGGCGCGCTCTCCGTCGTGCTGCTCGTGGGGGCCGGGCTGTTCGTGCGCAGCCTCGGCAACGTGAAGCGCATGCGCATGGGCTATGACGCGGAGCCCGTGCTGCTCGTGACTCGCAACATGCGTGGCATGGACCTCTCCGACAGCACGCGCGCGCAGCTGGCGCGAACGCTGCTCGCGACGGCACAGGCCATCCCTGGCGTCGAGAGCGCGACGTGGGCGAACAGCGTGCCGTTCTGGAGCACGTCGTCCACGAACCTTTACGTGGCGGGCATCGACTCGGTGCGGAAGCTCGGCCGCTTCACGTATCAGACGGCCACGACCGACTACTTCAGGACGATGGGCACGCGGATCGTGCGCGGCCGTGGCTTCGCGCCCGAGGATCGTGCGAATGCGCCGCTGGTGGGCGTCGTGAGCGAGTCGATGGCGAAGGTGCTCTGGCCGGGCAAGGACGCACTGGGCCAGTGCATGCGCGTGCGCGCGGACACGATGCCCTGCACCACGGTGGTTGGAATCGCCGAGGACATGGTGCAGGGCGATATGACGTCCGACAAGAAGTATCACTACTACCTGCCGCTCGAGCAGGCGGCGCCGTCGGGCGGGGCGTTCGTGCTCGCGCGCATGCGCGGCGATCCGGCCGCACAGCAGGAGACGGTGCGCAAGGCGCTGCAGCGGGTGATGCCGGGGCAGTCGTACGTGACAGTGAAGCCGTTCGCGGAGATCGTGGATCAGCAGCGGCGTTCGTGGCAGCTCGGAGCGACGATGTTCGTCGCGTTCGGGGTGCTGGCGCTGGTGGTCGCCGCGGTGGGCCTGTACGGCGTGATCGGCTACAACGTCACGCAGCGCATGCACGAGCTGGGCGTCCGCGTGGCGCTCGGCGCGCAGTCGCGGGACATCCTGGGGCTGGTGGTGGGCCAGGGCGTGCGGTTCGCGGCAGCGGGCGCCGCGTTAGGCACGGTGCTGGCGTACGCGGCGAGCCGGTGGATCGAGCCGCTGTTGTTCCGGCAGTCGGCGAAGGATCCGGTGGTGTATGCGCTCGTGGGGACGATCCTGGTACTGGTGGCGCTGGCGGCAAGTGCTGCGCCGGCGCTGAGGGCGTCGAGGGCGGATCCGAATACGGCGCTGAGGTCGGAATAGCGGGGGCGGGTGGCGGGAATCGGGAACCGAGGCAGGTGTCATTCCGAGCGGAGCCGCGAAGCGGCGGAGGCGAGAAATCGCACTCGTCCCGAAAGAGAGCTCGTTAGGGGGGCGCAGCAGATGCCAGTCAGTCATCAGCCGCCGGTTTTCAGTCGCAGTGGCTGAGAACTGAGACTCACGACTGGTTGCTGATGACTGACTGGCAAACTGTTCCTGCGTCGTCGAGGTGCAGGCTCTCTACCGGATGACTACCCGTACACCGACGTGTGGAGTCTCATCCTGTTGATCGGACTCGGCGCGCACTTTTCGGCGTCGTCGTCGACGTCCGTTTACCCGTCGCGAATGTGGGTCGCGGTACGGCCCGGAATAGCCTTTGTCATTCCGAGACGACGGGCGACGAACGACCGCTCTCGGCCCGCTAGCTTCCGTTCAAGCCACGCTCGAAGGGAGGCGCACCTGCGCATCGTCGGGGGGAAGTTCGCGGGCCGGGATCTCACGTCGCCGGCTGATTTTCGGGTCCGACCGACCGCCGAGCACGTGCGGGCCGGTCTGCTCGCCGCGCTCACGCCCGATCTGCGGGACGCCCGCGTCCTCGATCTGTTCGCCGGGACTGGCGCCCTGGGGCTCGAGGCGATCTCGCGGGGCGCCCGCAGCGCGGACTTCGTTGAGTTCCGCCCAGCGAGCTTGCACGCCCTGCGCGCGAACGTCGCCGCGCTTCGCATGCGGGACCGAACACGGATCTTCAAGCGCGACGCGGTGCAGTTCGCGGCCGCGCTGGACGCTGGCAGCTACGACCTCACGTTCGTGGATCCGCCATACGAGTCACGGCAGCTGGACCTCGTGATCGCGAG
>DASTVV010000090.1:0-6755 GCA_035758925.1 Gemmatimonadaceae bacterium
AGAAGGGCCAGCTTGGCAAAGCGCATCTCGTGGTCCGCCTAACGCTAATTGGGTTGACTGAATAGGCTGCAGAGAGACGGGCAAAGTTGCAACCGAATTGCAATTCTTGGCCGCTCTCCATTCACATGTGCCACAACAGCAACTACTTGGGCCACAGCGATGCGCGTTAGGCTGCGAGTGGAACGCAGTGTAACATGCGCACGAGCGCCTGGAGAGTTCTACACCTCGCCGCGAAGGGAGCGTCAGACGCATGCGCCGAATCGCGTCGTTCGCACTCGCGACTACGTCGCCGCCTTCACGGCAAACCCGGTCGTGAGCTCCCGCCGCAGTGACTCAGATTCCGTGATCGGCGCCGAGCACGTGAAATTGCGACAGACATAAGCCGTCGCGTGTCCGTCGCGCGGCGGACGATTCTCGAGGATCGCAATACCAGCTGCCTGGTCACCCATGCCCCCCGCGAGCACAGCGCTCGGCACGAACACCGACGATGCAGCGCCAACGAGCTCGCGGAATGCCCCTCCACCGGGATCGCCCGGCAGCGCGATCTCCACCGCGCCATTCACCAGCATGTCGGCGGCCGTGAGCGCGTGGCCGAACGCCAGCGGATAGCGCGCCATCGGCTCCGCCACCGCTTCCAGCACCTGCCGCGCGCGTCGCGTGCCCTCGGCATCTCCGGCCAGCGCGCCGAGTCGCGCCAGGAGCTCGGCGGCGAGCGACGCGCCCGAGGGCGTCGCGTTGTCCGTCACGTCACGAGGACGCGTGAGCAGCTCCTCGCCATCCGTCGGTGTGTCAAAGAACGCACCCGCGTCCTCGCTCCAGAACCAGCGCACCATAGAGGCGGACAGCTGGCGCGCCCGGTCGAGCCAGGCGCGGTCAAAAGTCAGCTCATACAGCGACAGCGCACCGAGTGCGACCGACGCGTAGTCCTCGAGGAAGCCGGCAATCCGGCTCGCGCCGTCCTTGTGCGTGCGATACACGCGCCCGTCGCGCACCATCTCGCGAAAAAGGAAGTCGCCGTTCTTCAGCGCGAGATCGCGCCAGCGGTCGGACCGGAACGAACGCGCGGCCTCCGCAACCGCGCGCAGCATCAGGCCATTCCACGACGCGAGGACTTTCTCATCACGCCCGGGCCGCACGCGTCTGGACCTGGCCTCGAACAGCCGCGCACGCGCGGCAGGCAGCGATAGCGGTGCGGCTTCCTGGCCATCCTCGACGTGCAGAATGTTCGCCCCTTCAAAGTTGCCGTCGGCGGTGGCGCCCCAGTACGCGATGAGCGCATCGGCGTCAGCGCCCAGCAGCTCGCGCAGCTCCGGTTCGGTCCACACGTAGAACTTGCCTTCCTCGCCCTCGCTATCGGCGTCCAGCGTGGAGTAGAACCCGCCGGCGGGCGACGTCATCTCGGCGGCGACCCACGCAAGCGTCTCCTCGCACACACGGCGCACTTCGGCGTCTCCGGTCGCCTGCCAGAGGTGAACGCCGATGCGCGTGAGCAGGGCGTTGTCGTACAACATTTTCTCGAAATGCGGCACCAGCCAGTGCGCGTCCACCGAGTAGCGCGCGAAACCGCCGCCCACCTGGTCGTAGATCCCGCCGCGTGCCATGCGCCGGAACGTCTCCAGCGCCACGCCACGCGCCATCTGGTTTCCCGTACGCGCCGACTGCTGGAGCAGGAACTCCATCACCATGGCCTGCGGAAACTTCGGCGCGTCGCCGAAGCCGCCGTGTCGCGCATCGTATGCCGCGATCAGCCCGTTGGTCGCTCGCGCCAGGAGCTCGGGCGACAACGCGCCGGTGCTGCGGACCCGTAATCCAGTCGCGTCGTACATCTCGCGCATCGATGTCGCCACCCGATTCACATCGTCGCGGCGCTGGTGGTACGCGTCCGACGCCGCCCGCAGCACGCGCTGGAACGAGGGCATACCCGGCCGGTCGTTGGGAGGGAAGTAGGTGCCGCCCCAGTACGGCTCCAGGCTTGGCGTGAGGAACATCGTCATCGGCCACCCGCCATGCCCGGTCATCGCCTGCACCGCCTGCATGTAGATCGAGTCGAGATCGGGACGCTCCTCGCGATCCACCTTCACGTTCACGAACAGGTCGTTCATGACGCGGGCCGTGGGTTCGTCCTCGAACGACTCGCGCTCCATCACGTGGCACCAGTGACAGGCCGAGTACCCGATGCTGAGCAGGATCGGTTTGTCCTCGCGCCGAGCCCGTTCGAGCGCGTCCGAGCCCCATGCGTACCAGTCCACGGGGTTCTCTGCATGTTGCAGCAGGTACGGACTAGTTTCGTTGGCGAGGCGGTTGGTCATCACCTGCAAACTATCACGCCCTTGTTCAAGCGGATTCCGCTGGTGGCGCTGTTGCTGTCGGTCGCTGTCGTACTGAGCAGTGCGTTCGCCGTCGCGCCCATTCGCGACGCGGCCACGCATGCCGACATGTCAGAGGCGTACCTCACGCGCTCCATGGGGTACGTGATGCTGGCACCGCTCTCCAACGTGCTCGACACGCTGACGCTGCTGTCCAAGCGCCAGCATATCGCGCTGGTGCTCGGCGTGATCGTGATCTTTGCGGTGTGGCGCCTCGTGAGCTCGAGACGGCGGTCGATCACCGGGCGGCAGCACCTGTGGTCCGTCGCCGCCATGCTGATCGCGCTCCTGGCGACGTACGCTGCCGCGGCGGCGCTCCCGCGGCCGATGGCGACTCTGGTCACCGACAATGCCAACATCGCGCGCATCGACTTCCACTCGCATACCGCGGCCTCGCACGATGGTCGTCCGGGGTGGAGCGCGGAGGATCTTCGCGAGTGGCATCGCGAGGGGGGCTACGACGTCGCGTACATCACGGACCACGCGACGGTGGCAAGCGCGGAGCAGGGAATGGCGAGGAATCCCACGCCCGCGGGCGAAGGCGTCACCATTCTCCAGGGCATCGAGGTCACCTGGAACGGCGAGCATGTCGATGTGCTCGGCGCGCAGCGCGTGTACAAGGGCATTCTCACGCCGAATCTTCGGGATGTGGACGAGCAGGGCTTGCGTCTTGCGAGCGCGTTCGCCGGTCGAGAGCCGGTGGTGATCTGGAATCATCCGCGTCAACTCAATCCGCCGCGCGTGACGCTCGCCACGGGTCCGCAGACGTTTGGCGTGCGAGGCATCGAGGTCGCCAACGGCGCGCCGAACTCCATCGATGATGTCCAGCGCGAGCGCGCGGGCATCCTGGCGCTGGCGGAGACGCGGAACCTCACGATGACGGGTGGAAGCGACAATCACGGGTGGGGGAGTGTCGCGCCCAGCTGGACGCTGATGCTGCTCGTCGGATGGCGTGCCATGGACGCCGAGGCGTTGAGTCGCGGCATCGAGGCCACGATCCGTCAGGGCGGTGTCGCGGCCACAAAGGTGGTGGAACGGCGGGTCGCGGACCCGACGAATGCAGTGGGGGTGGTATTCACGGTGGTCACGGCGCCGGCGCGCATGCTCACGACGGTGTCGAACGACGAGCGGCTTGTCTGGTTGGTCTGGATCTGGATTCTGGCGGGGGCAGGATTGTGGCTTCGACGAAAACCGAAAAGCGCAGAAGTGTGACGAAGGCCGCGACGGATTACCGTCGCGCGCAGGGCAGGGGCAACGCGCAGTCTCAGACGCGGCTTTCCGAAGGCCTGTCGGCGGATTGGCTGTGGCTCGCAGTCACGCTCGTCGCGGGCGTTGTCCGACTCGTCGTCGCGGCGTCCACGCCGCTGTTTCCGGACGAGATGTACTACTGGGATTGGTCGCGGCATCTGGCGCCCGGATACTTCGACCACCCGCCGATGATCGCGTGGCTCGTCTGGCTCGGGACGATGGTCGCGGGACCCACGCCGCTCGGCGTCCGACTATTCGCCGTGCTGGCGGGCGTCGTGGCGGTGTGCTTCGTGTGTCTCACGGCTCGCCGGCTCGGCGGAACGCGCGCGGCAAACGTCGCGGCCATAGTGTTCGCGGTCGTACCGATGTCGGCGGCCGGCCTGGTGCTGGCGACGCCGGACGCCCCGACTCTCGCCGCGGCGGCGGCGACGCTCTACGCGGTGGTGTGCGCACTCCAGGCACCGGAGCGCTCCGTGGAGTCGCTGCGCTGGTGGTGCGCTGGCGGACTGGCGCTGGGTCTCGCGTTCTGTTCCAAGATCACGGCCGCGCTGCTCCCAGCCGGTGTGCTGGTTGGCCTGCTTCTTCGCCGGGACTTGCGCGGCCGGCTGGCCGAACCCGGTCCGTACATCGCGACCTGCATCGCCATGGCGGTCTTCCTTCCGATGATCGCCTGGAACATCCAGCACGACTGGATCTCGTTCCGCTTCCAGATCCAGCATGGGCTTGGCGGTGCGTCCGGTTCCATTGTCCGACGCGAGCTGGATCTCATCGGCGGACAGCTTGGGATCGTGACGCCCATCCTGTTCGCGATGTGCGGCGTCGCCGTCGTGAGGGCGTTGCGTTCCAGCCAGTCCGGCCCTGCCGCGGTCCTTGCCGCGGTCGCGACTTTGGTGTTCTGCTTCTTCTTCTATTCCGCGACGCGTCGTCGCGTGGAGCCCAACTGGCCGGCGCTGGCATATGTCCCGGCAGTGGCGTTGCTGGCTGCGTACGCCGGCACGCGCTCCTGGAATCGCTGGCTGTTTGCCGGCATCGTGCTGGCCGGTGGGCTTACCATGGTGTCGTACGTCAATGCGTACGTGCCGATTCTCCCCGTGTCGGCGCCGCGCGACCCAGTCGCTCGATCGCATGGCTGGGACGAACTTGCCGTCGCCGTGGAGCGAGTACATCGGCCACGCCGATCACTGTCGTCGTACCGCACTCACGTCGCTGGCAACCGCTACCAGGAAGCCACGGCGCTCGCGTTCCATCTGCCGGGGCATCCCCAGACGTTCTCGCTCAATCTTGCGAGCCGCGCCAACCAGTACGATCTCTGGCCGTCCTTCCGAGAGAGCGCGCAACCGGGAGACGCGCTGTTGCTGGTGGTGGACGACGTGGGTGGCTCGAGCCCAACGGTCGAGACGCTCGCTCCACACTTCTCGAGGGCCACGCGAGGCGAGCTCGTGCACCTCACGCGCAATGGCGCTCTCGTGAAAAACTTGCGTATCTGGGTGCTGGACGGCTGGCGTGGCACCTGGCCCCAGGACGAGGTACGTTCCCGCCCATGACTACCACTGCGCGTGTCGCCGGCGATCTCGACGGCCACTTTACCCGCGAAGAGCGCCGCATCCGCACGGAGCTCGACGAGTTTCTGAAGATCCCGAGCGTCAGCGCACGCTCCGAGCACAACGCCGACACGGCCCGCTGCGCCGAGTGGCTCGCGGACAAGATCCGCGCGCTTGGCATGGACGCCACAGTACACAAGACGCCGGGCCATCCGATCGTCGTCGGCGAGTGGCGCAACGCCGGTCCGAATGCACCGACCATCCTGGTGTACGGCCACTACGACGTGCAACCGGTCGAGCCGCTCGACCTGTGGACCAGTCCGCCGTTCGAACCAACCGTGCGCGACGGCAAGCTGTTCGCGCGTGGCTCCGTCGATGATAAAGGCCAGCTGTACATCCATGTGAAGGCGGCTGAAGCGCTGCTCAAGCAGCGCGGCAAACTTCCCATCAACCTGATCTTCCTCGCCGAAGGCGAGGAGGAAGTGGGCAGCGACAACCTCGCGGGATTCGTCGAGAAGCATGCGGAGATGCTGCGCGCCGACGCCGTGGTGATCTCGGATTCATCGATGTTCGCGCCGGGACTGCCGTCGGTACTGTCGTCGCTGCGCGGGCTGGCCTACTTCCAGATCGACGTCGTTGGGCCGGCGCAGGATCTTCACTCCGGCAGCTACGGTGGCGCGGTGGTGAATCCCGCGATGGCGCTGGCTCGCATTCTCGCGACCATGCACGACGCGAAAGGCCACGTCGCGATCAAGGGGTTCTACGACAAGGTGCGCAAGTGGGACAAGAAGTCTCGCGACGCCATCAAGAAGCTGCCCTTCAGCGACAAGCATTTCCGCGTCGAAACCGGCGCGTCGGCCCTCGGCGGCGAGGAAACCTTCTCGACGCTGGAGCGGATCTGGACACGTCCGACGTGTGAGGTGAACGGCCTGCTCAGTGGCTACACCGGCGAAGGCGCGAAGACCGTTCTGCCGTCGAAGGCGATGGCGAAAGTGAGCTGTCGCCTCGTGCCGGATCAGGATCCCGCGCAGATCGGCAGGCTATTCGCGGCGCACGTCAAGCGCGTCGCGCCCAAGGGCGTGAAGGTGACGGTGACGCCGCTGCATGGCGGGAAACCCTGGCGTGCCGAGCTGAAGGGGCCGTTGTACGACTCCGCGCAGCATGCGCTGCAAGCGGCCTTCGGGAAGGCGCCCGTGATCGTCGGCGAGGGCGGATCGATTCCCGTGGTCGGCGATTTCACGAGAGTGCTCAAGACGCCGGTGCTGCTGATGGGCTTCGGGTTGCCAGGCGAGAACGCGCACGCGCCGGACGAATGGATCTCGCTCGACAACTTCACGAAGGGTCTGCGCGCGGTGGCGACGCTCTACGAGAATCTCGGAGCCAGCTAGAGATTTCGCGCCGGGGCCACCTAGTGAGAGATCGCTGCGCCGGCCCTCATAAGGAAAGCTCGGTGCGCCGGCCCTCACAAGGAAAGTTCGATGTTCCGGGGCCACGTACTACTTGATCCGGATTCAACGAATTGAAACGGATTGGTCTGTTTCGATTCACGAATCACGGCTCCGAATCACGACTCCCGAACGCAGCTATTGTGATTGTTGGT
>DASTVV010000093.1:0-28096 GCA_035758925.1 Gemmatimonadaceae bacterium
AGCTGCTTTCCAAGGGGAACGTCGTGAAGCGCGAACCTCCGTCGCAGGAAGAGCTGGCGAGGATGGCGTCGGAGACGCTGCCGCAGATGCTCCGAGCATTGCCGTCGCTCAAGGAAGCGGACGTAGTCTTCCTCGGATTACATGGCGGCTACGGCGAAGACGGGACGATCCAGGCGTTGCTGGACATGGCGGGAATCCGTTACACGGGGAGTGGACACCTGTCCAGCGCGCTCGCGATGGACAAGGACTTGTCCAAGCACCTCTTTCGGCGCGCCGGCGTACAGACCGCGAACTGGACGATGGCTCGCGCCGATATTGCGGCGGACGAACAACTGCGGGGAATGCCGCTGCCCGTGGTCGTAAAACCGTCCAAACAGGGCTCTACAGTAGGACTGTCTGTCGTGAAGCGGCGCGAGGATCTGGCCGGGGCAATCACCGAAGCCTACAAGTACGATGACGAGGTCATGATCGAGCAGTTCGTGCCGGGCCGCGAGCTGACGGTGGGAATCCTCGGAGACGATGCGCTGCCAGTCGGTGAAATCATTCCAAAGCACGAGATCTACGACTACGAGTGCAAGTACACAGTGGGTATGGCCGAGGAGGTCTTCCCCGCGCAAATTCCCTCTGACCGAGCGCGCGAGGCGCAGGAACTGGCGCGCCGGGCCTTCCAGGCATTGAAACTTCGCGGCTACGCGCGAATCGATTTTCGGATGACTGAGGACGGCAGTCTGTTCTGTCTCGAGGCGAATACACTTCCTGGAATGACGCAAACCAGCTTGATCCCGCAGGCCGCGGCCGCGGCTGGGATTTCGTTTCCCGATCTGTGCGAGCGAATTGCCAAGCTGGCTGTTGAGGCGTAGGACGGCGATAGGACGGCGAACGGTGTAATACGAGCAAGAGGATCCGACATGGGACGACGCACTTGATGGCAAGAACGGCGGGACCAACTGCGGCTCTCGCGGGCGTTCCGACGGGCCTTCAGGCACAAGGTGTCTGGGCTGGCCGGCGACAGCTGTTCGTGCGGTTTGCGGCCGAGGCGGAAACCGCGACGATGTACACGGCGCAGGCCATCGCACAGGAATTGCAACGCGCATCCAAACGATCGGCGTTTCACTCGATCTCGATCGGGGGACGCGATCCGCTCGCCAACGTCGAGTTTCTGGAGGCGACGTTCGACACCGGGCCAATGCCTCTGCCGGTGATGCTCGACATCGATGGACAGCGGCCTGAGGACATACCCGCGATCGCGAAGAACATCTCCCTGCTGCAGGTCACGCTCGAGGGAGGTTTGATGGACTCAGGAGCCGAGCGCGCGCTTGCATCGTTGCGTGCGGCCGTGACGGAAGGATTGGAGCACGCCATGGTGCTCGCGCCAGGGGAACAGGCCAGTGACGGACAAATCCTGCGAATCGTCGAGCAGACACACGCCGCGAGCCCCAAAACCATGCTCGTGATTCATCCGCCGGTCAATACGCCGATCGATCGTGACCGGCGGTGGGTGACGCTGATCGAACGCTCCGCGGCACTGCATCCTGACGTTCGGTTTTCGCTGCGCCTGCCGCCGCCGACAGGAACGCGATGACACGCTCGTTCGGACTCGATCCCGCGGGACGGGGGTGGGGGTGGGGGTGGGGGTGGGACGCATGAGCTGGCAAGCGACCGAGGAACAGCAGGACTATCCGCGGATGACACGCGTCGTCCAGGCGCTGATCGCGATCAATGTCGTGATGGCGTTCCTGGAAGTGACGATCGTGCAGCGGGAAGAGCTCGAGTCGCTGTTTGCATTCCGATCGGGTCCGCTGGCGGAGACGTGGTGGACCGCGTTCACCTACATGTTCCTCCACGCGGGACTGTGGCATCTCGCGATGAACATGTACACGCTCTGGCTCTTCGGGCCTCGGCTGGAACACACCTGGGGCGCTCGAGGGTTCGCGCTCTTCTATGTGTGGTGCGGGCTGGGCGGCGCCGTGTTCCATGCGCTTTTCGGCGGGCTGGCGCCGATGGTCGGCGCGTCAGCGGCGATCTTCGGCGTGATGCTCGCCTACGCCATGCACTGGCCGCGCGACGAGATTTTCCTGTTCGGCGTGATCCCGATGCGCGTGGCCACGCTGGTCGCGTTCTTCGTGGCCATGAATCTCTTCCTCGGATTCACCTCCGGCGGCGGCGTCGCGTACTTCGCGCACCTTGGCGGGTTCGCGTTCGCGTTCCTGTACCTCAAGAAGCCGCAACACGTGAGCATCGAGCAGTTGCGGCAGCGCGTCTCTCCCGCGCCCGACGTCAGCGACGACATGAGCCCGCGCTCGTCGCCGCGTCCCACGCGCTCACGGCATCGCGACGACGTCGACGAGATCGTGGCGCAAAGCAAGGCGGCCGTGGCCAAGCGCCCGCGCCTTGGCCCGGGCAAGCGCGGCGCGCGCGACGCGAAAGCCGAGGAGCTGGACCGGGTGCTCGACAAGATCTCGAGACAAGGGCTGATGAGCCTGACACCGAGCGAGCGCAAACTGCTCGAGGAGATGTCGAGGCAGCTCAGGGATAGATAGGAACGGCGGAATGGGAGTCGGGAATGGGAATGGGCGCATGGAGAGACTCTGATCCGCGTCCATTCCCATTCCCATTTCCAACTCCGCCGTTGTACAAATAAAGAGCCCCCGGGGGTGTCCCCGGGGGCGGTGCCGCCACGCCGTTCTCGCGGCGGCGATGGTCGTCGCAGAGAGCGAGCGACCTGGATGCAAGATACTCGCAGAACGGGTTGGCCGCCAGCAAGCCGAAGCGTCACAAAGCGATCACGAGCAACCAATGCCACGGTCCCAACTGTTGGAAACGTTCGACAATCCGTATCCGGATCGGGAATACGAGATCAGGATGGAATGCGACGAGTTCACGTCGCTGTGTCCGGTTGGTGGAATCGAGGCCGATGCCGAGGAATTGAAACAGCTTGCGGGCGGCGCGCCGGACTTCGGCACGATTTACATCACGTACGTGCCCGGCAAAAAGTGCCTGGAGTTGAAGAGCCTCAAACTCTACCTGTGGAGTTTTCGCAACGAAGGGGTCTTCTACGAGCGCGCCGTCAATCGCATTCTCGACGATCTGTCGAAGACGTGCAAACCGCGGTGGATGGAAGTGGTTGGAGACTTCAACGTTCGCGGCGGCATCAAGTCCATCGTCACCGCGCGCATGGGCGCGGCGCGCACCGACGCCCGCAAATAGGTTCGACCTCGAAAAAAAAGGGCCCGCTCGATTCGAGCGGGCCCTTGTCCATCCGTGATGACTAGAAGCTGTAACGAACCGCGAGCTGCGTCCGCCAGAAGTTCAGCGCGGAGTTGCCGGCGGTGTACGCGCCACCGGTCGGCGGCGTGAACGTCACGATCGGAACCGCGGTGCGCGGGTTGGTCGTCGAATACCCGACCATCGTGACGAGCGGAACGTTGCTGTTGCCGGACAGCGGCGAGCTGAGAACCTTGCCCCAGTTCTTGTTGACCAGGTTGCCGAAATTGAAAATGTCGAGCGTGAGCGCGAGCTCCTGTCCGCGAATCGACGGCAAACGCTGGCGAATACCGAGGTCGACCTGGTTGGAGAACGGCAACCGGCAGGAGTTTCTCGACATGATCTTGCCGCGCTGTGAGTTCAGGCACTCGTTGTTCGAGATGAAGTTCTCGAGGTCGGTAGCCTGCTGCGCCGGCGTGCGGGCGCCCACCGCGCGGAACTGGATCTCGGCCGGATCGAGCGCGTTCTTCGGCACGTAGATCAGGTCGTTGCCCTGGAACGCGTCACCGTTGGCGTCGCCGACGAGCTGGCTGCCGCCATAGATGTAATCATGCGGCGATCCGGAGATGCCCTGATAGAAGAAGGACACGTCCGTCGGCGCGGTGCGGAAGAAGAAAAAGGTGCGCGTGGCCGTGGCCATCAGCTTGTGCGGCTGATCGAAGAGGCTGATGCCGTTGAACGCGTCCTCCTGGCGACCGGAGATCGTCCGGCCGAACTGCCAGTTGGAGATATGGGTGCTGGATCCAAAGCTCTGCACGTCGCGCGCACGCGAGTACGTGTACGCGATGGTGCCTTCCCAGTTGTTGAGATACCGCTTGCGGAGCTGCGCCGTGAGGTTGTAGGCGTAGTCCTTGTTCTGGTTCTTGAGGTCGATCGCCGTGCTGAATCGAGACGAGCCACCATTGGCGATCACGCTCTGCGGCGGCAGCGCAACCGTCGCGCCCGTCGCCGCGTTGACCAGCGTGTCGTACAGCACGCGTCCGCCCTGGCCAGTGCCCTGCGGAGCGCGGTCGTTGAGATTGTAGAAGAAGAACTGATTCAGCGTCTTCGAGAACAGACCTTCGAACGTCAGGATCATGTCCTTGGGCAAACGCCGGTCATAGGCGAGCGTCGCGCGCAGGGGCTGCGGGAATTTGAGGTCCTTGCTCAGAAAGTTCACGTCGCCGATCGGTGGCAGAGGGGTGGTGCCGCGGCAGGCATTCACCTGGGTCGGATCGACGTTGAACGCTGGCGCCTGAGCCGCGCTTCCAGACGTGTTGCAGTTCAGGAACGTGATCACGTTGCCGGAGTTGACGTAGGCATTCTCGAGCCACACGTACGGCGGCGTGCCGACGAAGAGACCGACACCACCACGGACCTGATCGGTTTGTGTACCCGTGACGTCCCAGTTGAAGCCGACGCGCGGCGAGTACTGCACCGAGCGCTTCGGAACGTTGTCGGTTCGGCGGCCGTAGGCGCTGTCGATGGCCGCGTTGTACTTGACGTCATCCAGGAAGCTGCTGACGTCGACGCGCATTCCCGCGGTGATGGCGAGGTTCGGATTCACCTGCCACTGATCCTGCGCGTAGAACGCGGACTGCAGCGCCGAGTACTCGACGTTGCCGCCGTTGGACAGGATGACCGCCTTGCGGAACGAGTTCGCGTTGCCCGCGGCGAGGCTGTCGAGGTTCGCGAAGCTCCACACGCCGTACGAGCTCTGCGTGAAGAGATTGCGCAGCCACACTTTCTCGTGGCGCGTGCCGACGGTGAAGGTGTGCGCGCCGATCGGCTTGGTGAAGTTGTCAGTGAACTCCCAGGTCTTGGTATCGAGCTCGTTGCCCTGAGAGAACTGGTCTGCGCCTGCGAGAATGGCGCCGTTCACCACGGGCGTTACGGCATTGCCGACCACCCGATTGATGCGGATCTGGGGGAACTGGTCCCTTGGCGTGCGGCGATTGTACCAGTTGTTGTAGCCGACGAACATCTCGTTGAACGAGCCGTTCTTGAAATTCGAGTAGAGCTGCACGACTGGAGCAGCCTTCACGTTCTTGAAGTCGTGGAAGTTGCTCGAGTAGACGGCCGTCGTGAGGTTGCGGCTGTTCTGCTGACGCAGGCGCTCACCCGTGGCGTAGTTGTAGCGCACCACGAGGCGGTGCACGTCGTTCAGCTGATAGTCGAGACGCCCGAAGAAGTTCGTGAGCGGGTTCGGGATGTTGGAATATCCTGGCGTGCCGATCTTGGCGCCGTAGCCCTGCATCAGTGTCTCGAAGCGGGCCAGCGTGTCGGGGCTGAAGACGAATCCCGTGGGAGAGTTCGCCGGCTGACCGCTGTACGGGCCGGAGACCGGCGTGTTCTCGGTAGTGAACTCCGGCGCGACGAAGAAATGGAGCTTGTCCGGAATGATCGGACCGCCCACCGTGAAGCCCCACTGCGTCCGATCGAACTTGGTGGCGCGGAGGACGTTGGTGTCGGCGCCGAACCGCTCGTTGCGGAAGTAATAGTAGGCGGAGCCCTGCAGCTGGTTGGTTCCGCTCTTCGTCACCGCGTTGAGCAGGAAGCCGCCGAAGTTGCCCTGGCGCACGTCGAATGGAGCAAGGAGCACCTGGTACTCCTTCACGGCGTCGATCGAGATTCCCTTGGCGTTGACCTCGGAGCCCGGTGTGCCTGTCGCGCCCAAACCGAAGACGTCACGCTCGGACGATCCGTCGATCTGGACGTTGTTCATGCGGTTGGACATGCCGCCGCCGGAAAACCCGGCGCCAGTCGCGGACGCCTGAGGCGTGAGCTTGACGAAGTCGGTGAGGTTGCGGGTGCTCGTGGGCAAGCGCTGGATCGCGGTGTCGCTGACGACGCTCTTCGTGCCGGTGTTGGACGGCGCGAACACCTCCGTGCGCGTCACTTCGGCGCCGACGACCACGCCAGCGAGCTGGACGGCCTGCGCCGCCATCTGGAAATCGGCGCGCGTCGTCTGGCTCAGGCTGACCTTCACGTTGGACTTGGTCTGCGCCACCAAACCGATGCGACGCACGGTGACGTTGTACGAGTCGCCGACCTCGAGGCCCTGAACGAAGTAGCGACCGTTGTCGCGCGTGGTCGCGTTCGCTCGAGCGCCCGTGCGCGGATTGGCGATCGCGATCTGAGCGCCTTCGATCGGCTGGCCCTGTTCGTTCGTGACCAGACCGCCGATGGCGCCGGTGGTGATTCCCTGTGCGGCCAGGCTGCCCGGGGCAGCCAACACCGCGAGTCCGACGACCAGCAGCACTGTGCCGATGCGCCGTGTGCCCGTGGCAAGGGCGCTTGAGATACTCATATGCGGAGAGTCCTTCTTTGGGAGGCTAGGCATCGCGGGAGTTTGACCGATGCCAAACGGGAGAAGCAAGGCACCAATGTAGAGCGCGGAAACGTCGCTGGCGAGCGGCCATCTGTCGCGATTGGGCGTCAATGGCGTAGCGGGCTCGAAGTACCTGAATGACAACCGTGGCGTGGTCCCGGAGGTCACCGCCGCTCCTTGGTTGGCCGTCCTGTTTCGGGTTGAGTTCGCGCGTATTTGGCCGCTAGATTTGCAGGCTGATTCATTGGCCAGGTAGCTCAGTTGGTAGAGCAGCGGACTGAAAATCCGCGTGTCGGCAGTTCGATTCTGCCCCTGGCCACTTCACTCCTTCCTCCCCGACAACGGGGCGACGGGGCGACGGGGCGAAAATGTGGATTTCCTCGCCGTCGATGTGCATTGCACGGCGATTGGAGCGCGCTGACGCGCGGTTGGATCACATTGTCCGACGGGAGATCCGCGTTGTCGCCGCCTCGATCCCGATTGGGCGGACGTCGAACCGGATTGCCGACGCGTCAAAGCGCGTTGACATCAGGTTGCAGCCCGCTGCCCTCCCGTTGAACTGAATGGCCGCCCCGTAGGTGCTCGCTGCCGTGCTGTTGGAATCGACTGGCGATGCGTTGATATCGATTGGCGAGCGGTAGAAGTGAATTGTTTCCACAGAGACAGGCGTTGGCGGCGCCGCGACACGGTCTGGCGCCGGGTGCGGCCCTCTGGCAAGTGATGCAACTGCGGTTGTCGGCGCTATGTGCCTCGTTGTTGGTCCCCCGACGTCGAATGCGAGCTGCCCAGGCTCGATTACCTGAGGCGTAACAAGGGCTTACGCCGCCTGAAACAGGGCTTCGGCGTGCCGAATTCGGCCCCGGAGCGTCAACCTCTCGGACGCCCTCCCTGCCTTCCCGCACTCCACCGCTCCACCGTTCAATTGCCGTAATGCAGATGCCAGCCCCCGTCGCCGTGATCGTGATGATCGTCGCGACGCTGGTTACGGCGGCGCTGATCGCCGGGCTGATCGTGCGCGCACGAACGGTGAGTGCGGGGGCCGCACCCGCCGTTCCAGGGCCCGGTCGCATCCTGGCGGAACACATAGCGGACCTCGTGGCGACTCACGAACGGGATGGCACGTTCCGCTACGTCTCGCCAGTGCTGGCCGGCATGCTCGGCGAATACCCGAGCATTCTCACGGGAAAGCAGCCGCGAGACTTCGCCCATCCTGACGACGCGCAGGCGTTGACGGGCCTTTGGCGCCGGGCGCTTGCCTCGCCGAACGCCCTCGCGAGCGTCACCTGGCGATGCCGTCGCCATGACGGCGACTACGTGTGGCTCGAGAGCACGGCACGGCTCACGGCGCTGGATGCGAGCGAGCTCGGGGCGATCGTCTGCGTCTCGCGGGACGTCACGGAGCGCAAGCAGATCGAAGACGCGCTCCGGGATTCCGAAAACCGGTTCCGCACGACGTTGGAGACGGTTCGGCTGGTGGCGGTGTCGCTGGATACGCAGGGTCGCGTCACGTTCTGCAACGATGCACTCTGCACGCTCACCGGATGGTCGCGCGCGGAACTGCTCGGCGAAAACTGGTTCGACCGCTTCGTGCCTGCGCCGGCAGCGGCGGAGGCAAAGACGCGTTTTCTCGATCAGATCGCGGATGGCCGCATCCGGCCCAAGCTGGAGTACGAGATCGCCTGCCGCGACGGGACGCGTCGCATGATCGAGTGGGACAACAGCGTTCTCCGGACTCCCGGAGGCGATGTACTTGGCGCGGCGAGTCTTGGCGCTGACGTAACCGCACGCCGGCAGGAGGAGGCAGCGCTCAAGCTGCTGCAATCGATCACGCTCGCCATCAGCGCGGCGACCGACCTCAACGCAGCGCTGGCGCTGACGCTCGAGTCGCTGTGTTCCGTGACGGGTTGGGGATATGGCGAGGCGTGGCTGCCGACGACCGACGGCCTGCACCTGGAGCGGATGACGTACTACGTCGCAGCCGGACTCGACTGCAGTGCGTTGGTGGACGCGGGGACGTCAAAAGCGTTCGTCCAGGGCGAAGGACTGCCGGGACGTGCCTGGAAATCCAAGTCCGTGGAGCGGTTCCCCGCCATCGCGACCGAGACCCTGCCGCGCGGGTCGGCGGCGGTGAGCTGCGGATTCGAAAGCGCCGTGGCGGTGCCCGTGCTGTCCGGCTCGGAAGTCGTCGCCGTCCTTGGGTTCTTCATGGATCATCCACGCGCCAGCGACGAGCGCCACACGCAGATGGTGTTCGTCGTGGGAAACCAGGTGGGCGCAACGATCGAGCGCCGGCGCGCACAGAAGCAGTACGAGGCAGCGATCCTTCGCGCGCGTGACGAAGCGGAAGCAGCGAGTCACGCCAAGAGCGGGTTTCTCTCGCGTATGAGTCACGAGCTGCGGACGCCGCTCAACTCCGTCATCGGCTTCGCCAACGTGCTGCGAAAGAACAAGGCCAATCGCCTGACCCAGGACGATCTGCTGCTCCTCGATCGCATCACGGCAAACGGGAGACATCTGCTGTCGCTGGTGAACAACGTCCTCGACATTGCCAAGGTGGAAGCGGGCCGCCTGACCGTGACGAACGGAATCGTCGCCGTGGACGAGCTCATCAGGGATGTCTCTGAACAGCTCGAGGGCCAGCGCGCGCCGGCCGTGCGGCTGAAGGTCGAGGTGCCCGAGGACATGACGCCGGTGGAGACGGACGGAATTCTGCTGCGCCAGGTGCTCATCAACCTCGCGGGCAATGCGCTTCGCTTCACGCAGGAGGGGAGCGTCGTCCTCTCGGCGGATACCGACTCGAACACGGGGCGGCCGCTGCGAATTCACGTGAAGGACACCGGGATTGGCATCGCAGCGGAACGCCAGCGTGCCATTTTCGAACCGTTCGAGCAGGCGGAGCCCACGACGCATCTAACGTACGGTGGCACCGGACTCGGTCTTTCGATCTCGAAAGCGATCTGCGACGCGCTCGACTTTCGGCTTACCGTCTCGAGTGAGCAGGGGAGTGGTTCGACGTTCACCGTGCATATGGGTCCGACAGGCGATACAACGGCTTCTCGAGACGTGTCCAATAGCGAGCGAGCTGTCCCGAAATCGGACACTTCGAATCCGGTGCTGCAAGCGCCAGTCACGGGGGAAACGCAGCGACGATAACGAGATAGCTGCGATCGGCACGCACGGCACAGCGCTTTCGTAAGGCAACGCCGCAGCCAGTGCCGTTGTCTCAGGCAGAAAGAGCCAAACTCCCGTGAAATCAGCCGTCGCGTTTCGTTCAACTCCCTTCTCTCACGCGTCCGTCGAGCGTTCGCTGTTCGAAACGCACGCCGGCAGATCGTACCAGATCGTGCGTGAGCTGGGCCGGGGCGGCATGGGCGTCATCTTTCTCGCGCGCGACGTGACGTTGCATCGCCTGGTTGCCATCAAGGTGATGCGGCATGAGCTGTCGTCCAGCGCCGAGGAGTGCGAACGGTTCCGTCGCGAGGCGCGGATCGCGGCACAACTCAGACACGACGGAATCGTCGCCGTCCACGGCTTCGGCGAGACTGGCGGTCTCCTCTACATGGTGATGGAGTTCATCAGGGGAGAGCCACTCGCGGCTCGTATCGCTCGAGCGGGCAGAATGGATCCCACCGAGGTGCGGGAGATTCTGGCATCACTCGCGGAGACGCTGGAATACGCGCACGCGGAAGGGATCGTGCACCGCGATCTGAAGCCGGAAAACATCGTGTTGGATCGGGAATCCGGCCGTCCCATGTTGACCGATTTCGGCGTCGCGCTGTCGCGGTCGCGCGATCCCGTTCGCGGCGAGTCGTCCCGCGCATTCGGGACACCGCACTTCATGTCGCCTGAGCAGGCAGCTGGGGAGCTCGATCTCGACGGCAGGAGCGACGTGTACTCTCTTGGCGTACTCGGCTACCTCATGGTAACCGGCGAACCGCCATTTAGTGCGCCACATTTCGCCGCGATTGCATCCAAGCATATAAGCGAGGCCCATGTCCCGATTCGCGAGCGAGTTGCTGGTGTCCCCGCAGACCTGGCGACAGCCATCGACAGGTGCCTCGAGAAGCTCCCTGAATGCAGGTTCGCGAGCGCATCTGACTTCGCGGCTGCGCTGACAAAGTCGTATAACCGCTCTCATCGGCATAAGTGGGTTAGTGCAGCGCTCAGGTCAGCAGTCCTGATTGCCTCCGCGTTCGGCTTGGCTGGCGGTCAGGGTTGATATAGGGGGTGGGGGTATATAGCTTCTCCTGCAGGTTCCTGGGAGAAGCATGTGAACACTATCGATTGGATTGTCCTGGCTGCGGGCACAGCAGCCATCGCGTGGGTGAACTGGTACTTCTTCCTCGCCCAGCGCCCCGCCGCCCGGGCTGTCGCCAGTGGCGGCGTACAGTCGATCGACGTGTCCGTCAAAGGCGGATACGATCCCGGCGTGATTCGCGTGAAGCGAGGCACGCCTGTTCGCCTGGTGTTCGACCGTCAGGAGACGTCGAGTTGCTCGGAGGAGGTGGTCATCCCGGCCTTCAGCATCCGGCGATTCCTCCCCCCTTACCAGAAGACCGCGGTCGAGCTGACGCCGGACCGGTCGGGCACGTTCGACATCTCCTGTGGAATGTCGATGCTCCACGCAAAACTCCTCGTGGAGGACTGATATGTCGAAGACGATCACGATTCCGATTCGCGGAATGCACTGCGCGGCGTGTCAGAGTCGCGTTCAATCCGCGCTGGCCGGAACGCCAGGCGTCAGCGACGCGAGCGTGAACCTGATGCTCAACAGCGCGACCGTCACCTACGACGAGCCCGCGGTCCTGCCCGAAAAGCTGCTCGAGTCCATCCGCGCAACAGGATACGACGCCGAGTTGCCCAAGGCCGAAGCGACCCCGTTCGGCGATCAGGCATCGCAGGACGAAGCGCACGCGGCCGAGCTGCGCGAGTTGATCGCAAAGACGACCGTGAGCCTGGTGGTGGCGGCAATCACGGTGCTCCTGCCAATGAACGCAACCTGGCGGCCGTGGGTGCTGCTCGTGCTCACGAGCGTCGTCGTTGGTTGGAGCGGTCGACACTTCTATACAAGGGCGTGGCGCGCGTTCCGGCACCACACGGCCGAGATGAACACGCTCATCGCCGTGGGAACGGGGGCGGCCTATGTCTACTCCGTGGCAGCGACCGTGGCACCCGGCTTCTTCCTCGCGCACGGCGTGCAGCCGGAGCTGTACTACGAAGCGGTCGCCGCCATCATCGGGTTGATCCTGTTGGGCAATACGTTCGAAGCGCGGGCCAAAAAGCAGACGACCGCTGCACTGCGCGCATTGGCGGGCCTGCAGCCCAAGACGGTGCGCGTACTTCGTGATCTCAGGGAGCTCGAGATCCCCATCGAAGCGCTGGAGCAGGGCGACATCTTCGTCGTGCGTCCGGGAGAGCGCATCGCCGCGGACGGCGAGGTGGTGTCGGGATCGAGCGCCGTGGACGAGTCGATGCTCACGGGCGAATCGATGCCTGTCGCGAAGGCCAAGGGCGACCGCGTCGCCGGCGGGACGATCAATCGGACCGGCGCGCTCAAGGCTCGGGCGACGACACTCGGCGCCGACAGCGCACTGGCGCGGATCGCGAAGCTGATGCGCGACGCGCAGGCGTCACGCGCGCCGATCCAGAATCTCGCCGACCGCGTGAGCCGGGTATTCGTGCCCGTCGTGATCTCGATCGCGATCGCCGTGTTCGTGGGCTGGTTCATCGTTGGCGGGACACCGGTCCACGCGCTGGTCACCGCGATCTCGGTACTCATCATCGCGTGTCCATGCGCGATGGGGCTGGCAGTCCCCACGGCGCTCATGGTCGCCACCGGGAAAGGCGCACGTCTGGGCGTCCTGATCAAGGGTGGCGAGGCGCTCCAGCGAGCGCATGAAATCGATGTCGTCGTCCTCGACAAGACAGGGACGATCACTGCGGGCAAGCCGACGGTCGTCGAGGTCTTCCTCGCCCCAGGCCCGGAAGGCCCCGCGGTGGACGCCGGCGCGGTGTTGTCATTGGCCGCCGCCGTTGAATCGCTGTCCGAACACCCGCTGGCAGACGCGATCGTCCGCGCCGTCGAGGAACGCGGCGGACCCAAAGGGAAAGAACGAATTCAGGTTCGCGATTTCGAAGCCCGCGCCGGTCGTGGCGCCGTGGCGCGCATGGTGGCGGCGGGGGGAGCGGACGGCAAGCGCGTCGCCATCGGCAATGCCACCTTGCTGCGCGAGCTCGATATCGATCCGGGTGAGATGCGGGCACGCGCGACAGAGCTTGCCGATCGCGCGCGAACTCCGGTCTACGTTGCCCTCGATCAGCGCGTCGTCGGCGTCCTGGGCATCGCGGATCCCGTCAAGGATGGCGCAACCGAGGCGATCGCGTCGCTCGAGCGAATGGGCCTCGAGGTGGTGATGTTGACGGGCGATTCGCGCGCCACGGCGCACGCGATCGCGCGCGAAGTGGGCATCGACCGAGTGGTGGCCGAAGTACTGCCGGATCAGAAGGTCGAGGAGATACGAAGGCTCCAGGCAGGCGGCACGCGCGTGGTGGCCATGGTGGGCGACGGCATCAACGACGCGCCGGCGCTGGCGCAGGCAGACGTGGGTCTGGCAATCGGCACCGGGACGGACGTCGCGATCGAAGCCGCGGACGTCGCCCTCATGCGCGGCGATCTGCGCTCGGCGGTGGATGCGATCGCGCTCGCACGGCGGACGATGCGCGCGATGCGGCAGAACCTGTTCTGGGCGTTCATCTACAACGTGGTGGGGATTCCGCTGGCCGCGGCCGGCATGCTGAGCCCCGTGATTGCCAGCGGCGCGATGGCGTTCAGTTCGGTCAGCGTCGTGGGGAATTCACTACGGCTGAAACGATAACGGCGGCTTTTGACGGCGGCTTTGACGGCGGCTTTAACGACGGCTTTAACGACGGCTTTGACGGCGGCTTGATGATGAAGGAGGAATGAATGACTGAGTCAGTGGCCTGTGCCTGTCAGACAGAAGGCGAAGGACGGAAGGCGGTGGCAGTGGATCCGGAGATCAAGTCGCGGAACCTCACGCGGCTGCGCCGGATCGAGGGACAGGTGCGCGGGCTGCAGAAGATGATCGAGGAGGATCGCTACTGCGCCGACGTGCTGACGCAGGTTTCATCCGTCCACGAAGCGCTGCGGTCGGTGAGCCGCGAGTTGATGCGAAACCATCTCAAGCACTGCGCGACCGCCGCCATCCGGGCCGGCGACGACTCGATCTACGACGAGCTCGTGGACCTCATGCACAAGCACATGAGATAGTCGCAGTAACCAGGAGTGGGGCCTTGGTACGCGCGAAATCAGAGAGGTGGCCGTTATCGAATCTGGGGCTGGACGCCGAGCCCGCCACACCCGATGATGAGGCGTCTTCCTCCGAGGCCGAAATGACCGATCGCCGCGCCTTTCTCTCCTCGATGGCCGCCACTGCCGCCACGTTCAGCCTGCCGACCTTCAACGCGCACGGCATCCGCCGGCTCGTCGATGCGTCACAGATCGCGGGAGCCCGTTCGGCGGCCGCGCTCGCGGAGGACGAATCGTACTGGGCCACGATCCAGGCCGCGTTCGATCTCGATCGTACGATGATCAACCTGAACAACGGCGGCTGCAGTCCGGCCCCCACGCACGTGCTCGAGCAGATGATTCGCGATCTGCGCTTCTCCAACGAGCTGCCGGTCGAACACATGTGGGGCGTGCTGGAACCGCGGATCGAGAGTGTGCGGCGCGAGCTGGCGCGCGAGTTCGGATGCGACGCCGAAGAAATGGCGATCGTGCGCAACGCATCCGAAGCCAACGAGACGATGATCATGGGCATCGATCTCCAGCGCGGCGACGAGGTGATTCTCACGACGCAGAACTACCCGCGCATGATCAACGCGTGGAAGCAGCGCGAGCGTCGCGATGGCGTCGTCATCAAATGGGTGAAGCTCGACACGCCGCCAAAGAGCGCCGCGGCCTACGTGGACGCCGTCGCCTCCGCCATCACACCGCGGACCAAGGTCATCGAGACCATGCACATCAGCTTCATGACCGGGTACATCGCGCCGGTGAAGCAGATCGTGGAGCTCGCGCGACCGAAGGGCATCCAGGTCTTCGTGGATGGGGCTCACGCGTTCGCGCACTTCCCGTTCACGCGCGACGAGCTGGGGTGTGACTATTATGGCACCAGCCTGCACAAGTGGCTCATGGCGCCAATCGGCACGGGCTTCCTCTACGTGCGGCGCGGCAAGATCAAATCGCTTTGGCCGCTGATGGCAGGCGCCGTGGAGCAGGAAGACAACATCCGCAAGTACGAAGAGATCGGCACCCATCCGGCGGCCAACCACAACTCGATCGCGGTGGCGCTCGCGTTCCACCGCTCGATCGGCGCGGACCGCAAGATCGCGCGGCTGCGGTTTCTCCGTGATCGCTGGGCCAAGCGGGTGGTGGCCGAGAGCGGCGGGCGGGCCAGAATGCTGACGCCGATCGGACCGAATGAAAGCGGCGCCATCGGCGTGATCGCCATCGACGGCGTGGACATCGGCAAACTGCGCGAATGGCTGCTGGCCAAACATCGCATCGTCGCCACGCCGCTCATCCACACGGAGTTCAACGGGCTTCGCGTCACGCCGAACGTCTACAACACGCTGGACGAGATCGACCGGTTCGGAGAGATCATCACGGGCGCGGTGAAGCACGGCCTGCAGGCGTAGTCCTCGCTGGCGGCTAACACCGAACGTGTGACGCGCTCGTGACGTAAGCGAGCGTGGAGGTCACGGGCCGCGCGGTATATTCGCCGGCCCCATGCCGGTCACCGCGCAGCGTCAGCGAAATCGTGAGCAGGAGACCGTCGACCTTCCCGGTCGGCGCGACGCTCGTGTCCACACCGAGCTCACCGCTGCGTCGCGCTGGGCGCTGTGGTCATGGCGCTGCGGCATCGCGACACTCGGCGTCTTCAGTTTCGTGCCCGTCGCCAGCGCGCTCGCGCCCGCGCTCCGGGAAGACTGGATGGATCCCCTGCTGCCGTCATGGGGCATGTCCAGCATCGCCGCCGGGTTTGTTGCCGCGCTCCTCGTGATGTTCTCGACGCGCCTGCGGCGCAACGCGCGTGCAGCATGGACAGCATCCGATGCCAACGCGCGCGTGATTGTAGCCATCTCCGCGCTGATATCGCTTGCACTGGGGGTCATCGCCGCCTGGGCGCTGTCTGGCGGGTTCCCGCTGCACATCGACGACATGACGCAGGCCGTGCAGGCGCGGATCTTCGCGCAGGGTCGTCCATGGCTCCAGACGCCGGCGAATCCCGAGTTCACGTCGACGCTGCTCATCGTCGACCATGGCGGCAAAACATTCTCGCAATTCCCTCCCGGATGGTCCGCGTTCCTGGCGCTGGGCGAGCTGGTTCACGCGCCATGGCTGATCGCGCCGTTGCTTGGAGCGCTGATCACCGTTACGGGATTCTGGATGGCCCGCGCGCTCGGAGAAGATCGGACGTTCGCGGCGGTCCTCGCGGTGCTCCTGGCCGTGAATCCATGGTTGATCCTGAACGCGGCGACGCAGATGAACCACCTCGGCGCCGCGGCGTTCATCACGATCGCGAGCGCATTGTTGATCGGCGCGTGCGGACCGACATCGCGTCCTGGATGGCTGATCGTGTCGGGATTTTGTATCGGCTTGGCGGCGACGATGAGGCCCCTCGATGCGGCAGCATTCGCGGGACCAGCGGCAGTGTGGCTTTCGTTGCGGGCCATCCGCGGCCGGCGGGCGGATCTGATTGCGTACCTCGGCGGGTTGATCATCCCAATCACCCTTCTGGGCGCGTACAACCAGCTCACCACCGGCGGCGCGCTGACATTCGGCTACGAGGCGCAGTGGGGCGCCATCCACGGCCTTGGATTTCACGACGCGCCGTGGGGACCACCGCATACCGCACTGCGAGGGATCGGTTACCTCAACAAGTATCTGTTACGGCTGCAGCTCGTGCTGTTCGAGTCGCCCGTGCCGGCGCTCCTCGCTCCAATCGTCGCGCTCGCGCTGGCGCGGAAACTCTCGAGCGGCGACAGGTATCTTCTGGCGTCGAGCGCCGCGTTGTGTGCGGGCTACGTCCTCTACTGGCACGAAGGCGAGTACCTCGGCCCGCGATTCCTGCTGCCGCTCGCGCCCGTCATTCTCCTGTGGACCGCGCGACTTCCTCGAGCACTGCGGGGCGTGTTCGGCAGCCCGTTGGCGGCGCGTTTTGGCGGCGCCTGGATTGCGGTCGCGTTCCTCGCGGGATTCGGTCGCCTGCCGCGGGTCGCGGCGGAACTGAAGTCGAGCGCTCCATTGCGACGCATCGACGCGGCCGCGATGTCGAGGGCCGTCGGCGCGCGGAGCGCGCTGGTGTTCGTGCCAAGCGCATGGGCCGCGCAGCTGGCTCCGCGTCTTTGGGCGCTGGGTGTTCCGCATCGGGACGCCCAGATCCTGGTGGACAGCACGGATTTGTGCGCGCTGGACGAACGCGTCAGTCTCCTCGAGGCCGACGGCATTCGCGGACCAGAGGTTGTGCTCCACCTGCGCTCGCTTTCCAGGCTCGCCGCGCAGACGCCGCGTTGCCGGCAGCGTGAAGCGAGCGAGCGTCGCGGGACGTGGTCGCTGCTCCCGTTTCTCCAGGCTCGTGACGGGAACACGTACGTCAGGGATCTGAACGAGCGCGACGAAATCATGCTGCGACGTCATCCGGGCCCGTACTACGTAGTTCGGCCAGACGCGACGTTCGGCTCGCGGAAACCGCAGCTCGTACGATTCGACGTCGACTCCGCGCGGAGAGTTTGGGCGACCATCAGGGCATCGACTGCCGCGTCGCAGACGTTCAAGAATCCGTCACGCAGTGATGACACCGCGACCGTCGACCGGCGGTTGCGTCACTGACGCGTAACGACTCACGAAGACCGTGACCGACGCGTTACGGTGACCTGCTCGCGGTTTCACAGTCGCACGTGAGATTCTCGCCCCTCCAATGTCACGCGGTGCAGAATCTTGCGTTTCGGCGTTGTTAAAGCAGCACTGTTCCTCGCGAGCATCGCACCCGTTGGTGCGGTCGTTGGTGCACAGAACCCACCGCCGCCGTCGGCCGCGCCGCCTGCGGCTCAAACACAACGGCGGGGCACGGTTACCGGTCAGGTGATGGACAAGGCGAACGCGCGCCCCATCGCGTTCGCGATGGTGGACATCGTCGGGACGCAGCTGGGAAGCCAGGCGGACCTCGACGGGCGATACCGCATCACGAACGTGCCCGTCGGCATGCATCGCGTGCGGGCACGTCGCCTGGGCTTTCAGCCGGCCGTGATCGACAGCGTGCGTGTCACCGAGGGGGAGGCCACCATCCAGAATTTCGCGATGGCGTCGGCGGCCGCGCAGATCGCGGCGGTCCAGACGACTGCCGTGGCGGCCACCCGTGCGAGCGACGCGGCGATGCTGGCCGAGCAGCGCGCGGCACCGTCGGTCAGCGACGGCATCAGCGCGCAGGCGATGGCGCGGGCGCCCGGCGCCAATGCCGCCGACGCGATCACGCGGGTCACGGGCGTGTCGATCGTCGACAAGAAGTTCACGGTCGTGCGCGGGCTGCCCGAGCGATACAACAACACGATGCTCAACGGCGTCGAGCTCCCGAGCCCCGAGCCGCTGCGCAAGATCGTCCCGCTGGACATCTTCCCATCCAGCCTGCTCGAGTCGATCGTGGCGTCCAAGACGGCGACGCCCGACAAGCCGGGAGACTTCTCCGGCGGCTCCGTCGAGATTCGCACGAAGGAGTTCCCCGAGAATCGCGTCATTCAGGGATCGATTTCGCAGGACTGGAACAGCCTCGCGACGTTGCAGCGCGTGTCGTACGTCCCGCACCGCGGACTGGATTGGCTCGGCTTCGGTGGCAGCGATCGCTCGATGCCGCCCAGGCTCTCGCCGGGCGCGCAGGGCGACGAGCTGGAGCGCTTCGCTGAAAACATGCGCAACGTTTGGGCGCCCACACCGCGGCGGGCGCCGCCTGGCTTGGGATTCGGCCTGAGCATCGGCGACCGGATCCGGAATCTCGGCTACACGGTCGCACTGACGTACTCGTCGAAAGTCGATTTCCTCCCGGACAAGATGTATCAGTTTCTCTCCGACAATCGGTTCGGGGTCGCCGAGCGCGGGTACGTCGCGCGCGAGAGCAATTCGACCGTCGACTGGGGCGCCACGGCCAACGTGTCGCTGCTGGCGGGGTCGAGCAACAAGATCGGTCTCAAGAACCTCTATACCCGGAACGCCGAAGAAGTCATCACGCAGAGCCAGGCGTTCGAGACCACCCGGCAGGATCCCGGGCGGCTGCGGTCGTACCAGGTGCGCTATGTGGAGCGCGAGCTGCTGCAGACGCAGCTCACCGGCGACCACGCGTTGATCCTGAATTCACGGCTCGAATGGAAGGCCACCTACGCGCAAGCGGCGCGGGACGAGCCCGACAACCGGTCGGCGACGTACCTCGAGGACATCAACACCGGCAACTACTACCTGCAGACGAGCATCCAGGGCCAGATCTGGTTCCGGTTCCTCGAGGATCGGGTGCTGTCCGGCAACGCCGACTGGTCCCTGCCAGTGCCGATCTGGGGTGGACGCGAAGCGCTGTTCAAGACCGGCGGGATGTATCGCGATAAGCAGCGGGATTTCGACGCGAGCCTCTTTGCCTATCGCCCGGCCCTGGCGCCGCCGAGCGGTGCGGCGGTCTTCGGGCTCCCGCCGGAAGAGGCATTCTCTCCGGAGCACGTGGGCACGTTCCCGACCTCCGACATTGCCCTGTTCAAGCTGGACGCGTTTGCGCTTCCATACCATGCCAAGGACAACCTTGCGGCGGGATACGGAATGCTCGACCTGCCGCTCTTCAGCTGGTTCCGGATCGTCGCCGGAGCGCGAGCCGAAAAGTGGATGCTCGACGTAAACCCAAAGACGGGTCAGGTCGCGTTCGACAGCATCACCCAGCGTCGCGACCTGGACATCCTGCCGTCGGTGAATCTCACCGTGTCGCTCACGGACCGAATAAACCTGAGACTCGCCGGCTATCAGACGGTTGCCCGTCCTGATCCACGCGAGCTGTCCAACGACTACTACACGCCCGTGACTGGCGAGTGCAGCAACCAGGGGAACAACCAGCTGCTTCGCACGCAGGTGGATAACGCGGACGTCAGGCTGGAGTTCTACCCGTCCGGCAGCGAGCTGTTCGCGCTGAGTGGCTTCATCAAGCGGTTCGCGCGTCCGGTCATCGAAACGGTGAACCAGCCGCAAGCCACGACCTGTGTCGTGCAATACATGAACGGTGAGTCAGCCCAGACATACGGAGGCGAGCTGGAGATGCGATCCTCGCTGGCGTTCCTGCCGCTCGTGCCGGAGGGCGTCGCCGGGTCGCTCAACTTCACCATCGTCGAGACCGAAGCCAAGCTCGGAGAGCTGTTCCAGGACGAGAAAGTCCCGTTCATGGGACAATCGCCCTACGTGGTGAACGCGAATCTGTCGTATACCGGCTTCGGCGACCGGCTGACGGCCACGCTGCTGGGCAACGCCTACGGTGATCGCATCGTGCGGTACGGCGCGACGTCCCTTTCCTCCACTGGCCTCTTGCAGATTCCGCACGTCTACGAGCAAAAGCGCAGCACGATCGACGCGAAGGTCTCGATGCGCGCCACGAATCGCGTCACGATCTCGCTCTCGGGGCGAAACCTGGGCGACTCGGCGCAGCGCTTTTATCAGGGCAGCGCGCAGGGCCGCGTGCAGACTGGCTTCATGAGACCCGGCGTGACGGTGAAAGCCGGCGCGGGTGTCGAGTTCTAACATGCGCCTTGTCGGTAAAGCGCTCACGATACTGTCGGGCGCCGCGGCGCTCGCCGCGATCCTGTCATGCGGCGATGGCCTCGCTCCGCTCTCGCGACCCGCGCCGCCTGAAGAGCTCGTCGCGAAAGCGGTTGGCGTGTCAGCCGTGCGGCTCACATGGAAACCGGTCACCGATCCCGATCTCGCGGGGTACGTGGTCGAACGCCGCGTGAATCACCAGGGCGACTATCAGCCGCTCCCGGGTACCATCCCGACGGCCGAAGAGATGGTCGTCTTCATCGACACCGACGTTCAGCCGGAGACGTTTTACGGCTACCGCGTGCGAGCGTTCACACGCTTCGGCGATCGGTCCAGGCCATCCGTCGTCACGGCGGCGCGTACACCCTCACCGCCGGGCATCGTTGTCGCCACGCACACGACCGCCCCCGTGACGGACGCCATGGATCCGGACGGCTATCGTGTCATCCTCCAGGGGCGCGACACGGTGACCGCGGCGATCGGTCTCGCGGCAAACCATCTCTTTACGGGGCTGCGCGCCGGCCAATACAGCGTGATTCTGACTGGCGTGATACCCCGCTGCAGCGTCGCCTCCGACAGTGTTCGCACGGTGGCGGTCGTGGACACGGGAGTGAACACGATCACGCCCGTCGTGTTCGACATTCGGTGCCGGGATCCCAAGCGCGGACGGATCATCGCGAAGGTGGTGGCGACGGGTGACAGCCTGAGCACCAACGGGTTCCACATTGCGGCCACGGGCATCGCTTCAGACGAGACACTTCCGGATTCGCTCAGGCTGTACTCGCAGCAGAACAATGTGCCGTCCGCCGGCGGCAGCGCGGACTTCGACAACCTGCGCCCCGGCAGCTACGAGATCGAGCTCCAGAACCTCGAGAGCCATTGCTCGACCACGGAGTCGCTCAAGAGGACGGTGGCGGTCACGGAATCTGCCGTCGACACCGTGCAGTTCCGCGTCCTCTGCCAGTCGAATCGTCCGCCGGACGATGGATCTCGTCCGCTGGTGCTGACCAACACCTGGTCGGCCGAGTCCGCGGCACCAAGTCAGCGAGTGAGCCTGACCGTCGCGTTGGACGCGTCTGCGCGGCCGGCCATCAAAATTGCGTCCGTGCAGGGAGAGCTGCGGTATGACCCAGCGTTGCTGCAGTTCGAAAGCATGGAGGCAGTGCCAGGAGGAAGCCTGAATGCCGTCACCGTCAATGGCCAAACGCCTGGCGTGGTGACGTACCTCAGCTCCAACAGTGAGGGGCTTGGCTTTGCGGGGCTGCAGCCGGCAGCGCGGGCGGAATTCACGGTCATTGGGGCGATCGGACAGAAGGCCGCGACCCGTTCGAAGGCACTGGAGATCGCCGACGACAAGGCAAAGCTGTACACCGATTCGACACGCGCAGTTGAAGACACGCTGAGTATCGGCGCCGGTGGCGGCGCGCCGAAGCAGCCACCGACCGCGAGCCATGGTGGCCCCTACACCGGAAACGTCGGCACGCCCGTGATCTTCAACGGCTCGGGATCCCTCGATCCGGACGGCGGCGCGATCGCCAGCTATCGGTGGGATTTCGGCGACGGTACTCCGGCGGCAACCGTCACGACGCCAACGACACAGCACACGTTTGCCGCCGCGTGTACGTGCACGGTGTCCTTGACCGTGACCGACGACGAGGCCGCGACGGCGACAGCCTCCACGACGGCATCGATCACCAACGATGTGCCGGTTCAGGGCAAGCCATACGTGTGGCGGAATACCTGGTCCGCGCCTTCTGCGTCCGTCGGACAAACGGTGACCCTGCGGGCGACACTCGACCTTTCCGCGTCTCCACAAAATGTCGCGTCGGTGACCGGCTCCCTCACGTACGATCCGGCGGCACTCCAGTTCGTGAAGACGGATACGATTGCGACGAACGGGTTCAAGATCCTCACCGGCAATGGCAGCGTCCCCGGCACCGTCGACCTCGTTGCCACCAATGACAACGGGCTCGTTGGAGTGGTGGGCGTCGCCAAGATCGAGTTCACGGTGAAGAACGGCGCGCCCTCGAGCACCACGACACAGATGGTGTTTCACCATGCCGACGATCTCAGCAACAAGGACCTGGTCTCCTTTACCGACTCGGTCCGCGTAGTCGAAGGCACTCTGCAAATCGGGTCGGGAGGTGGTGGTGGCAACCCGCAGCCCCCGATCGCCAGTCCCAACGGGCCGTACTCGGGAACCACCGGGGTCGCCGTCGCATTCAGCTCCGCGGGCTCAGTGGACCCGGACGGTGGAAGTCTCGTGAGCTACCTGTGGAACTTCGGCGACTCGCAGACGTCGACGCAGCAGAATCCGAGTCATACGTACGCAGCGGCGGGCACCTACAGCGTCACGCTGAAGGTCACCGACGACGAAAATGCGACGCACACGGCGACGACGAGCGCAAACATCGTCGCGCCGGGACCGTCGCAGCCCCTGGTTTGGTCCTACGGGATCACGACGGATTCGCTCGTATCGCTCGAGGTGCTGTACGACTTGCAGGCTGATCTGCCCGAAACACCGGGCGCGGAGAAGCTCGCGACGTGGAAAGTCGATTCTCTCAAGTGGAATCCCGCGGTGCTGCAGTTCAAGCGGGTGGTATTCGGCACGGGCTTCGCCGGCGGATCGGTACAGGACGACGCGGCAGCGAGCGGCAAGCTGATCATGAACGGAAGTCTCCTTCCCGCCATGGGCTCGGGCTTCCTGCAGCTTGCGATCGTGCAGTTCCGAATCCTCGGTGCGTCGGGAGCAAGCACGACGACACAAACGTTCCTGGGCGCCCTCAAGAACGCGGCGAACTTCGACTACAAGCCGCTCACGCAAATCAAGGAAGCCACGGTCCAGATTCCGTAGCGCGCGAGCAACAGCCGAAGTCCCGCCGAGCGCTGTTACACAGGCCGATACAAATAGCAGGACGAGTACGAAGCCGATACAACCGGACCATTGGGGAGTCGCGGAGCGGGTCGAGATTCGGCGCCGCTCCACGTATCACGGACCCCCATTCTATTTCCGGAGGTAGGCATGTCAGTACTCACCCGCTTTGGCCAGCGTCGCGCGACTCGGTACGGCGCGTTGGCCAAGGCAATCGTGGTCGGAACGATGGCCACGATCGCCGCGTGCTCCCAGGCGGACTCTCCCGCCGGTCCCCAGCTGACCAAGGAGCCGAGCAATGCGCCACAACTGCGCAAGGCGGCGTTCATCGCCGACGTCAACATGCGCACCGGCGCCATCAAGTTCACCGCGCCATCGAGCACGCAGCTCGACGGTCCCTCGCTGAGCATCAGTGGCGGCGGCGACAGGCCTGACCTCTCGATCCTGGCGGGCGACGCCGTGACGCTGATCGCGACGAACTTCCGTGCGTCCACCGTGGGCGCATTCACCCCCGGCAAGGTGCGCGTCACGTTCGAGGTCAGCGTTCTGAACAAGCTGCAGGGTTATGCTCTCGTGACGCCGACGTTCCCCGCGGCGCCCGTGGCGGGAAGCGGCGCGGTCCTCTTCCCGTTCGAGATGAACGTCACGACGACCAGCGGCGGCACGACGGTCGGCGGCGACGGAACGGAAGTCATCATCGACCTGCCGAGCTACGGCGAAGTAGCGGCGAGCACCGACTGGAACGGTGACGGCACGGCTGGCAGCGGCGCGCCGAACAACTTCTTCAACGACAACGCCTGCGCCGTGGGCGACAACGACTGCTTCCGCTGGGAGTCATACGGCTCGACGATTCCGGTTCCGGGCGCTCCGGCCGGCACGACGACCAAGGGCATTCCTTCCCTCGCCACGTCGGCCTCGCGCGTCGTCGGCTTCGACGTCGATCCGACCGTTGGTCAGTTCCGCGCGCGCATGATCGTCGCGGCCGACCTCATGGCGGCGACGCCGCCGGTCGGCGACCTGACGGGCACCGTGAACTCGCCGCAGCGTGGTAACCTGAGCGGCGTCCAGGTCTCCGTGAGCGGCACCGCGACCCCGGCCAGCACGAACGGCTCGGGCGTGTACTCGTTCACCGGCCTGCCGATCGGTCCCAAGACGGTCAGCATCGTAGCCGCGAGCCTGCCCGCTGGTTGCACGGCTCCCGCTTCACAGAACACGAGCATCGTCGGTTCGAGCTCCGTGACCGTCAACTTCAGCGTCACCTGCACCGTTCCGTCCGGAACAGTCCAGGGCACAGTGTCGAGCAGCCTTGGTGGCGCGCTCGCCAACGTGACGGCGACCGTGACCCCGACGGGTCTCGCGGCGCAGCCGGGCGTGCTGACGAACGCGGCTGGTCTGTATGTCCGCTCGGGTGTCCCGGTTGGTACGGGCGCTGGCTCCATCGCGCTCTCGGGCCTGCCCGCGAACTGCACCAACCCCGGCGCGCAGCCGTACTCCGGCTTGGCGGATGGCGGCACGGTCACGGTCAACATCACCGTGAGCTGCACGGCTCCTCCGCAGAACTATCAGTGGACGTACTCGATCGTGAGCACGAGCGGCACGCAGGTGACGGTCGACGCTCAGATCGACATGAGCGGCTTCAACGATCCGACCATCAACGGCGCAGGCCCGGATGACATCGGCTCGGCGACGTTCACGATCAACTACAACTCGACGCAGCTGTCGTTCGTGTCCGCGGCTGCGGTGCCTGGCTCGGGCTTCAACGTGGTCACCGCCAACGGCGCGACGGCCGGCCAGATCGCGGCCGTGTCGCAGCCGAGCGACGGCGTCGGCCGCACGGGCATCGTTCCGCTGATCCGCATCGTGTTCAACAGAGTCGGTAGTGGCCCGAACGCGGTGACGACCACTGCGCTCACCGACATCGTCGATGCGACGGCGTCCCACAACCTGGTTCCGAAGATCCAGGTCACCGAGGCGAGCATTCCGCGCCCGTAGCACGAACTGAACGCAGGACGCAGGTCTGAATGTGCGCGCGAGGGGGGATTGGCGAAGCATGCCCACCCCCTCGCGCCACCCACACTCGACTCATCAGGAGAGACAGCATGTTTCGAAATAGCTCACGTTGGCGGAGGGCGGCGGTGCTCCTCGCCGGAGCGCTGGCCCTCGCCGCCTGCGATGACAAGCAGATCGCGGCTCCAAAGCCCGAGATGCCGGGCGGCGATGGCGACATCGCGCTCGCGTTGTCCTCGCAGATGGCGCATCCCGGAGAACGCTTCGCGGTCTCCGTCGAGGTCAGCAGCTTCGGCAAGCAGCCCATCGGCGCGCTGCAGGGCCGCCTGTACTTCGACGCCTCGCGCGCGACGTACATTGGCCAGTCGCTCGACGACGGCTTTGTGCTCGTGAATGACACCAAGGCCGACCAGGGCGAGCTGCGCCTGGTGGCCACGCACGTGACGGGCTTCGGCCCGCGCGTCGCAACGTTCGTCTTCGAGGCCAGGCGCACGCAATACGCCGGCGGCTTCCGTTTCTCGAACGAAGAGCTGGCGAACGTGAAGGGGCAGGTGATGGCGGCGTCGATGGTCGGCATGAAGATCGCCCGCGACCTCGCTCCTCGCGCGCTCGGCGAAGCCCGGCGCATGACGGTGCAAGACTGGGCGATTCGCCTGGACGATCCGCGCGACCATGGCAAGCCGATCGACATCGCGCTCCGGCCTGGCGAGTATCTCCTCAACCTCACCTACGGCGACGCGAACCTGAGCGGCAGCGTCACCGGCACGGACGCGCTCATCGTCTCGCAGGTGGCGGTGGGTCTGCGCGAGATCATCGTCGGTTCCGACGGCAGCCCGCATGTGGACGTTGCGGTCGCGGGCAACGTGGCGCCGGCCAACACGCCGGGCCTCGGAGAAGTGGGCGACGCGGTGCCCCCGGGCCTCAACGCCGACGGCACGCGCACGCTGACGGGAACGGATGCACTCCTCATCAGGCAGAAGGCTGTCAACCTTACGCCGGACGTCGCGGGTCAGCAGATCCCCGGCCGCGGCCCGATCGCCACGAACCGCGTGCACGTCGCAGCGGGCTCGCACGCCGCCAGCGAACATTGGACCGCCGACAACGTCTACGTGCTCGATGGCGTCGTGCAGTTCACCGGCGGCGCCGTGCTCACGATCGACGCGGGCACCCGCGTCGAGGGCGTCGGCCTCCAGACCACCGGAACGCTGAGCGCGCTCCAGATCGCGCGTGACGCGACGATTCAGGCGGTTGGAACGCCCTTGCAGCCGATCGTGTTCACGTGCGAGGGCGTCGAGCCCAAGCCAAAGGGATGCTGGGGTGGCCTCTGGATCGCAGGCAACGCGGTGCTGAACGAAGGCACGACGGCGCTGGGGAATGCTCCGACCACCGCACGCAATCCCAACACGGGCACGCAGGTTTGCCCGGCTGGCAACACGGGCTTCCAGCGCGCCGGTGAAGCCACCAACCCGCAGGTGCTGTTCGGCGGCTGCAACAATGCCGACAACAGCGGCACCCTGCAGTATGCAGTCATCGAGTACGCAGGCTGGACGTTCGCGACCAACGTGGAGCTCAACGGCCTCACGCTGGGCGCCGTGGGCAGCGGAACGACGATCGATCACATCCAGGTGCACGCCGGCCAGGACGACGCGGTGGAGCTCTTCGGCGGAACCGTCAACCTCAAGTACCTGTACCTGACGGCGAACTCCGACGACAACTTCGACATCTCGTTCGGCTGGAGCGGCAGCGCGCAGTTCATCGTCATCCAGCAGGACCTGACGGACGGCGACAAGGGTCTCGAGGCCGACAACACCGAGACCACTGCCTCGTATGGCAATACGCCACGCACAACCGGCGCCATCTGGAACGTGACAATGATCGGCGGCGCCACCACGAGCGGCATCGACCCGGTGACGCACCTTCCGATCCCGACGACCAACGACGCGTTGCACGTGCGCCGCGGTACTGGTCCGTTCGTGAGCAACTGGCTCATCGTCAACAACGTCAACGGCATGGACCTGGACGACGCCGCGACTTGCGCCAGCATCAATTCGGCGGGCGGTCTCAACGTCCGGAACTCGATCTTCGCATCGGTGGGCACGCTGGGCAACACGGACAGCGGCGATCCAAATCCATGCGGTCCGTATGCGAGCGCCACCGGCGTGGAAGCGGCCATGATCACTGACGCGGCCAACGCCAATACGGTGACGGCTGCGACGGCGGCGGACATCATGGTCAGCCCGACCGACGTGCTGCTGCCGGACTTCCGTCCGAAAGCAGGTCAGGCCACTGGCGGCGGCACGCCGCCCGGCGGGTTCCTCGACGCTTCGGCGACGTACGTTGGCGCCGTCGCTCCGGCGAACTCGACGAAGAGCAACATCCCGTGGTACTCCGGCTGGACGCGCGGCTGGTTCAGCGCGACACAGCCGTAGCAGTCGTAAGAGGTCGTAGCAGTCGTAACAGCGGTGGCAAGGTAGGTCACTTCGGCCAGGCCGCGCGTCCGCATCCGGGCGCGCGGCCTCGGTCGCGTCGTTTGGTACGGATCGGGAGCGGAACTCGCGCCCGGTCCCGATGACGTCTCAGGGGTAGTGTTTATGCGTCGTCTTCTTTTCGTGCTGTTTGCGGTCGCCGGCGTCTCGTGTCACGAGCCCGCCGCGCCCGCGAAGCCGCCGTACCTGGCGATCCTCTCGAAGTTCACGACCGCGCCGGGTGTCGTCATCGACGGCAAGTTGCGATACACCGTGAAAGAGCTGTCCGGAACGCTCGGCATCGATCGCACGCTGACGTCGAATCC
>DASTVV010000119.1:0-14891 GCA_035758925.1 Gemmatimonadaceae bacterium
CTCACGCTGGTCCTCCCTGGGGGCCACGGTCGCGTGCCGCCACAGCTTCGCGGCCCGGAGGGTGGCATCGCCGTGCGATGGACGAGTCATCCGGGCATCCAGCGTCTCATTCGCGCACACGGCGATCCGATCACCTCCACCAGCGCGAACCGGCCTGGCGTGCCTCCAGCCATGACGTCGCACGAAATCCTGGCCCAGTGGCCTGACGCGATCGCCCGAGGCGAGCTCCGCGTCCTCGATGGCGGAAGATTGACGCCCTCTGACCCGTCAACGGTCGTAGATTGCATGGGCCGCCACCCTCGCGTGATCCGGCCGGGCGCGATCCCGGCCGACATCCTGCGCGAGAGCGTGCCGGGCTTGATAGGAGACGCCTGACTCGCATGCGCATTCTCTTTGTCTGTACGGGCAACACTTGTCGGAGCGCCCTCGCCGAAGCGCTGGCGCGGAAGCTGATCGTCGAGCGCGGCCTCACGGACGTCGAGATCGCGAGCGCCGGGACGAGCGCATGGGACGGCGCGCCCGCGTCCGACGGAGCGCTGCTCGTGGGAATGGAACGCGGTCTCGACCTCAGCCAGCATCGGGCGCAGACGCTCACGCGTGAGCTGGTCGCTGATGCGGACCTGGTGCTCGCCATGGGACCGCACCATCTCGAGCGCATCGAGGCGCTTGGGGGCAACGGTCGGGCGTACCTCCTCACCGACTTTGCATCGCGCGGCGCAAGCATCCGCCCGGTGAACGACCCCATCGGCGGCGAGCTGGACGTCTACCGCGTTACGGCGGACGAGCTGGAGCAGGAAGTGCGGCGTGTGTTCGACCGCATCACCGCCGAGCGCTCGTCCGACAAGCCGTGACGGGCGGAGCCCCGACCGTGCCGGGGCGCATCGTTCTCCTCGGGCACCCGCTTGGCCACTCGCTCTCACCGTTGATCCAGAACGCCGCCATCCGCGCGGCCGGGCTCGACGCCACGTATGTCGCGTGCGACGTCCCGCGGAGCGCGCTCGATCGGACACTCGACGAGCTGCGAAGGGAACGCGCGGCTGGCAATGTAACCGTCCCCTACAAAGAGCTCGTGCTGGCGCGCTGCGACCGCTCGACTGACGCAGCGCGCGCCGTGGGCGCCGTCAACACATTCTGGACAGCCATCGATGGGGCCCGCGTCGGTGACAATACGGATGTCGGCGGGTTTCAGGCAGCCGCGCACTCCCTCATCGGCGAACCCAAGGCCGGCGAGTCCGTCGCGGTGCTTGGCGCGGGTGGCGGGGCTGCGGCGGTGTTGTTCGCGATGAAAGGATGGCCGCGTGTCTCGGTTCGTCTGTACTCTCGTACGCGAAGCCGAGCGGAGAACCTGGTGCAGCGGATTGGGCTGGATGCCGAGGTCGCCCACACGGTGGACGCCGCCGTTGCCGGCGCGACGCTCCTGGTGAACGCCACGCCTGTCGGTTTGCGAGACGAAACCACGGCTGTGGACGTGGCTTTGCTCGAGCCCTCGTGCGCGGTGCTGGACCTGGCGTATCGAACTGGCGAGACCGCCCTGGTCCGCAACGCGAAGGCTCGCGGGCTGCGCGCGATGGATGGGCTATTGATGCTCGTCGAGCAGGGGGCGCTCGCCTTCGAGCGATGGTTCGGGATCGAGCCTGACCGCCACGCGATGTGGAAGGCCATCTCCGCCCGGCGCTGAATCGTGGGTCGCTGCTGCGGCGTGCGGCGACGGTCGCGCTCGACTTTCTCCTGCCCGCGACATGCGCGGCGTGTGAGCGCGTCATGGACCAGGGCGAGGATGGCCTGGTTTGCGGCCGGTGCTGGGCCCGGCTTGCCCCGCTGGGCGCTCCGCAGTGTGAGCGCTGTGGACATCCCAGGCTGCGGCCATCGTGCGCCTGGTGTGCGCTGTTGCCGCCGTATGTGCGTGCGGTGCGGTCGGTGTGCTGGATGCATCGCGGCACGGGCAGCTCGATCGTCCACGCGCTCAAGTACGGCGGCTGGCACGGAGTCGCGGACGGCATGGCTCGGCGCCTCGCGCGTCTGGCCTGGCCATTGGACGTGGACGAGGAGCGCACCGCGGTGATTCCGGTGCCGCTTGCGCGATCGCGATTGCGAGAACGGGGCTACAATCAATCCGAGTGCCTCGGGGCGGGCCTCGCTCCGCGCTGGCACGTGCCGCTGCGTTGCGATGTTCTCGAACGGGCGCGCGCGACGCAGACGCAGACGCGGTTGACACCAGAGGAAAGGCTGGCGAACGTTTCCGGCGCGTTTCGGGTTGGAGCATCCGCGCGGCGCGCGGTGCGGAACGCGCACTTGATACTCGTGGACGACGTCGTGACAACTGCCGCGACGCTCAACGCGTGCGCTGCCGCGCTCATCGCCGGTGGCGCACGCATTGTCAGTTATGTCACCTTCGGCCGGGCGCCATCCGCTGGCGACCGGTAGGACTACAGGAGAATCGGATGGCAATTCGGGTGGGCATCAACGGCTTCGGCCGCATCGGGCGCCAGGTGGTGCGCGCGGCCAAGCTGGCGGGCGGGAAGGGCGGCGTGGACCTCGACTTCGTCGCGGTCAACGATCTCACGGACACCAAGACGCTGGCGCATCTCTTCAAGTACGACTCCGTACATCGCACCTACCGCGGCGACGTGCGCGCGGGCGACGGCTCGATTTCCATCGACGGCGACGAGATCAAGGTCCTCGCCGAGAAGGAGCCGGCCAAGCTTCCGTGGAAGGACCTCGGCGTGGACATCGTGCTCGAGTCCACAGGGCGATTCACCGACGCGAGCGCGGCGAAGAAGCACATCGACGCGGGCGCGAAGAAGGTGATCATCTCGGCGCCGGCCAAGGGCGAGGACATCACGATCGTCCTCGGCGTGAACGAGACGAAATACGACGCGAAAAAGCACGCGATCATCTCCAACGCGTCGTGCACGACCAACTGTCTCGTGCCGATGGTGAAAGTGGTGCGCGACAATTTCGGCTTCGTCCGCGGCTCGATGGTGACGGTGCACAGCTACACCAACGATCAGAACGTCCTCGATTTGCCCCACAAGGACCTGCGTCGGGCGCGCGCGGCTGCGGTTTCGATCATTCCAACAACCACCGGCGCGGCGAAGGCAACATCGCTCGTGATCCCGGAGCTCAAGGGCAAGATCGACGGCGTCGCCATCCGGGTGCCAACGCCTGACGTGTCATTTACCGACCTGACCGTGGTTGTCGACAAGCCGGTGACGATCGAGCAGGTGAACGACGCGTTCAAGAAGGCCGCGGCGAACGGCCCGCTGAAAGGCTTCCTCGCGTACACCGACGAGGAACTGGTGTCTTCGGACTTCATCGGCGACCCGCACTCGTGCATCATCGACGGCAAGAGCACCAACGTCGTGGATGGAACGCTGCTCAAGGTCTCCGGTTGGTACGACAACGAATGGGGCTATTCGTCCCGCTGCGTCGATCTCCTTCGGTACGTCGGTTCCCGCCTCGGCGACTGATACGCCATGAACAAGAAGACCGTTCGCGACTTGCGGGCGGACCAGCTCCGCGGCAAGCGGGCGCTGGTCCGCGTCGACTTCAACGTCCCGCTGGATGACAAGGGCTCGGTTTCCGACGATACGCGCATTCGCGCGGCCATGCCGACGATCGAGTTCCTTCTGGATCAGGGCGCGCGCGTGGTGCTCCTGTCTCACCTCGGACGCCCGAAGGGCAAACCGGAATCGAAGTACTCGCTCGAGCCCGTCGGCAGACGGCTGCAGCAGTTGCTGCCCACGAAGCACGTCTGCTTTGTGGAAAGCACCGACACCGACGAGGCACAGAAAAGCACGCACGACAAGTTCTGCGACGTGGTGCTGCTCGAGAACACTCGGTTCCTGGGCGGCGAGGAATCCAATGATCCGCGCCTCGCCCGGGGCTTGGCAGAGCTTGGCGACCTCTATGTGAACGACGCATTCGGATCGGCGCATCGCGCGCACGCATCCACCGAAGGTCTGGCGCATCATCTTCGTCCGGCGGTCGCCGGCCTGCTCATGGAGGCAGAGCTCGCGTACCTGGGGAAGGCACTGGGAGACCCACAGCGGCCGTTCGTCGCGGTGCTGGGAGGCGCCAAGATCTCGGGCAAGATCGACGTCATCGAGAACATGCTGCCGAAAGTGGATCGCATGCTGATCGGCGGCGCCATGGCCTGCACGTTCTTCAAGGCGATGGGCCTGGAAGTGGGCAAGTCGCTGGTCGAGAACGATCGGGTGGAAATGGCGCGCAAGCTGCTCGAGCGCAGCGGCGGCAAGCTGGTGCTGCCAGCGGATGCCGTGGTTGCCCCGAGCCTGGAGGCGGCACAAGGCGCGCATGCCGTCGCCCGGACCGCCATCCCCGCGAACGAGGCCATGTTCGACGTCGGGCCGGCGACGATGCAACGCTTCCAGCAGGAAATCGAAAACGCGAAGACGGTGGTCTGGAACGGGCCAATGGGAGTCTTCGAGACCTCACCGTTTGACGCGGGGACCAACGCAGTCGCGAAGGCGATGGCGATGGCCTCACGTCGTGGCGCCACGACGATTGTCGGTGGTGGGGACTCCGCGGCGGCTGTCGCGCAGCTGCGGATGGAGGCGGAGATGTCACACGTGTCCACCGGCGGCGGTGCGTCCCTGGAGTTTCTCGAGGGGAAGACCCTGCCGGGCGTGGCTGCGCTCGACGATCGCGGCGCATGAGCAATCCGATCCGACGTCCGGTCCTCGCGGCCAACTGGAAAATGAATCATGGACCGACGGAGGCGCGCGCCTTCATGGCGGCGTTTCTCGCGTCGTATTCAGCGCGCGGCGACCGGACGATCGTGATCTTTCCTCCGGCCGTCTCCCTCGCGACCGTGCGCGATGCACTCGGCGCACGCAGGGACATTCAGCTTGGAATCCAGACCATTCACACCGAGCCCAAAGGCGCGTTCACAGGCGAGAATTCGGCTCCGATGTCCAAGGATGCCGGGGCTCGCTGGGTGTTGGTGGGACACTCGGAGCGCCGCCATGTTTTCGGTGAGAGCGACGAGGCGTGCGCGAAAAAATTCGCAATCGCGCTCAAGTACGAGCTCACGCCAATGCTCTGCGTCGGCGAGAAGATCGAGCAGCGAGAGCAGGGCCAGACAGAGGACGTCGTGCTGCGGCAGCTCAGGGCCGGCCTCTCGCTGCTGGAGCCGAAGGACCGCGAGTCCTTTGCGATCGCGTACGAACCGGTCTGGGCGATCGGGACAGGGAAAACCGCAACACCTGGCGATGCGTCAGCGGTTCATGAGGTGATCCGCCGAGAACTTGGCGTCATGTTCGAGTCGCCCGACAGCGCGGCGCAGGTGCCCATTCTGTACGGCGGAAGCGTCACCCGTGACAACGCGCGGACCCTGCTTGCCGCGCGTGAGGTGGACGGACTTCTCGTTGGCGGCGCGAGCCTGGACGCGGCGAGCTGGAGTGCCATCGCTTCCACTTGACCATCATACGTAAGTCACGCGATATTACGTGCTTACGTATTTCAACCGCGGGTCTCCTGCGCGTACTGGCCGTACACGATGCTCAACAAGATCCTGATCACGCTACTCGCGATCGACAGCGTTCTCCTCGTCGCCGCCATTCTGCTGCAAGCAGGCAAGGGCGGTGGACTTGCCGCGAGCTTCGGCGGAGTGACGAGCTCCGCTGACGCGATCCTCGGCACCAGGCAGGCGGGCAATCTCCTCACCAAGATCAGCTGGTGGTGCGGGGGAATCTTTCTTGGCCTGGCGTTCCTGATTTCGCTGTCCGGATCGCGCCGCAATCAGCCGCGCTCCATTCTCGATCAGACATTCACGGCGCCGCCGCCGGCGCAGACAGCTCCGGCGACAACGCAGCCGAACACGAACGTCCTTCCGATCCAACCCGCGCCCACGGGCGGAGAGTCCAAGGCGCCGGCGCCAACGAAGACCAAGACGCCATAGACACGGTGGCCCTTCCAGAGCTCTCCCCAGGGTTCCTCCTCCTCGAGGATGGGACCCTTTTTCGTGGGTCCCTCCGTAACCCGGAGACGGCGACCACTGTCGCGGAAGTCGTGTTCACCACGAACATGAGCGGGTACCAGGAGACGTTCAGCGATCCGTCGTACAGTGGGCAGATCGTGGTGATGACGGCGCCAATGATCGGCAACTACGGTGTCAACACCGCTGATCCGGAATCTGCGCGACCACAGGTGGCGGGCGTCATCGTGCGCGAACTATCGAATGCCTATTCGAACTGGCGTGCCGAGGGTGACCTCTATTCATGGCTGCGGGATGCTCAAATCCCCGTGCTGGAAGAGGTTGACACGAGACGCCTCACGAAGCACTTGAGGACCGTCGGCGTCATGCGCGGCGTGATCGCCGTGGGAAGCGAGCCGACGAAGGAAGTTCTGGCTGCACTCGACGCCTGTCCCTCGATGGAGGGTCTCGACCTGGCCTCCGTGGTCTCGACGACCGAGCGGTATACATGGGGCGATCCCGGCGCGAAGTACCACATCGCCGCCTACGACTTCGGGATCAAGCGCAACATCCTGCGGCTGTTCGTCGAGAACGACTGTCGAGTGACAGTCGTGCCGGCGAAGACCAGCGCGGATGAAGTGCTCTCCCTCCATCCGGACGGCGTCTTTCTCTCGAACGGCCCGGGCGATCCCGCCGCCGTGGAGTATGCGCCGCGAGCTGTGAAGCAGATTGCCGCCGAAGGAGTTCCGGTATTCGGTATTTGCCTCGGACATCAGATCCTCGGCCTGACGTTCGGCGCGCAGACGGTGAAGATGCCGTACGGCCACCGGGGCGGGAATCATCCAGTGAAGGAGGTCGAGACGGGCCGCGTCCTGATAACCTCACAAAACCACGGGTTTGCTGTGGCAGGCAGCGAGGGGGGCATTCCTGGGGCACCAGAGCTCGAGGTGACCCACGTCAATCTGAACGACCACACCGTGGAAGGCCTTCGCCACAAAGAACTTCCGATTTTCGCGGTTCAGTACCACCCTGAGGCTGCTCCGGGACCCCACGACGCGCGTCCGCTTTTCGAGGAATTCCTGGAGACGGTTCGAAACGGCAAGCGGCGGAGAGGCCCAAACTCTTGACACACAACGTTTAAGGGCGCTAAGTTCGGTTCACAGTCCGACCCGTTTCGGACGCCTGACCCTCCGAGGCTGACCCCATGACGAAAGCCGACCTGGTTGAGCGCGTCACGGCGCAAATCGCCCGCACCGCAGGCCCGATGATCTCGAAGAAGGACTGCGCTCGAGTGGTTGACGCGTTCCTGGACGCGATCAAGCAAGCACTTCAGGAACAGAAGAACATCGAGGTGCGTGGTTTTGGCACGTTCAAGATCCGTCACCGCAAGACGCGTATGGCGCGGAATCCTCGAACGGGTTCACCGGTCGAGGTTTCGGCTCGCCCCGTTCCTGTCTTCAAGCCATCCAAGGAGTTGCGCGCGATGGTCGCCGGGATTGACGTGAACGGGTTGGAGGACGAAGAAGAGCGCGAGCTTTCCAACGCGTAAGGCGATTTCGCTCCTGGCCTCGACACACGCGTTGTGTCGGGGCCAGTTTTAGTTTCCGGGTATGGCGGGCACTCCAATGACAGTTCGCGTACTCCTGTTCGCATCATATGCCGACGCGCTGGGCGCATCGGAGCTCGCGCTGGAAGTGCCGAGCGGCGCTCGTGTGCGCGACGTGCTCGAGAGGGTCAAGGGGCTGGCAGTGGGTAAGCGCGTGCCGGACAAGCCCATGGTTGCCGTGAACCAGCGCTATGCGCGCGACGACCAGGTGGTGAGCGCCGCGGATGAAGTGGCGATCATTCCACCGGTGGCGGGGGGTTGATTGCGGTCCGCCATCGTCGCTCGGACCATCGACACCTGCTCGCTCCTGCGCGAAGTGTCGGGGAGTCGCAACGGTGCATCGGTGCTCTTTGTCGGCACTGTGCGAGACCTGAATGACGGTTCTGCGGTTTCCGGAATCGATTACAGCGCGTACGCGACAATGGCTGAGCGTGAGCTCGCCGAGATTGTTCGTGAGGCCAGTTCGCGCTGGGGCACGGATGACATCGTGGTCGAGCACCGGATTGGCACGCTGGAGGTAGCCGACGCGAGCGTCGTCATCGCGGTGGCACACCCTCACAGAGACGAGGCATATCAAGCGTCCAGATACGTCATCGAGGAGCTCAAGAAACGACTGCCGATCTGGAAGCGGGAGCACTACCTGGACGGCCGCTCGGAGTGGGTCGCGCAGGGCGCGCCAACCGAATCGTCAGGATCGCACACTGAGGTAGCTGGGCGGTGACCACGCGCGGTCTCGATCCCTCGCGCCCGCCTTCGAGGCAGACTGGCGAAGCGTTCGATCAGTTCGGCCGCAGGATCGAGTACTTGCGCATCTCCGTTACCGATCGCTGCAACTTCCGCTGCCTGTACTGCATGCCGCCGGAAGGTCTCGAGTGGCTGCCCAAAGGCGACATCCTGTCATACGAAGAGATTGCCGACGTCGTCGCTCAGCTCTCGCCGATGGGCCTCCGTCGGCTTCGAATCACGGGCGGCGAGCCCACGATTCGGCCGAATCTGGACGAGCTGATTCGAATGCTGCGCGCCATTCCGGCCGTCGAGGACATCGCCCTCTCCACAAATGGGGCGCTACTCGGCCGAATGGCCGGGCTGTATCGCGAAGCCGGGCTCGATCGCGTGAACATCTCGGCGGACAGTCTCCGCCCCGAGCGCATCGCGGCGATCGCGCGCCGCAATCTCGGCTTCGATCCGATCGCGGCGGCGACTGCGGCAGAGTCGGCCGGCCTGGGCCCGATCAAGATCAATGTCGTGGTGATGCGCGGCATCAACGACGACGAGGTGCTGGACTTTGCCCGCCTCACGCTCGAGCACGAGTGGCACGTTCGATTCATCGAGCTCATGCCCGTGGGCGGCCTGCGGGAGCTGACGTTCGAGCATGTCGTGCCCAGCGACGAGGTGTTGTCGCGCGCGGCCGAGCTCGGACCGCTGGAAGCGTCGAGTGGACCAGCTCGTGGCAACGGTCCGGCGGCGTACTACCGGTTGGCCGGAGCCGCTGGAACGATTGGCGTCATCACGCCGATGACCCACACCTACTGCGCCTCGTGCAACCGGGTGCGGCTCACCGCTGACGGACGGCTTCGCACGTGCCTGTTCGGCGACCACGAAGTGAATCTTCGCGATCCGCTGCGGCGGGGCGAACCGCTGGCGCCGTTCTTCGTGCGCGCGCTGGAGGAGAAGCCGCGCGAACACGCGCTGCTGCAGCTACGGGTCGGCGGTTTGCACGCACTCTCGCAGGTGGGCGGCTAGCGATCCGGAGTTGTGCGAGCCGGGAAATTACCGGTACTCGGCAAGGGGCTCGCGGTGTAGCGTGCCTTGACGATGGAGAAAGCCCCCCCGTCGCCGCGGCGTCTCGCCACCACCATCCTCCTCGTCGCCCTCGGATACTACGCCGGGGCGGTTGTCGGCGTGGCGCTCAGATTTCCACCTACCGGAGTCTCGTCGGTGTGGCCAGCGACACCGGTCCTGCTGGCGGGTCTGCTCCTGACACCACCAGCCACGTGGTGGCTGCTCGTGCTTGCCGTCATGCCGGTGCACTTCCACGTCATGACGGTGTTCTACCCCGACAAACTGCCGATCGCCGTATTGGTCGTTCAGCTCGGCACCAACGTATTGCAGGCTGTTCTCGCAGCCGCGGTGATGCGACGGATTTCGGGCGAGACGCAGCGCTTCGACACGCTTCGGGGAATGGGGTCGTTCATCCTCGTCGCGGCACTCGGTGCGTCGGCGGTGGGATGCATCGTCGCCGCCGTCGTCTACCTCCAGATCGGGTGGGCAACCGACTTCTGGGACACGTGGCGTCATCGCGTGCTCTGCAACGTGTTTGCGATCCTCGCGATCACGCCCGTCATCCTGCTGACGGCCGGCGGCGAGCTTTTGGGTCAGGCGAGGCTGCGGCGTCACCGCCATCTCGAGCTGGCGATCCTCAGCGCCGTGCTGGTCGCGTCGAGCATTCCGGTTTTCACCATGCACGCGGAAGCCCGGACCATCGTTTCGGTCCTGCTGCTCGTGCCCCTGCCGTGCCTGCTGTGGGCCGCGGTGCGTTTCGGGCCCGGCGGGCTCTGCATCGCGTTGTCGCAAGTGGCGACGGTGACCTTGATCAGCGCATACGTGCGCGCGGGACCCTTCGCCGACCAGTCCGCGGAGGAGAACGTGCTCTCGCTCCAGGTCTTCCTGATCGCCACGTCGATCCCACTGCTGCTGCTCGCAGCGCTGGTGCAGGAGCAGCTTCGCGCCGAGGAAAAGGAACGGCAGCAGCGCGACGCGCTCGCTCATGCGCAGCGCGTGATCGCGCTGGGTGAGCTGGCGATCTCTCTCGCGCACGAGATCAACCAGCCCCTGCTGTCCATCGCGATGAACGCCGGCGCGGCCGAACGGCTGTTGCATCGGCGGCGTCGCGACGTCTCGCCACTGGGCGAGATCATGAAGGACATCACGAAGGACGTCGAACGGGCCACGCGTATCGTGAGCCGGTTGCGGGCGCACTTCCGGAAGGAATCCGCCACGCTGGTGCGCGTGCGGATGGACACCGTGATCGGAAACGTCCTCCAGCTGATGCAGTCGGATCTGCGACAACGTCGGATCGCCGTGCACTTCGCCCCGCGGCCAGTTCCGGCGTGGGTCTACGCCGATCCGGTTCAGCTCGAGCAGGTCTTTGTGAACGTGATCATGAACGCGTGTGATGCCATCGCCGCGGCCAGCAACGGCTCGCGCGCCATCACCATCGAAGTGATGGAGGCGCCCGACGCGCGCGTCGCCGTCGCCGTCCGCGACAGCGGGATCGGCATCGGCCAGAAGGACGCCGAACGAATCTTCGAGCCGTTCGTCACGAGCAAGCGACAGGGTCTCGGAATGGGCCTGGCCATCAGTCGCTCGATCATCCGGGCACACGGCGGCCGCATGTGGGCCACGCCCAACGGCGACTCCGGCGCGACGATCCGTATCGAGCTGCCCAAGGAGCCCACGCTGGTCGACCGCCAGACACGAGAGGAATCGCGAACCCCGCGCGGCGTGACGCTGCCCCCGTCGGTGCGGATTGGATCGCTCGATGGCATCGCGGCTCGCGAAGCCGCCAGTCGAGCGCATTGAATCGGTGGTAGGCCCGGACTACTTTCCGGCGTTCGATTCTCCAATCGCTTCCAAGGACAAATGGTCAACAAGATCACGGTCGTCGGCGCCGGTAACGTCGGCGCGACGGCCGCTCAGCGTGTCGCGGAGAAGGAGCTGGCACGCATGGTGGTCATGGTCGACGTGGTCGAAGGCGTCCCGCAGGGTAAGGGGCTCGACCAATGGCAGTCGGCGCCGATCGAAGGATTCGACTCACGCGTCATCGGCACCAACACCTACGCAGAGTCCGCCGGGTCGGACGTCGTGATCATCACCGCCGGCATCGCGCGCAAGCCGGGGATGTCCCGCGATGACCTCCTCAACACGAACGCCGGCATCGTCAAGCAGGTTTCCGAGGAAGTCAAGCGGACCTCTCCGCAAGCGATCATCATCGTCGTCTCCAATCCGCTCGACGTGATGTGCTACGTCGCCAAGCAGGTGACCGGTTTCCCGCGCGAGCGAGTCATCGGCATGGCGGGTGTGCTCGACACGGCGCGGTACCGCGCGTTCCTGGCCGAGGCGATGGACGTCTCCGTGCGCGACATTCAGGCGATGGTGCTCGGCGGGCATGGCGACACGATGGTTCCGCTCATCTCGTACACGACCGTGAGCGGCATCCCCGTGACGCAGCTGATCGACAAGGGGAAGCTCGACGCGATCGTGGATCGCACGCGGAACGGCGGCGCCGAGATCGTGAAGCATCTCAAGACCGGCTCGGCGTACTATGCGCCGTCCGCCGGGGCCGTGCAGATGGCCGAAGCCATCGTTCTCGATCAGAAGCGGATTCTCCCGTGCTCGGCATGGTTGGAAGGCGAGTACGGGATGAAGGGCCTGTTCCTGGGCGTTCCGTGCAAGCTCGGGCGCAAAGGGCTCGAGCAGATCCTCGAGGTCGAGCTGACGGCGGATGAGAAGGCAGCGTTGAAGAAGAGCGCCGACGCGGTGCTCGAACCCATGAAGGTGGTGAAGCTCTAAGGGTGTTCCGCTTCTACCGCTCCTCCGTTGGCAAGAAGGCCATCATGGCGGTCACGGGGCTGATCGGCATCGGCTTCGTGATTCTTCATGTTGCCGGCAACCTCATGGCGTTCGCCGGCCGTGAGAAGCTGAACGCATATACGGCGTTCCTTCATGGTGCAGGCGCCGAGCTCCTGTGGGTGGTCCGCGCGGTGCTCGTCGCGTCGGTCGTGCTCCACGTGACGGCGGCCACGCAGCTCACGTTGCGGGCCAGGGCCGCACGCCCGGTGAAATACCACGAACGCGAACCGCAGGTCTCGACCTTCGCGTCTCGCAGCCTGCGATGGGGCGGCGCGCTGCTGCTGGTGTTCATCGCGTTCCACCTGCTGCATTTCACCACGCAGCAGATCGACCCCGCCCACTGGGGACGCCGGAGCGACCCGAGCGGCAAGTTCGATCTCTACGGCAACGTGGTGGCGAGTTTCCGGATCTGGTGGGTGAGCGCCATCTATCTCGTCGCGATGCCTGCGCTCGGGTTGCACCTGTGGCACGGCGTGTGGAGCGTGGGACGGTCGCTCGGCGTCTCGAAGCCGACGCCGCAGCCGCTGCGGCGGCGTGTGGCGCCGATTCTCGCGGTGGCCCTGTGGCTCGGCTTCTCCCTGGTGCCGATCGCCGTCCTGATCGGAGTGATTCGATGACGGACCTGCGGTCGCGCGTCCCCGACGGGGCCATCGAGAGGAAATGGGACCGGCATCAGTTCGAGATCAAGCTGGTGAACCCCGCGAACAAGCGACGGTTCTCCGTCATCGTCGTGGGAACCGGCCTTGCAGGCGGCGCCGCGGCCGCGACGCTGAGCGAACTGGGGTATCAGGTCAAGGCGTTCTGCTTCCAGGACTCGCCGCGACGGGCGCACAGCATCGCCGCGCAGGGGGGCATCAACGCGGCGAAGAACTACAAGAACGACGGCGACAGCATCTGGCGCCTGTTCTATGACACGATCAAGGGCGGCGATTTTCGCGCGCGCGAAGCCAATGTCTACCGGCTCGCGCAAGTGAGCGTGAACATCATCGACCAGTGCGTGGCGCAGGGAGTGCCGTTCGCCCGCGAATACGGCGGCCTGCTGGACAACCGAAGCTTTGGCGGCGCGCAGGTCTCCCGAACGTTTTACGCCCGGGGCCAGACGGGCCAGCAGCTGCTGCTCGGATGTTACCAGGCGATGGAGAAGGAGATCGCGAGGGGCGGCATCACGATGTACCCGCGTACGGAGATGCTGGACGTGATCGTGGTCGACGGTCGCGCCCGCGGCATCGTTACGCGCGACATGGTCACGGGCGCCATCGTGCCGCACCTCGCCGACGACGTCATTCTCGCGACCGGCGGCTACGGCAACGTCTTCTACCTGTCCACGAACGCCAAGGGTTCGAACGCCACAGCCATTTGGCGCGCGCACAAACGCGGCGCGTTTTTCGCCAATCCCTGTTTCACGCAGATTCACCCCACGTGCATTCCGGTGAGCGGCGAATATCAGTCGAAGCTCACGCTGATGTCCGAGTCGCTGCGCAACGACGGCAGGGTATGGGTTCCGTCGCGTGCTGGCGATACGCGGTCGCCGAATGACATCCCGGATTCGGAGCGCGACTACTTTCTCGAGCGAAAATATCCCAGCTTCGGCAACCTCTCGCCACGCGACATTGCGTCGCGCGCCGCCAAGGAAGTGTGCGACGATGGCAGGGGAGTGGGCCCGGGTGGTTACGGCGTCTATCTCGATTTCCGCGATGCCATCAAGCGCCTGGGCGGTCGGGTGATCGAAGAGCGCTACGGCAACCTGTTCGAGATGTATCGGCGCATCACGGACGAGAATCCCTACGAAGTCCCGATGCGCATCTATCCCGCGGTGCACTACACCATGGGTGGATTGTGGGTGGACTACAACCTGATGAGCACGATACCGGGTCTCCACGTCATCGGCGAAGCCAACTTCTCGGATCACGGCGCCAACCGCCTGGGCGCGAGCGCGCTGATGCAGGGCCTCGCGGACGGGTACTTCATCGTGCCCCTGACGATCGGCGACTACCTGGCGAGCGCGAAGCCGGAAAAGCTGAGCGAAGACCATCCGGACGTGCGCGCAACGGTCAAGGACGTGGAAGACCGCACCCGCCGGCTGCTCTCGATTCGCGGGAAGCGCACGAGCCAGTCATTTCATCGCGAGCTTGGCCGGGTGATGTGGGAGTACTGCGGCATGGCGCGGAACGCCGAGGGACTTCAGACGGCGCTCCAGAAGATCCCACAGCTCAGGGAAGAATTCTGGTCCGAGCTCTCCGTCCCGGGGTCCGGGACCGAGTTGAATCAGTCGCTCGAGCACGCCGGCCGGGTCGCGGATTTTCTCGAGCTGGCCGAGCTCATGTGCCGCGATGCGCTCCAGCGCGAGGAGTCCTGCGGCGGACACTTCCGCGAGGAATACCAGACGCCGGACGGCGAGGCGCTGCGCCGTGACGATGCGTTCGCGTACGTCGCCGCCTGGGAGTTCGCCGGCGACCCGAGCGCGCCCGTCCTGCACAAGGAGCCGCTGGTCTTCGAGAACGTCGCATTGACACAGCGGAGTTACAAGTGATCGGGTCGGGGGACGCCATGAATCTCACGCTGCACGTCTGGCGGCAGGCCTCCGCGACCGACAAGGGAAGGTTCGTTCGCTACGACGCGACCGACGTCAGTCCCGACATGTCCTTTCTCGAGATGCTGGACGTCGTGAACGAGGGACTGCTGGCGCGCGGCGAAATGCCGATTGCGTTCGATCAC
>DASTVV010000202.1:0-17872 GCA_035758925.1 Gemmatimonadaceae bacterium
CAAGCGCGAGGTGATCTTCGAGCCGTTCGTTCAGCTGGACCGGTCGCTGTCGCAAACGATCGAGGGACTGGGACTCGGACTCGCGATCAGCCGCGACCTCGCGCGCGGGATGCTCGGCGACCTCGCGGTCGAGGGTCGCGACGGCGGCGGGGCCCGGTTTGTCCTGACGTTGCCGCGTGGCACGGCTGACCCTGGGGCAACAATGCTGCGGAGCGACGAGCTAGCCGCCGAGCGGGCGCAGCGTGTATGACGAGTGACAGCTGACCGCTGTCAGCTATCGGCTCACAGTCTGGCAACTCATGGACGATACCCGGGCCCACGAACGACACGTCCCGGCTTCGCACCGGTGACCTTGCCGTCGGAGATGACGGCCACACCGTTCACCAGCACGTGCCTCATCCCTACCGACAGCTGGTGCGGCTGCTCATAGGTCGCCCGATCGATGATCGTGTTCGGGTCGAAGATCATCACGTCGGCGTAGAAGCCCTCCTTCAATTCCCCGCGATCGCGGAGTGACAGACGCGCCGCGGTCGCGCCGGTCATCTTCCGGACAGCATCCTCCAGCGTCAGCCACTTCCAGTCGCGCACGAAACGTCCAAGGATGCGCGGATACGTGCCGTACGCGCGTGGGTGCGTGGCACCTTTGGCGCTATCGGGATCGTAGGCGCCGGCGTCCGTTCCAAACTTCATGTAGGGCAGTTTCACCTGCGTCGCGATGTTCGAGTCGGACGCAACGAAGATCACCTGGCCAAGCCGGTTGCGCTCCGCGAGCGTGAGATCCATGAGGGCATCAGCCCAATCCTTGTTCCACGCGCGCGCGATCTCCGGCAGGCGCTTGCCTTCGTACTTCTTGAGGGAGTCCACCGAGAATCCGATGACCTCCACCCCTTCGGGCGTCGCGCCCAGGCAGAGGCTTTCAAAGTTGGAGTTCTCGTCCAGCATCTCGGCCTTGATGCGGGGCCGGACCGCGGGATCGCGCAACCGGTCGAGCAACTTCCCGTCCGCATGCGCCCACGGTGGAATGCACGACGACAGGTTGTTCGACCCGGCCGTATAGGGGTACTGATCGACCGTCACGTCCTGTCCCGCCGCGCGCGCGGAGTCCAGCTTCGCGATCACCGCCCGCATCTTGGGCCAGTTCTTCACGCCCGCCGCCTTGAGGTGGTAGATCTCGACAGGCACGCCACCCTCGCGCCCGATACGCAGTGCCTCGTCGACCGCCTCCACGAAGCGGTCGCCCTCCGATCGCATGTGCGTGATGTACACCCCACCGTACGGGGCCATCGCCTTCGCCTGCTCGACCAGCTCCTCCGTCGAGGCATAATTGCCCGGCGGATAGATGAGCGCACTCGCAAGGCCGAACGAACCATCGCGCATTGCCTGGCGCACCACCGCGCGCATCGTGTCCAGCTCCGCTGGCGTCGGCGCGCCCTGCGCCATGTTCTTGGCGTACTGTCGAACGCCGCCGGCGCCGAGGAAGGAGCCGATGTTGACCGACGCGGTGCGCCGTCCCATGAAGTCGAGCCACGCGCCAAACCCACGCGGCCCGATGAATCCCTGCAGCACCGGCGCGACGGACGTGTCGCCCCCGGAGCGCAGGTAGTCGTTGAACATCGTCTGCGAGATCTGTCCGGGCGTGTCGCCTTCGCCCATGATCATCGTGGTGACGCCCTGCGTGATCATGCTCACCACGCGGCTGTCGCCGGTGAGCAGCGGCTCCTCGGAGTGCGCCTGAATGTCGATCACGCCCGGGGCAACCACGAGGCCGCGTGCGTCGATGCGCCGCGCTGCCGCCGCGCTGCTCAGCATGCCGGCCGGCGCGATGCGCACGATGCGATCGCCGCTGATGCCGATATCGCCATAGAACCAGGGGTTCCCGGTGCCGTCGACGATCTTTCCGCCTGTGATGACGGTCTCGAACGACGTCGCCGGGAGGGGGGCGGTCTGTGGACGACTGCAGGCGGAAAGCGCGACGAGCAGGAGCGCGGCAGGGCGTTTCATGTGCTGGTCGGTGGCGGGAAGGAGAAAGTACCGGAACGGAAAGTATCACTCGCGCATCGGTGCCGGACAATCGCGAAGTTGGGCCTCCCATTTCCCCGACTTGGCTGAGCCACAGGCGTTGGCATCCTCACCACAGACCCGAACAGGATGAGGTTGTCATGTCCCGACTCACTACGATCGCGAGCGCGCTCGTCGTTGTCGTCGCCGTTGCCTGCAGCAAAAGCCGGCCGAACGCCGACTCGGTTGCCGGGGCCGTGCTTCCGGCCGATACGCGCGCCGCCGCTGCAACGCCGGCCACTCCGCCGCCGCCTGCTCCGTTCGCTCTCGCGGTCGCGACCAAGGAAGGCACGACGATCCTCACCGATGCGACGGGAAAGGCACTCTATATGGCGGACGCCATGCCCAAGTGCGACACGGTGGCCTGCGCGAAGTTCGTGGTGGTCCGCGGCACCGGGACGTCCGGCGATCCCAAAATCAACGCGGCGCTGATCGGCACCAAGACCCTTCCGGACGGTGGCACGGCGATCACCTATGGCGGCCACGAGCTGTACACGTACGACGGCGACGTGGCGGCCGGCGACACCAAGGGCCAGGGTGAAAAAGCGAACGGTACGACCTATCACCTCGTGAATCCCGAGGGCAAGAAAGTCGCGAAGGTGATGAAGAAGACGACCTGATTTCTGGCGACTGAGGCGGGAAACCCGAAGGCGGCCGCTAGTTCGCGGCCGCCATCTCGGTGATCACGCGCCATTCATCGGCGGTGACCGGAGTGACCGACAGGCGACCGATGCGCAGGAGTGCCATGTCCTTGAGCTCCTTGCGCTTCTTGATCTGGGCCAGCGTCACCGGATGCGTGAGCTGCGCGACGGCGCGCAGGTCCACGACGACCCAGGTTGGCCGCTGCGGGTCCGACTTCGGGTCGAACCCGTAGCTGCTGCTGTCGAACGCCGTGGGGTCGGGATAGCTCTCGCGCACCACCTCGCAGATGCCGACGATGCCCGGTTCGTCCGACATGGAGTGATAGAAGAAGACCCGGTCACCGAGCTTCATGCCGTCCTTGAGAAAGTTCCTCGCCGCAAAGTTGCGGACCCCATCCCACCGCGTGGTCTTGTTGTGGATGCGCAGGAGATCGTCGAACGAAAAGACTTCGGGTTCCGATTTGACCAGCCAGTAGCGCCGTTCTCCAGGCGCCCGCGGCGCGAAGACGGCGGCCCACGCGCCGCCAGGTTTTGCTTTGGCCTTGGACCTGGCGGACTTCACGCCAGCCTTCGCACCGGACTTCCCGGTCTTCCCGGTTTTCGCCTTCGCGCTCGACTTGGTTCGCGTTGTTTTTCTTGGGGCCATGTCAGGATGGGTGTCACGCAGCGACGTCGCGCTGGTTTCGGATCCACCGCCAATGCCACGCGAACAATCCGACGGCGAGGACGATCATCATGCCGTTCTTCACGAGAGTCTGCGTCGCGGAGAAGGCTACTTGCGCTATGTGGTCGGCGCGGAGGGCCTCGTACCGTGCTCGCAGTTGCTCGGTCGTGAGCGTATCGGCCGCGGAGACGGGACGCGCTGGCGTGCCGGGTACGCCGACTTCGTTCCGCGACGCCATCTGCCGCTCGTTGACGGACGCCCGATACGCTTCGAAGGACGTCAGCGGCACTCCCGACGGGCCCCAGCCGCCACGCGCAAACAGGGGGTTCGAGCGCTCGAACGCCGCGTTGATGAATCCGGATACGCTGATGAGCAGCGTGATCACTGCGATGACGCACACGAGATAGCCGTACACCGACGCAATCCAGGTTGGGCGCGACATGGCCATCAATTGAAGATGGAACGGGCCGGGAGGGAAGTCTGCGAACTAGCGCGCCAGGTTCCGGTTCGAGTACTCGCGCTCGTCCGTCACCTCGCGAACGATCATCGGAGCGAGCCATGGCGGGATCTCCACGTCTGCGTCCGGGTGATCGAGCTCGAGCTCGGCCAGCCACAGCGGGCGGTCGGTGAACTCGTCGATCTCCCAGACGTCGTCACCGTGTGGAACGATGTAGCGCCGTTTCGTGAGCCTCCGGCCTTCGGTCAGGACCCAGAGGTGCTCGAACGTACGCGCGTCGGTCTCCTCTTCCAGTTCCATGCGGCGAACGCCGGAACCGACCTTGATCGTGCGGAAATAACTGGTCCCGCCATCCTGATGACGCTGGCGCCGCAGGCGCTCGGCCAGGCGCTGGCCGGGCAGGTATCCCTGGTCGATCTCCAGCACAGCAGTGGCGCGCGGAAACTCCGGGCGGCCGCGCAGGAGATACTTGCGCTCGACCTCGTACTGCGGCTCGTCGCCGGAGCTCGCCGCGCTCACCCGACGCGTTGTCCCCGAAACATGAAGTACACTGCGCCGACCAGGCACAGCCCCGCCCAGAGGAAGTCCACCCACCACGCGCGATCGTTCAGGCTGCGCATCTGCCGCTGAAATACGTCTTTCGCTTGCGTCTCCAGCACCACGCACGACGACGAGCGTCCAAGAGCGAGCGCGACGGGCAGGAACCGGGTGCCTCGACTCAGTGCTTGTCCCACACGTGCTCCGCCTGCCACAGATGCCGCTCGTCGTGCCGCGGCAGGATCATCAGGCACGAATACGCGTTGTAGCTGAGGCGCGCATTGAACGGCGACACGATTCGCATCGCCTGGAGCGGCAGGCCCTCCGCGCTCAACGTCAGCTGGATCAGCTGAACGTGCAGGCGGTCGAACTCGGCCACCGTGGTGGACTGCTGGAGGTCGCCGCCAGGGACGAATACTGGAATCGTCTTCGACTTCCCCAGGACTCCGACCCAACGCTTCGGCGCCATCGAGGCCGAGAGGAGCCATCCGATCAGGTCACGCCGGTACCTCCGCGGGGCGGGCACCTTCGCGAACTGCGCGTCCGAGAATGCGTCCCGCAGCATGGGGAGGTACGCCTGCGCAGTGAGATTCAGGTGTGCGACGCACTCGGCGACAGACCATCGAGCCGGGTCTGCACGCACGCCCCAACGCTCGATCGGCGTGTCCGCGACCAGGTCGTGCAGGCGCCCCTGCACGCGCTCGAAGCGTTCGGCGATGGCGGCAAGTTGTTCTTGCATGCTATTCCGCCTTCTTCGCGGCTTTCGCCCGGGCGCGCCGCACTTCGCCAAGGCTCCGTGATTTCCTGGTGGCAAGCGGGGCGTCGTCGTCATCGGCTGGCCGGTTGGAGTGCCAGACCTTGGATTTCTTCGAGCCGCCGATCTGCTCCATCGTTTTTTTCGAAACCACCGACGTCGTGTACGTCTCGACGAGCGCCTCCGGGGAATCGACGTGCTTGTCGCGATGCTTGATGAGGAGCCAGGAGGGCTTGCTGCTGGAACCAAAACCGCGGGTGCGCACGAGGACCCAGCTGCCCTTCATGCGCTTGCCGTGGAAAACCACCTTGAGGTCGCCCTTCGCAATGCCGGCGCGCACGGCTTCCTCTCCCTCGCCGCTTTCCGGAGCGTACCAGCCGCGGTCCCACAACATCACGGTGCCACCGCCGTATTCGCCTTCCGGAATCGTTCCTTCGAATTCATTGTATTCGACGGGATGATCTTCCACCTGCATTGCCAGGCGCTTCGTCGCGGGGTCCGGGCTCGGCCCCTTGGGAACCGCCCAGCTCTTCATGACGCCGTCGAGCTCGAGACGCAGGTCGAAGTGCAGATTCCTCGCGGCGTGCTTCTGGATCACGAACTCGAGCTTTTTGTGATCGGTCTTCGCGGCATGGCCCGTCTCGCCCGACGGCTCCGCCGTCCTCCCGAAGTCGCGTTTCCTGCGATACTCGGCCAGCTGCTCTCGCACGCTGGTCTTTTTCCTGGCTGGCATGGTTGCAATTGTCCCATGTGACAGGTTGCAATGTGGCCGCGTTCGTGACCTGCGGCACAATTGTTCCCCGGCGCTCGCACCATTCATGCAACGTCGGCGGGGCATGAATGCGCGCTTGGTAGCCGCGCTCGTACTGCTGGCCCTGGCAGAGCGTGCCGAGGCTCAGAGCAAGATGTACGTCACCGGCGGAGAAGTCACGCGCAACATTGGCGACCGGACGCGTCTTGCGTCCCGGATCCCTGGCGTGGAGCCCGAGCGCCGCGCTCGCGTGCTCGTGCAGGGCGATTCTGCCCAGCGCCTGGCGATGAACGATTTCGAGTGGCGCGGCCGCGTGAGCTCGCTCGAGATCGACGAAGAGGACGCACGCGTATTCTGGGACGTGAAGATCGTCCCGGACTCCAATCAGAAGATGATTGTTCGCTATCGCGTGGACGCCTCGACCGGCGGGATCCTCGACATCAAGGAGTTCCACGGTATCAGGGCGTTCCAGAAGCCGCCGAGCCCGAAGAAGCCATAGGCTGTCCCGCGTCCCTAGATTTTCGGGATGCCAACCAACGCTCTGCGCCGCGCTGCGCTCGCGGCACTCCTCCTCGCGACTCCAGCGGCCGCTCAGACCTATCGTATCGAATACACCATCGCGATGCCGGATCCGGCGTCCCACCTGTACTCCATCACGTTGAACGTGAGCGGTCTCACAGGCGGTCGGCCCGTCGATTTGCAGTTGCCCGTGTGGTCACCGGGGCGCTACGCCAAGATGGATTTCGCCAAGAACGTGCAGGACTTCAACGTGGCGACGAGTGACGGCAAGCCGCTGCGGTGGACCAAGACGGACGGATCACGTTGGCGCGTGTTTCCCGCAACGGCGCGCAGCATGCGCGTCAGTTACAAGGCATTCGCGAACGCGCCGATGTCCGGGACGTTCTCGGTCCTGGACACGACACACGCCAACTGGAATGGCCCGTCGCTGTTCATGTATGTGGACGGCCACAAGCCCGATCCCGTGCTGCTCACCGTCGATGCGCCCATCGGCTGGACCATCGTCAACGGCGACGTCACGCGTCAGGGGCAGCGGCAGTTCAGTTTCCCCAACTACGATCTGATGGTGGACACGCCTACCGAGGTCGCGCCGAGCGCTTCGCTGATGCTCGAGTCGTTCGTGGTGAACAACCGCCAGTACCGCGTGATGGTGCATCACAATGGCCCGGTCTCGGACAGCACGAAACTGCGCTTCGTGAAGGACGTCGAGAGCATCGTGCGGTACGAGAACTCGGTGTTCGGCCCGCCGCCGCTGGAGCAGTACACCTTCCTGTTCAACATCGGCTTCCGGGGCGGCGACGGCATGGAGCATCTGTACTCCACACAGATTCAGCATCCGGCAGCCTGGACCGACACGGCGAAGGTGCTGCCGGGGATCTCGACGGCGGCGCACGAGTACTTCCACGTCTGGAACGTCAAGCGGGTCCGGCCTGCGGCGCTGGGACCGTTCGACTACACGAGAGAGCAGTACCAGCCGTCGCTGTGGGTGGCCGAAGGCTGGACGCAGTACTACGGCATGGTGACGCTCCGTCGCGCGGGGATCGTCGACAACGAGGCGTTCTATCGGACGATGGCGAATCTCATCCGGGAAAACCTTACGGCGCCGGGCCGCAAGGAAGTGTCCGCGCGCATGGCGTCGTTCCACGCGCCTTTCTGGGACGGTGCGCCGCAGGGTCAGCCGACCAACGCCGCCAACACGTTCTTCAGCTATTACACGAAGGGCGCCGGCATCGCCGCCTACCTGGACCTGTACCTCCGCAACAAGTCCGGAAACACGCGCTCACTGAACGACGCGTTCAACAACCTCAAGAGCAGCACATGGAACGCGCCGAAAGCCTCGTACTATCTCCAGGGTCGGGGATACACCGAGGACGACGTGGAGCGTGCGGTGAGCGAAACGGTTGGAACGAACATGCATGCCTGGTTCGAGAAGCACGTCGGAGGCACGGAGGACATGGACTACGACGAGGCGCTCGGGTGGGCGGGGCTCAAGCTGGTAAAGTCGGACACGGGGCCATGGTCCATCGAGGAACTACCGGATGCCACGCCGGCACAGATGAAGGTCCGGATGGGATGGATCACGGGGCGCATCGATAAGTAGGGTTGGGGGTTCGTCGCGCCCACCCTCACAGGCCAAGCACCGTTCCACCAGGGCCACCTACAACAGAATCCGGATTCAACGGATTCATCCTGATCCTTCTATGCGCAAAAGCTCCTCTTTCAAGCGAGAGGAGCTTTTGTTGTGCCCGAGTACATCAGGATCAATCCGCTGAATCCGGATCAAGCAGTACGTGGCCCCGGCGCGCGGATCTTCCCTGAAGGCCCGCGCGCGGATCTTTCCTTGGGCCCCCGATTCGGAAAACACTACTTAGATGGCCACACTACTCCCTGACTCATCTTCGTGACTGGACCCAACCCCTTGTACACGAACTTCTGCACGCGCTTCCCCTCGTAGGTCTCCGTCGTGTAGATGTTGCCCTTGGAGTCCGTCGCGATGGAGTGCACGGCGAAGAATTGGCCCGGTTGCCGGCCACCGTCGCCAAACTGCGTGAGAATCGTGAGCGTCGCGCGGTCCATGACGTAGATCCGCTCATTCTTGCCGTCCGCGAGATACAGGTACTTCTGCTGCGGGTCCTTCGAGAACGCGATGTCCCACACCGATCCGTCGCCCAGCGTCGCCGGCGCGATGCGCACCTCTTTCACGAACTTGCCGTCCTTCTGGAAGACCTGAATGCGGTCGTTCGGCCGGTCGCATACATACACCAGCCCGTCGTTGGTCGGCTCGGCGCAGTGCACGGGGTTGCGGAACTGCTGCGGCAGCGGCGCCTCGGGGCTGTAGCGTCCGAGGTTGGTGTCCTTCGGCACGTTCCCGTAGGCGCCCCAGAAGCGCTTGATGGCGCCGGTGCTCATGTCCAGCACGGCGACACGCTTGTTGGCGTAGCCGTCGGCAACGTAGGCCTCCTGCGCTTTGCTATCGAACGAAATCTTCGCCACGCGTCCAAAGCTCGTCGTGCTGTTGCTGTTGGGCGGCATGCGCGGCGTCCCGATCTGCTGCAGGAACTTGCCGTCGTGCGTGAACTTGAGGATGTGCGAGTCGGTGGGGTTGGAGCCGTTGCCGCCGATCCAGACGTTGTCCTTGTCATCCACCGAGATGCCGTGATTCGACGACGGCCAGACGTACGCGTCGGCGGGGCCGCCCCACGCCTTCACCAGGTTGCCCTCGGGGTCGAACTCGAGGATCGGCGGCGCCGCGGTGCAGCACTCGCCGATGGGAGGGTTGACGTTCGCGCCTACCTCGGTGCGTTGATTCAGCGTCGAGTCGCCACGATGGATGATGAATACGTGGTCACGCGAATCAACTCCGACGCCGATCGTGGAGCCCAGGACCCAATGGTTCGGCAGCGGCTTGGGCCAGAGTGGATCCACCTCGAATCTGGGCGCGTCCACCGCTCGCGATGCGATGGCGGCCTGGAGCTTTGCTTGTCCGACTGCGAGCCCTGCGATCAGAACGCCAACGCAGCTGAGTACAACCGCGGTCCGACTTCGCATGTCCACGCCCCCCGAGTGGTGAGGTGTCCTACCACGACTTATACTCGCAGCGGTGATACTACGTTGGCCCGGCTGGCTACGTCCAGTCGCGTTCCTCGCGTTTTTCGCGGCGCCGCTCGGCGCGCACGAGATCCCGAACCGGGTGACGGTCATGGCGTTCGCCAAACCCGAGTCGGGCGTGCTGCGCATCGTTCTGCGCGCGCCGCTCGAAGCCATGCGCGACACGCACTTTCCGGAGCGTGGCCTGGGGTACCTGGACCTCGCACGCGCGGAGCCGATGGCGCGCGAGGCGGCGCAGCTGTGGATCGCCGGCTTCATCGCGGCGTTCGAGAACGGATCGCAGTTGCCGGAGGCGCGAGTGGTGGCCACACGAATCGCGCTGCCGTCGGACAAGTCGTTCGCCTCGTACGAGGCTGCCCTGGCCCATGTGCTTGGCGCTGCGCTGCCGGACAGCACGGACATCCCGTGGCAGCAGGCGCAGCTCGACGTCGTGCTCGAATACCCGATTGCCTCAGCCCAGTCCAACTTTGCGCTCCGTCCCCAGCTCGGCCGGCTTGGCGTGAAGACGACGACGGTGCTGCGCTTCATCACGCCCTCGGGTGCCGAACGCGCGTATCAGTACGTCGGCGACCCCGGCCTTGTCCGTCTCGATCCGCGCTGGTATCACGCCGGGTTCCAGTTCGTGAAGCTCGGCGTCGCGCACATCCTGAGCGGCATCGATCACCTGCTGTTCGTGCTGTGCCTGGTGATTCCGTTCCGGCGCGTCCCGCCGCTCATCGTGATCGTGACGTCGTTCACGGTGGCGCACTCGATCACGCTCGTCTCGTCCGCCATGGGCGTGGCACCTGATGCGCTCTGGTTCCCGCCGCTGATCGAGACGCTGGTGGCCGCGTCCATCCTCTTCATGGCGCTGGAGAACATCGTCGGACCAAAACTGGAGCGCCGATGGCTCATTGCCTTCGGCTTCGGACTGGTGCACGGCTTCGCGTTCTCGTTCGCGCTGCGCGAATCCCTGCAGTTCGGGGGTTCGCACCTGGCCATCTCGCTCTTCACCTTCAACCTGGGCGTGGAGATCGGGCAGCTGCTGGTGCTGGCGGTTGCGATTCCCCTGCTGTCGCTGGCGTTCACGCGTGTGGTCGCCGAGCGACTGGGCGTGATCATCCTGTCGGCGTTGGTCGCGCATACGGCGTGGCACTGGATGATCGACCGTGGCGCCACGCTCTCGGAGTATCAGGTCACGCCCCCCGCGTTGGATATGGCGTTTGCCGTCAGCGCGATGCGCGCGGCGATCGTATTACTGACAATCGCCGCAGCGGCCTGGGCGATGCGGGAGGCGGGGCGCCGGATCGCCGCGTCTCAGCTCGGTGCGTTGTCCCGCTCCGGTACGTCAGACGCCGAGGTCTCGTGAGAGGCAAGAGTGAAGGGGCTCCGCTCATGTTGCTCTGGGCAGGCACCATCTGCATGTTCTTTCCGCTCCGCGATGCCGCGGCGCAGTCCGCGCACCGCAAGGTGTCGGATTCGCTGACGACCAGGAGCGGGGTATACACGTCGCCGCAGGCTGGGCGCGGACGCGACGTGTACATGGGGAACTGTCGCAATTGTCACACGCCGGAGACACACACCGGTGCCACGTTCAAAACCGTCTGGAACAAGCGGTCGCTCGCGGACCTGTACGCATTCGTCCGAGAACGAATGCCAAAGAACGACCCGGGAACGTTGTCCGACGAAGAGTACGCGGACGTGGTGGCGTATCTGCTGAGAATGAACAAGATGCCGGCGGGCAAGCGCGAGCTTGCGCCTGACTCCGCCGCGCTTGCAAAAATTCGAATCAAGCTTCCGTGAGACCGTCAAACACAGAGGACCTCCCATGAAGAAGCTGTTCCCGGTGGCTCTCGCGATTCTTGCCGTCAGCGGGCAGCTCGCTGCCCAGAGCTCACAGTCCGCGAAGCCGGTGCGCGGCAATCCGCCCGGCGAGTGGCGCTATTGGGCCGCCGACGCCTGGAGCACACGCTACTCGCCGCTCGATCAGATCAATGCGGCGAACTTCGACTCACTCAAGACGGCGTGGCAGTGGAATGCCGGCGAGTTCGGCGACGACGAGTATTACCGCGCGACGCCGCTGTACGCGAACGGCAGGCTGTTCACTGTGGCGACCACGCGTCGGATGGCGATGGCCATCGATCCCGCCACCGGCAAGACTCTGTGGAACTGGAAGCTCGACGAGGGCATTCGCTGGCAGAAGGCCCCGCGTCAGTTTGCGGGCCGCGGACTGGCCTACTGGACGGATGGCTCCAATGAGCGCGTCGTCGTGATCACGCCCGGCTACCACCTGGCGTCGCTGAACGCGAAGACCGGCAAGCCCGATCCGAGCTTCGGCACGAACGGTGTCGTGGACCTCATGGAGGGACTCGGCCTGCAACTCGTTCCGCTGGCAGTGGACGACTCGGGGCCGCTGATCATCAGCGATGCTGCGCCCTATCGGCAGGCGAAGCCAGGCGAGAAGTGGGATCCGGTCAAGAAGATCGGTGCCGACGGCACCAGGGGTGTGCTGGGCCAGATCGCCAACAGCTCACCGGCGATCATCGTCAACGACGTGATCATCGTCGGCAACTCGTCGATCCACGGCTACTATCCGATTCGCTACAGCAACCTGCCCGGTTACATCCGCGGGTTCGACATCAAGACCGGCAAGCAGCTCTGGAAGTTCAACCTCGTGCCGCAGCCGGGAGAGTTCGGCGCGGAGACATGGACGAACGGCTCGAAGGTCGGCAGCGAAGGTGTTGGCAAGAACGACGCGTGGGCGCCCTACACGGCGGACCCGGAGCTCGGTCTCGTGTACATCCCGGTCGGTATGCCGCTGCTGGATGAGTACGGCGGCCACCGTCCCGGCGCGAATCTCTTCGGCAACAGCATCGTCGCGATCGACGTGAAGACCGGCCAACGCAAGTGGCACTACCAGATGGTGCACCACGACATCTGGGACTACGACACGCCGATGGCGCCGAACCTCCTCGACGTCACCGTCAATGGTCAGCCGCGCAAAGTCCTCGCGGCGACGACGAAGCAGGGCTGGGTCTATACGTTCGACCGCGCCACCGGCGAGCCAATCTGGCCCATCGTGGAGACGCAGGTGCTCCAGAGCGAAGTGCCGGGCGAGCAGACCTGGCCGACGCAGCCGATTCCATCCAAGCCGGCGCCGTATTCGCAGCAGGGCCTCGTGGAGGCGGACCTGATCGACTACACACCTGCGATCAAGGATTCCGCGCTCAAGCTCGCGCAGAAGTGTCGCATGGGTCCGTACTTCATCCCGGCCGCTGACGCTACGGCGAAGACCGGATATCGGTGCTCGTGGTACTCGCCAGGCGCCAGCGGTGGCGTGAACATCGACGGTGGCGCCGCGGTGGATCCCGAGACCGGCACGATGTTCGTGGCGTCGATCACGGGGCTCAGCACCATCCAGGTGCAGAAAGATCCCTGCTCCGAGTTCCGGTACAGCTCACCGCGCGACAACTGCGGCCTCATCGGGGCACTGCCCGCGCCCGCGGGCTACGTGAAGCAGGCAGGGACGCAGGGCGATGGATTCTCAAACCGCGCCAGCTTCTCGCGCATCGGCGGTGTGTCGATCCTCAAGCCGAAGGAATACGGTGGCATCACCGCGTACAACATGAACAGCGGCGACAAGACCTGGTGGACGTCCAACGGGGGCATGATCCCCGTCACCAGCAACGATCCGTTGTTCGCCGGAGTGAAGCTTCCCCCTCAGCCGGGCTCCGGACAGGCGCAGGTGATCTCGACCAAGACGCTGGTGATCTATGGCACGGGTCGGAGCACGACGCATCTGCGCGGCGGCAACGCGCGTCTGTTCGCGGTGGACAAGGCAACCGGCAAGCAGGTGGGCTCGGTGAAGATCCCATCGCCGACCACGGCAGTGCCGATGACGTTCATGCATCAGGGCAAGCAGTACATCGTCTTCGCGGTGGGGCAGGGAACGGGGACGTCGCTTGTCGCGCTGACGCTTCCTCGATGAGCATCGGTGCGCCGGGGCCACGCACTGCTTGATCCGAATCACACGAATCAAAAGCACGAATAGACTCACAACCACCCAAGCTCCTCTCGGCCGGCCGAGGGGAGCTTGTTTTTGAAGCGGCACTATCCGACACGAAAGCCTGTTTCACCGCACGAGTTGTATCGTCTGTTTCGCGGACCAATCAAGGGAAAGACGTGTCCTCCGAGAACGCCCTCAACGACCTGCAGCTGCTGATTCGCGCCCATTACGCGCTGATCGTCCTTGAAACCGTCGAGCCGCAGCGCGCGGAACAGCTTGTCCGTCAGGCCGCGTCCGAGCTGTCGCTTCACTACTACTACTGGACGCGGTCGAAGGGCGTGCGGCGCGGCAATCAGGTCGGCGATCCGTACTTCGAGGACACCCAGGAGCCGGAGAAGGCGCTGCACTACGCGCAGCAGGACTCCGCGGGCGTATATCTCTTTCGCGACCTGGCTGCGTATCTGGACGACCCGCTCGTCGTCAGCCACCTCCTGGATACCGTGGCGATGTTCGAGCAGCGCCGGGGCGCGCTGATCATCGTCGGCAGCAGCATTCGCTTGCCGGACGCGCTGCGTCCACACGCGACGTTCTTCCGTCTCCCCGCGCCGACATACGAAGACTACCGCATCGTGCTCGAGCGGATGATCGGCGAGCAGTCAGCCCGCATGCAGGTCAGGGTCGAGCTCACGCCGCAGGATCGCACGCGTCTCATCCAGAACCTGATGGGACTCACGCTCGTGGAAGCCGAGAAGATCATCACGCGGCAAATTGTCGAGGATGGGTTCCTCCGCTCGACCGACGTCGAAGGCGTGATCGCCGCCAAGCGTCAGGCCGTCCAGCAGGATGGGCTGCTCGAGTACTCTCCGCCGGAGTACGGACTCAACGAGGTGGCAGGGCTGACGGGACTCAAGCAATGGCTCACCAGGCGGCGCGCCGTCGTCACGGACCAGAAACGCGCGGAGGCCTTCGGCCTGCGTTTCCCGAAAGGCATCCTGCTCCTCGGCGTGCCGGGCTGCGGCAAGAGCCTGTGCGCGAAGGCCGTGGCCTTCGAGTGGGGACTGCCGCTGCTCAAGCTCGATCCCGCGAATCTCTACGACAAGTACATCGGGGACAGCGAGAAGAACTTCAAGCGCGCGCTCCAGACCGCGGAGCGCATGGCGCCTGCGATCCTGTGGATCGACGAGTTGGAGAAAGCGTTTGCGTCCGGCGGTGAAGAGGTGGACGGCGGCGTGTCACGCCGGATCTTTGGCAGCTTTCTGTCGTGGCTCCAGGACCGCCGCGGCGACGTGTTCGTGGTGGCAACGTCCAACGACGTGTCCAGGCTGCCGCCGGAGTTCATTCGCAAGGGGCGGTTCGACGAGGTGTTTTTCGTGGACCTGCCCAACCCCGCGGTGCGTAAGACCGTCTTCAACATCCATCTCGCGCGGCGGAAGCAGAACCCGGGGCAGTTCGACCTGGCGGCGCTCGCCGCGGCGTCCGACGGGTTCAGCGGCGCGGAGATCGAGGAGTCGGTTGTCGCGGGTCTCTTCGCGGCATTTTCTGCGAATACACCGCTGTCGACAGAGCTGCTGCTTCAGGAAATTCGGAACACGCGCCCCCTGGCACTGACGATGACCGAGCACATTGGTGCGCTCCGGGCGTGGGCGCAGGATCGAACCGTGATGGCGGACACGCACGTGTAGTCGGAGATGAGGGTTCTGGTTCGTCGCGCAACTGGTGATGACGTTCCAGTTCGTCGCCCTTGCGCACAACCGCCTGACTCGCGCGACGTTGATGCGCGAGTGCTCGAGGGATAAGTTCGGGCCCCAACCAGAATTGGTGGCCCGATATGCGCCGTCCCGCCCTCGTTGTCATTTCGCTACTGGCCGCATTGCCCGCGCTCGCACAGCGTCAGCCGCGTGCCGAAGCCGCCAGGCCCGCAGGCATAGACACAGCGGTCTATTCGCGCCTCAAGTACCGGTACATCGGCCCGGAAGGGAATCGCGTGACCTCCGTCGCCGGTGTCGTGGGAGACGTGAACACGTACTACGCCGGTGCGGCATCCGGCGGGATGTTCAAGTCCACGGACGGTGGCGTGCACTGGACCGCGATCTTCGACGGGCAGCCCGTTTCGTCCGTCGGATCGCTGGCGGTCGCGCCCAGCGACGCCAATGTCGTCTATGCGGGGACGGGCGAGCCGTTCATCCGAAGCCACATCTCCGTCGGCTGGGGAATGTTCAGGTCCACTGACGCCGGCAAGACGTGGACGCGCGCGGGACTCGAGAATACCGGACGCATCTCTCGGATCGTCGTGCATCCCACGAACCCGGACCTCGTGTACGTCGCGTCGCTGGGCTACGCGTACGGACCACAATCCGAGCGCGGCATCTATCGCTCGAGCGATGGCGGGAAGACCTGGGATCGCATCCTCTTCGTCAACGATTCGACGGGCGCCTCCGACCTGGTGATGGACCCGACGAATCCTCGAATCCTCTACGCGGGCATGTGGCAGATCGAGATCCACACGTGGGGACGCACGAGCGGCGGCGCGGGCAGTGGGATCTGGAAGTCCACCGACGCAGGGGCCACGTGGAAGAGGCTCACCGGGCCGGGCCTGCCGAAGAAGCATCACGGCAAAGTTGGCCTGGGCATGAGCAAGGCCAATCCCAACCGCATTTACGCCCTCATCGAGACGGGCGACGGCGTGCCGAATCTCGTCGATGGTGCCACGCCGGAGAGCGGCGAGCTGTTTCGGTCCGACGACGCGGGCGACAACTGGCAGGTGGTCAGCCACGACCGCCAGCTCGCGGGTCGTACGCACTACTACAACAGAATGGCTGTGGCTCCGGACAACGCGGACGAAGCGTACTTCCTCTCGGCCTCGTGGAGCAAAACGGTGGACGGCGGCAAGACCACGATCGACCCGCCCTTCACCGAGTACCCCGGCGGCGACCACCACGATATCTGGATCGATCCCACCAACGCGAATCGCATGGTGGTCAGCCACGACGGCGGCGTGTCCGTCTCCACCAATCGCGGGAAGACGTGGATCCAGACCCAGCTTCCCATCGCGCAGATGTATCACGTGATGGTGGACAACAAGGTCCCCTACAACCTGTACGGCAATCGGCAGGACGGACCGTCCGTGATGATTCCCAGCAACTCCCGCCTGGACGCGTCGTTCTTCGGGGATGCCTTCCCGACCATTACGCGCGGGCATGCGGTCACCGTCGGCGGCGGCGAGAGCGGCTGGGCGACGCCGGACACCGTGGACGGCAACCTGGTATGGTCGAGCGCGTCCGGGTTCGGGAGCGTCAGCGGCATCGTCACGCGCTGGGACCGTCGCACCAATCTCACGACGTTCAGCGAGATCTGGCCGCAAGCCGCCATCGGCCATTCCGCGGACAGCATCAAGTACCGTTTCGTCTGGACATTCCCGGTGACGCTGTCGCAGCACGACCACAACCGGTTGTACGTCGGCAGCCAGTACGTGCACGTGACGACGGACGGCGCCAAATCGTGGCGCGTCATCTCGCCGGACCTCACGCGCAACGACAAGTCGCGCCAACGCGAGAGTGGCGGCCTCACACCGGACAACATCGGCGTCGAGTACTCAGGGGTGATCTTCTCGATCGCCGAGTCGCCGCTCGATGGCAACCTGATGTACGCGGGAACGAACGACGGCCTCGTGCACGTGACCCGCGATGGCGGCGCCACGTGGACGAACGTCTCCGCGAACATTCCGGGTCTCTTGTTCTGGGGCACCGTCAGCAACATCGAGCCATCCCGATACGACGCGGGCACCGCATACCTCACGGTGGATGGCCATCAGGTGAACAACCGCGATCCCTGGGTCTACAAGACGACCGACTTCGGCAAGACCTGGCGACTCATCGCGAATGGCCTCGCGAAGACGCCGGTGTCCTACGCGCACGTCGTGCGCGAAGATCCCGTGCGGCGCGGGTTGCTCTACCTCGGGACCGAAGGCGGCCTGTACGTCTCGTTCAATGATGGTGACAGCTGGCAGCCGCTCCAGAACAACCTGCCGCGCGCGCCGGTGTACTGGATCGTCGTCCAGCCGAATTACAGCGACCTGGTGGTTGCCACGTATGGGCGCGGCTTCTGGATTTTGGACGACATCACGCCGCTGCGCACGCTCGCGTCCGACGTCGTGACAAGAGACGCGCACCTCTTCGCGCCGCGCCCCGTGTATCGCCTGCACGACACCGAGCAGCCGTTCTCGGTGAGCTACGATCCCTCGGCGGGCTTCAGCCCACCCTACGGCACGCCGATCAACTTCTATCTCAAGACGGGGAGCGATAGCACGGTCAAAGACAGCGCCGGGACGAAGGTGGTCTCGAAGGACAGCATTTCGATCACGATCTCCGATGCGAATGGCGTCGTGGTTCGAACGATCAA
>DASTVV010000153.1:0-6562 GCA_035758925.1 Gemmatimonadaceae bacterium
ATGAGGATCACCGGAATGAGCACCGTGAACACCGAGATGCCGAACCCGGGTGTGGGTTCCTGGTCAGCCGACGTACTCGACGTCCCTTCCAGCTGTGTGGCGATCGGGTTCTCGGCGGGAAGCACGACGCGGGGCGCGATCCACGCGCCGTAGATCGGTCCGGCCAGCGCCGCGGTGGGCAAGCCAACGATGAGTCCGTAGAGGATCGCGAGGCCGAGGTCCGCGTTGAACGCGCCGACGGCGAGCATCGCCGCCGGGTGCGGCGGCAACATCCCGTGGACCACGGAAAGCCCGGCGACCAGCGGAATGCCGATCTTCACCAGCGAGATCCCCGTGCGACGCGCGATCGTGAAGACGAGCGGCACGAGGAGGACGAATCCCACCTGGAAGAACACGGGGATGCCGACGATGAACGCGACGAACATGATGGCCCAGTGCACGCGTCGCTCGCCGAACAGGCCGATGAGCGTGGTCGCGATCCGCGCCGCCGCACCGGATTCCGCCATCATCTTGCCCAGCATGGTTCCGAGCGCGACGACCACGGCGATGAGCCCGAGCACGTTGCCAACGCCGTCCTGAAACGCCTTGACCGCCGCCGCGGCAGGCATACCCGCCGCAATGCCCATGGTGAGCGAGACCCCGACCAGGGCGATGAATGGGTGTACCCTGAAGCGCGCGATCAGCAGGATGAGCGTGGCGATCGCCGCGAAGGCGAAGACCAGCAGGCGGGTCTCGGGGGTCACGCGACGCTCCAGGTCGCGGCGACGAGGCGGGGAAGGACGTCGCCAGCTTGTCCGACGAGGTGCAGTACGTGCTCGGAGGCCGGTGTCTGACCCTCCATGTCGACGTTGACGATGAAGACGTCCGCGCCGCACGAACGCGCATAGTCCGGAATCTCGCGAGCGGGCCACACGAGGTTCGACGTCCCCGCTGCAATGAAGACGTCGCAGCGCTCAGCGACCTCTCGCGCGCGTTCGATCGCGTCGACTGGAAGCTGTTCCTCGAAGAACACCACGTTGGGGCGGAGCAGGCCACCGCAGCGCTTGCAGCGCGGCTCGGCCGGGAGCGGGGGCCAGCGGAACGCCACTCCGCAGTCGAAGCAGCGCACCTGGCGCAGACTCCCATGCAGCTCGACGACGTTCCGGCTGCCCGCGCGCTGGTGCAGGCCGTCGACGTTCTGTGTGACAAGGACGAAGTCCTTCACGCGACGCTCGATCTCGGCGATCGCCAGGTGACCGGCGTTGGGTTCAACCTCGGCGGCTTTCTGGACACGCATGCAGTACCAACGCCACGCGTCTGCGGCATGCGCGCGATATCCGCGTGGGTTGGCATAACGCGCGACGTCGTCGTCCTTCCACATCGCGTTTGCACCGGACCGAAAGGTGGGCAGGCCGCTCTCCGCGGAGACGCCGGCGCCGGTGAACACCACGACGGACGTGGAGCGGCGCAGCGTGGCCGCGGCGTGCTCGAGTGATGTCAAATGATTGGAACCAGGGAAGGGGGCTGGCTCAGAGGCTGGGGTTACGTGCAGTCTCCATCGGGGCGGAAACTTGCTCCCTGGCACTCGCGGAAACAACACACGTGGTGAACGTTCTCGAAGCGCTGTACGTCCTCACCGGACTGGCCATCCTGGCCGCTCTCGGGCAGCTCGCGCGGGGGCACCGCGAAAGCGCGTCGCGGCTGGGCCTTGTCGCCGCATTCGGCGTCATCGTCTGCCTGGTGCTGTACTGGTACCTCAAGCCGACGGCCTGAGATGGTGCCACCTTGGATCGTGGGCGAGCGCTTCGTGTAGCAGTGCGGGGTGCGCGCACACGGACAACCCTGTGAACGAACAGTCTCCAGTCGAATCGGCGGGGCAGGCGGGGAAGCACCGACCAGAGTGGGTGCAGGCGGAATACGAGCGCATCGGCCGTGAGCGCGAGCGCGCCAGCCGCGAAGCCGATCGCATCCAGCGTTGGGACCTGGTGCGCGTGTGTCTCGAGATGATCGCATGGACGGCGCTCGGCCTGGTCATCGCTGGTTCCGCGTTTCACGTTCACGACGCCGTGCTCGGGAGGGGGTTCATGTACGGCGGTATGGCCGTCAACATCGGCGGCGTCGCGATCTCGATCCGCGCCTACTATCTGCGAGGCGAGAAGCGCGGCGACTGGTGACCGGGCTCGGCCATCGCGGGTTGGCCTTCCGTCCAATTGAGCCTCCCACTTCGGCCCGCGACTCTTGGCATAAAACCGGACGCGGCGTCACCGAGCGTCGCCTCGATGTCCGAGTCCCACGAACGCCACCTTCGCCAAGGAGCTCTTGCCGAGCTCCTGAGGACGTGTTTCGATGGCCGGAAAAGTCAAAACGAAACGGCAGCCGGGCAGCCTGCCGATTCCGGACGTCGTTCCCGCATCCCAGAGCAGTTACGACGCGAAGGTGAGGGTTGCCGAGATCGTTCCGACATCGGCGTTGCAACAATGGTGGCACCGGATACTCCACAGTATTCGCCGGCGTCAGGACGCGTCGGTGCGCCCGCGCACGGTGAAGCTGGGTGCGCCGGACGAACTCTCGGAAACGGCGCAGGCCGTTTTCGCGCTCTACCAGGCGCGAGGATGCACTCGCGTTCTGCCGAGGAGCGAGCGCATTGGCGCCCGGCTTCCGCAGCGAATGCGCGCGGGAATGCAGCGCATCGCACGAAGGATTCTCAGGTCGGCAAAGAGGGCTGTCAGCCGTCGGCGCCACCACCCGTCGTCGCTCCACCCCAGGAGCTGAGGCAGCATGACCGCGAAGAAGTTCAACGGCGTCATCAAGCTCGATGTCCGCGACTCCAAGCCCGACTGGGCGCCCTATACGCTTCCGACTGCTCCAAAGGGAGCGCCGAACGTGCTGATCGTCCTCTACGATGACACCGGCCTCGCGGCGTGGTCACCGTTCGGCGGCCGCATCAACATGCCCACACTCCAGAAGCTCGCGGATGGCGGGTTGCGATACTCGCAGTGGCACACGACGGCGCTCTGCTCACCGACGCGTTCGACATTTCTCACGGGCCGCAATCACCACGTGAACCGCTGCGCGTCGATCACGGAAGCGGCCGACGGATTTCCCGGTGCTGCCGGACGCCTGCCGGCCGAATGCGCCACGATCGGGCAAGTGCTCCAGGACAACGGCTACAGCACCTTCTGGCTGGGCAAGAACCACAATGTTCCGGTGGAGGACATCTCGGGCGGCGGCAGCAAATCCGAATGGCCCTGCCAGAAGGGCTTCGACCGCTTCTACGGATTCCTCGGCGGCGAGACGAACAACTGGTACCCGGACATCGTGGAGGACAACCACTTCGTGGAGCCGCCAGACATCCCGGAGCACGGATACCACCTGTCCAGGGATCTCGCGGATCAGGCGCTCAGGATGCTGCACGACCAGCGCTCGTCGAATCCGTCGAAGCCGTGGTTCATGTGGTTCTGTCCGGGCGCTAACCACGCGCCGCACCACAGCCCCAGGGAGTATGCCGACAAGTACAAGGGGAAATTCGACGACGGCTACGAGGCGTATCGCGACTCGGTGCTTCCGAGAATGATCGAGCAGGGCGTCCTGCCGAAGGACACGAAGATGACGCCAGTCAATCCGCTGCCCAAGGAAGTGTCCGACACCAACAAGGGCGACCTCGTGCGTCCGTGGGCGGATCTGAACGCGGACGAGAAGAAGCTGTTTTCGCGCATGGCGGAGGTGTACGCCGGATTCTCCGAATACACGGACGCACAAGTCGGACGCATCGTCGAGTATCTCGAGCACACCAAACAGCTCGAGAACACGATCATCTTCTACTGCGCCGACAATGGGGCTTCGGGGGAGGGAACGCCCAACGGCTCGGTCAACGAGAACAAGTTCTTCAACGGCTACCCGGACGACCTGCAGGAGAATCTCAAGTATCTCGATACGCTCGGCGGACCCGACACGTACAATCATTATCCCACCGGCTGGGCCGTCGCGTTCAGCACGCCGTTCCAGATGTTCAAGCGCTACTCGCAGTTCTCCGGCGGCACGTGCGATCCGCTCGTCATCCACTGGCCGAAAGGGATCAAGGCCCAGGGCGAAGTGCGGCACCAGTACCACCATTCGACGGACATCGTGCCCACGATCCTGGATGTAGCCGGACTCGAGATGCCGAAGGTGTATCGCGGCGTCGAGCAGTACCCGCTGAACGGCGTCTCCATGCGCTACACGTTCGACGATGCCAATGCGAAGACGCAGAAGCAGCAGCAGTACTACTGCATGCTGGGCACGCGCGGCATCTGGAAGGACGGCTGGAAGGCGTCCACGCTGCACACGCCGACGAGCGGCGCCGGCCACTTCGACAAGGATGTGTGGAAACTGTATCACGTGGACGCCGATCGCTCCGAGTCGAAGAACCTGGCCAAAGAGAAGCCCGAGAAGCTCAAGGAGCTCATCGACGAATGGTTCAAGGAAGCGGACAAGAACTTCGTGCTGCCGCTGGACGACCGCACGCCGGTGGAACTGTTGGGCATCGAGAAGCCGAGCACGGAGCCGCCGCGGACGCGCTACATCTATCTGCCGAACACGTCACCGGTTCCAGAGGGCGTCGCCGTCAGTATTCGCGGCCGTTCGTACAAGATCATCGCTGACGTGACGCTGACGTCGGACTCGCACGGAGTGATCTTCGCGCACGGCTCACGCTTCGGCGGCCATTCGCTCTTCATCAAGGATCGGAAGTTGTACTACGTCTACAACTTTCTCGGCATCGAGGAGCAGAAGTTCGTCTCGAGCGAGGCCCTCAGCCCGGGCAAGCACGCGGTGGGGATGACGTTCGTGCGCGAGAAGTCCGGCAAGTACGGCGAATCCATCGGCAAGACGCAGCTGTACATCGACGAAAAGGTCGTCGCCGAAGGGCCGATGAAGACGCAGCCGGGCCACTTCTCGCTCTGCGGCGACGGGCTGTGCGTCGGCTTCGACAGCGCGGACCGGGTGAGCAAGGAATACGACGGGCAGTACCGGTTCATCGACGGCTCGATCCTGGGCGTGGCCGTGGACGTCGGCAAGGAGGTGTATCTGGATCTCGAGAAGGAAGCGGTCGGCGCCTTCGCGCGCGACTGACCGTGCGGAGCGGAGCAGCAGCGATCTCGAGGCACGAGAAGTGGTTCCACCAAGCCGTGCTGGAGTCGCCGGCGATGTTCCGGCTCGACGTCCCGCAGCCAGTGCCCGCGAAGCTGTTCTGGTCCGTCACGATCTATGATCCCGAGACGCGTAGCGAGATCCAGACTGACCAGGGCAAGGCGGCGGGCGACTTGCGTTGCTGCGGGACTGGCGCGCTAGAACCCTCGCCAGTCCTGCTCCAGGACTCGCTTGTAGACCTGGCTCTCCACCAGGATGCGCACAAGCTCGGGATCCAGAGCACCGGTCTTCGCTTCCGATTGCATGATGTCAAGTGCCTGCTCGACGGAGCAGGGGCTCTTGTAGGGTCGGTCTTCCTCCGTGAGGGCGTCGAACATGTCCGCGAGTGTGAGCAGGCGTGTCTGGATCGGGATGTCCGCCGCTTTCACGTGACGCGGATAGCCGGTGCCATCCAGCTTCTCGTGGTGCCCGTAGGCATACATCGCCAGGTTCTTGAGGTCGTCCGTCCAGGGGATCTGCTGCAGAAACTGGAACGTCTGCTCCACGTGGGATTCGATCTCCACGCGCTCCTGCGCGTCGAGTGTGCCCTGTGGAATCTCCAGGTAACTCACCTCGACATCCGACAGGTACGGCACGACCATGCCGTCGGGCCGCTGGAACGTGCGCCGCGCGATCTCCCGCAACTCCGCGCTCGGCGGCTCCGGCAAGAGATCCGGCTCGTTGGCCTTCCCGACCAGCTCGCGCATGCGCGTCAGCTCGTCGAGCTGCTCGTGTAGTTGCGCGTCGGACGGCATCTGGCCTGCCTTGTCACCCCCGCCTCGGTCGCAGGCCTCGGCGCGGAGTCGATAGTGATCGGCTTCCTTCGTTCGCCGGATCAGATCGAAGCGGGCGTTGACGCGCTCCCAGAGGTACACTGGCAGCTTCTTCGACTTGAGCAGCACATCTTCCTTGACGCCAACCTTGCCGAAGTCGTGCAGCAACGCGGCGAACTGCAGCTCGCGCATCTGGGCTCGTGAGAAGCGCACATGCTGGTATGGACCACGGCCATCGCGCTCGACAGCGGCCGCGAGATCGGTGGCGAGGGCGGCCACGCGCAGCGAGTGTCCGGCGGTCGTGGGATCGCGCTGGTCGATGGCGGTGGCAGCTGCCTTCACGAAAGACTGCAGCAAGTTCTCGATCTGGGTATACAGTCGTGTATTCTCGATGGAGACGGCCGCCTGGCCCGCGAGTGAGCGCGCGAGGCGCACATCGCGATCGGAATACGGCAGCACGTAGCGGTCCGCGTCCTCCTTGTTCCTGATCGTGGCGTGGCGGCCGGTCTTCTTGTTGATGAGGACCAATACGCCCAGCACCTCGTCGCGCCGATTGATCATGGGAACGACGAGCAACGACCGCGTGTGGTAGCCGAAGGTCTTGTCCAGGTACTCGTTGTGTTCGTACACGGCGTCGCGCGGGA
>DASTVV010000085.1:0-29741 GCA_035758925.1 Gemmatimonadaceae bacterium
CGTGCAGCAGCTCCGCGAGCCGCCGCGAAATGGGCAGGCCCAGACCCGTCCCCTCCTGGAGGTGCGTCTTCCCCAGCTGCACGAACTCCTGGAAGATGCGGTCCTGCTCTTCCGGCGGGATGCCGTCTCCCTGATCGATCACCGCGACCGAAACGCCGTCGCTGGGCGTGCGCGCGACCTGGACCGTGATCGGCTTTGACTTGCCGAACTTGATGGCGTTCGACAGCAGGTTGAGCAGGATCTGACGGACGCGGCGCGGGTCCGAGACGATGTTGCACGATGTGCCGTCGGCCTCGAGGGTCAGCTTGGTCTGGAACTTGTCCGCGAGCGGCCGGACCGTCACGAACAGCTCCTCCACGATCGCGGGGAACGACACCGGCTGCAGCCGCAAATCGATCTTGCCCGCTTCGATCTTGGAGAGGTCGAGGACGTCGTTCACCAGCTCGAGGAGATGTTTCGCCGCGCGCTGGGTCCGCTGGATGCCTTCCGTCTGCTTTTCGTTCAGCGGCCCGTAGATGTTCTCGAGCAGCAGGGTGCTGTAGCCGAGCACGGCGTTGATCGGCGTGCGAAGCTCGTGGCTCATCGAGGCATAGAACCGACTGCGCGCCGTCATCGCCCGCTCGAGGTCTTCCCGGCGCTGATTGAGCTCGTCGTTGGCTGCCCGGAGCTCCTCGGAGGTCCGCGCGAGGATCACCGCCTGTTCACGTAGCTCGCGCTCCTGGCGCATGCGCAGGGAGACGTCGCGGACGATCAGCGTGTACTGCATGCCGTCCTTGCCCTCGAACGTCGACACCGAGATTTCGATGGGGAAGGTTTCGCCGTTCCACCGCCGGGCTTCGAGCGCGGCAACCGTGTCCTCGTCGACCCGAACGCCGTCGGACGACGCAGCCGATTGCGTGCGTTCAGCCAGCTCCCGCAGAGACTTCGCGCTTCCGGAGTCGGGGAACAGGTCGGTCAGCGGACAGCCAATGGCGTCCGACGCCGCCACGTTGAACATGCGCTCCGCCGCGGCGTTGAAGAGCAGGATGCGATCCTGGCTGTCGAACAGCACGATCGCATCCATCGCGGTATCGATCATGAAGCGAAAACGCGCTTCGGACTGCAGCAGCTCGCGGACGTGACGCAGCTCCGATTCCCGCCGCTCGCCCTCGCGCAGCAGCGCCTCCTGCTCCATGATCCGCTTCTGCTTGAGGTGCAGGTCCACGAAAACGGCGACCTTGGAGCGCAGGACATCCGGCTGAAACGGCTTCGAGATGTAATCCACGGCACCCACCTGGTAGCCGCGGAAGATGTGCTCCTCTTCCTTGCTGATCGCCGTGAGGAAGATGATCGGGATGAACTTCGTGCGCTCGCGCGACTTGATGATCTGCGCCGTCTCGAATCCGTTCATCCCCGGCATCTGCACGTCGAGCATGACGAGCGCGAAATCGTGCTTGAGCAGCTTGCGGAGCGCTTCCTCGCCCGATTGGGCGCGCACGAGCCGCTGGCCCAGCGGCTCGAGGATGGCTTCGAGCGCGAGGAGGTTCTCCGGACGGTCGTCCACGAGCAGGATCTCGACCATATCGCGCATGGCGAAGACCGATCTCGGCGTCGTCCGGAGAGCGGGCATGACGTGGGTCACGGCGCCCTCCCGATGCAGGAACCGGGCGAGCCCGACGGCGGAACGCGGACTACCGATGCATCCATACGCGCATGAGGTTGAGCAGCTGGCCTGTATCCACCGGTTTGGTGATGTAGTCGGAGGCCCCGGCGGCGAGACACCGTTCCCGATCACCCTTCATGGCCTTGGCCGTGAGGGCGATGATCGGCAAACTCTTGAGTCGCTGGTCGTCGCGGATGGTCCGGGTCGCCGTATACCCGTCCATTTCCGGCATCATGATGTCCATGAGCACCAGGTCGTAGGACGTCCGGTGCAGCTTCGAGATGGCGTCCAGGCCGTTTTCGACGAAGTCCACTTGCATGCCCTGATCTTCGAGCACGCTGGTGAGCGAGAACACGTTCCGCACATCGTCGTCGACGATCAGCACGCGCTTGCCGGTGAACTCGTTCCCGGACTCGTGCAGCCGCTGCAGTACCTGCCGCTGGCGCTCCGGCAGGCGATTCACGGTCCGATGCAGCACCTGGGCGGTGGCATCCAGCAGCTGTTCGGCCGACCGCGCTTCACGCAGCAGGAGGGACTCGGCGAACGCGTGGAGCCGCGCCTCGTCGTCCGCGGACCAGCCACCACCGCGGCGCACGACGATCGGCACTTCTCGGACGGACGCAGTATCCCGCACCGTCTCCAGGATCGCGAATGCCTCCGCGGGGCCGGTCGGCCCGACATCGAGGACGATCGCGTCGACACCGTCCTTGGTGAGCTCGGTGTGCGCTTCGGCGGCAGAGGCTACGTTGACGATCTCGACGTCGTCCTGGGCGATCGACTCCGCATCCGTCCTGCGCGATTCCTCATCCGCCAGGAGGAGCACGCGTTTGTGTGGCTGGTTCACGAAGGTTTCGATCGCGCGGAACGCGCCATCCAGCGCGGCGTGTGACGCCGGCTTTTCCAGATAGCCGATCGCGCCAGCGGAGAGCCCCGCGTGGCGGTCGCCGACGCTGCTGATGACGTGCACCGGGATGTGGCGCGTGTCCGGATGGTGCTTGAGGCGGTCCAGCACCGTCCAGCCGTCGACGCCATTGAGGCCGAGCTCGAGCGTGATGGCATCTGGCTGGAACGCATGCGCCAGGCGCATGCCGGCTTCGCCGTCCAGCGAGACGAGGCACTTGAAGCCGTGGTGGCGCGCGATGTCGTAGAGCCGCTGTGCGAACTCCATGTCGTGCTCGATCACCAGGATCACGCGGTCGCCCGGAGCGATCGTTTCACGATCGTCGTCGTACGCGTCACTTGCCGGCGGCGGTTCCTCCTCCTCGTCGCCCGTCCCCACGTGTCCCAGGCTCTCCCTGAACGCGTCGCTCCAGGACGGCACGCCCGTGGCCGTGCCGCGAGCCGAGTGCGGCGCGGCACTGGGCACCTGCGCCCCCGTGGCCGGACCCGGCTCGAAGGTTCGGTCCATCATGGGCGTGGAGCCGCCGCGGACCGGCATGAACAGCGTAAATGTGCTGCCTTTGTCCGGGGCGCTCTCCACCGACAGCTCGCCGCCCAGCGCACGGGCGATGTCCCTGCTGATGGAAAGGCCCAGCCCAGTGCCGCCGAAACGGCGACTCGTCGTACCGTCCGCCTGCAGGAATGGCTCGAAGATGAGCTTCTGTTTGTCCTGGGCGATTCCAATGCCGGTGTCGGTGACCTCGAACGCAACGACGTCTTTCGTGCGCTCCAGGATGGGACTCGTGAACTTCCGCTCCGGATCCGCGCGGCGAACCCTGAGGCGTACGCTGCCAGAATCCGTAAACTTGATCGCGTTCGAGAGAAGGTTCTTGAGGATCTGCTGAAGCCGCTGGCCGTCGGTGTAGAGCACTCGGGGCGCGTCTTCGCCCACGATCACGTCGAACGCGAGCCGCTTCTGCTCGGCCACGGGGCGGAATGTTCGGTTCGCGAACCCCACGACACCCGATAACGCGACCTCGGAGAGATGGATCTCCATCTTGCCGGCCTCGACCTTGGACAGGTCGAGGATGTCGTTGATGAGATTGAGCAGGTCGGTGCCCGACGAGTGAATCGTTCGCGCGTATTCCACCTGCTTTGCCGTGAGCGACTTCTCCTTGTTGTCCGACAGGAGCCGCGCCAGGATCAGCAGCGAGTTCAGCGGCGTGCGCAGCTCGTGTGACATGTTCGCCAGGAATTCGCTCTTGTACTTCGAGCTGGTGGCCAGCTGCTGCGCCTTTTCCTCGAGCGCCTGCCGCGCTGACTCCACTTCGCGGTTCTTCTGCTCGACCTTCTGATTCTGCTCGGCCAACAGGGACGCCTTTTCCTCGAGCTCCTCGTTGACCTGCTGCAGTTCCTCCTGCTGCTCCTTGAGGAGCTCCTCGGATTGGCGCAGTGAGCGCGCCTGCTGCTCCAGCTCCGTGTTGGATTTCTTCAGTTCGTCCTGCTGCTTGCGCAGCTCCTGGGACTGGCTCTGGAGCTCCTGCGTGAGCTGTTGCGACTGCTCCAGCAGCTCTTCGGTGCGCATGTTCGCCTGGATCATGTTCAGCACGACGCCGATCGATTCGGCGAGCTGATCCAGGAACGTCTGGTGAATCGTGCTGAAGGGGAGGAAGCTGGCCAGCTCGATGACGGCCTTCACGTCGCCTTCGAACAGGATCGGCAGCACGACGATATTTCGCGGCGCCGCTTCGCCGAGCCCCGACGTGATCTGGATGTAGTCGTCCGGAACGTTCTGGAGCAGGATCGGCTGCTTCTCCAGCGCTGCCTGTCCCACCAGTCCTTCACCGGGCAGAAACCTCGTCGCCACGTGCTTGCGCGCCCGGTACGCATAGCTGGCGATCAGTCGGAGCGACGCGCCCTCGGTGGCGTCCGTGTCCGCGATGAAGAACGCACCGTGATGCGCGGACACCAGCGGCGTCAGCTCACTCATGATGAGGCGCGACACCGACTCCAGGTCTTTCTGGCCCTGCATCATCCGGCTGAACTTCGCCAGGTTCGTCTTGAGCCAGTCCTGCTCTTCGTTGCGCTCGGTGGTTTCGCGCAGGTTGCCGATCATCTGGTTGATGTTCGTCTTGAGCTCGTCGAGCTCGCCTTGCGCGTCCACGGTGATCTGGCGCGTGAGGTCTCCCTTCGTCACGGAGGTGGCCACGTCGGCGATGTTGCGCACCTGCATCGTGAGCGAATTGGCCATCGCGTTCACGCTGTCGGTCAACCCCTTCCACGTGCCCGCGACGTCCGGCACCTGTGCCTGACCACCGAGTTTTCCTTCGGTACCCACTTCGCGCGACACGCGCGTGACTTCGTCGGCAAAGATACGGAGCTTCTCCACCATGTTGTTGATGGTGTTCTTGAGCTCCAGCACCTCGCCCTGGACTTCGACCGAGATCTTCTGCGACAGGTCGCCGTTGGCGACCGCGGTCATCACGAACGCGATGTTGCGCACCTGCGTCGTGAGGTTCGATGCCAGACCATTGACGTTGTCGGTGAGATCGCGCCACACGCCGCCCGCTCCGGTGACCTTCGCCTGGCCGCCCAGCTTTCCTTCCGTGCCGACTTCGCGCGCCACGCGCGTCACTTCGCCCGCGAACGCGTTCAGCTGGTCCACCATCGTGTTGAACACGTTCTTGAGCTCGAGAATCTCGCCGCGCACCTCCACCGTGATCTTTCGCGAGAGGTCGCCGCGCGCGACCGCCGTCGAGACGTCGGCGATGTTGCGCACCTGCGTCGTGAGGTTCGACGCCATGAAGTTCACGTTGTCGGTGAGATCCTTCCACGTGCCGCTCACGCCCTGCACGCTGGCCTGGCCGCCGAGGATTCCCTCCGTGCCCACCTCGCGCGCCACACGCGTCACTTCGGACGCGAACGCCGACAGCTGATCCACCATGGTGTTGACGGTGTTCTTGAGCGCCAGCACTTCGCCCTTGGCTTCGACCGTGATCGTGCGGGTGAGATCGCCCTTCGCGACCGCCGTGGTGACGTCGGCGATGTTGCGCACCTGACCCGTGAGGTTGTTCGCCATCAGGTTCACGTTGTCGGTCAGGCTCTTCCACGTGCCGGCGACGCCGGGCACGTTGGCCTGGCCGCCCAGCACGCCCTCCGTGCCTACTTCGCGCGCCACGCGAATGACCTCGCCCGCGAATGCGTTCAGCTGATCCACCATCTTGTTGATGACTTCCTTCACCTGAAGGATCTCGCCCATCGCCTCGACGGTGATCTTGCGGGTGAGGTCGCCGCTCGCGATCGCCGTGGCGACGGCGCTCACGTCGCGCAGCTGCACGGTGAGGTTCGCGGCCATGCCGTTCACGTTCTCGGTGAGGTCGCGCCAGGTGCCCAGCACGCCCTCGACGCGCGCCTGACCGCCGAGCTTTCCTTCCGTTCCCACCTCACCGGCCACGCGCGTCACTTCCGAGGCGAACGCGTTCAGCTGATCCACCATCGTGTTGATGGTCTGCTTCAGCTCGCGAACCTCGCCCTTGGCTTCGACGGTGATCTTCTGCGAGAGGTCACCGTTCGCGACCGCCGTCGTCACGAGGGCGATGTTCCGCACCTGGCTCGTGAGGTTGTTGGCGAGGCCGTTCACGTTGTCCGTGAGATCCTTCCAGGTGCCCGCCACGCCGGGGACGTTGGCCTGGCCACCCAGCACGCCCTCCGTACCTACTTCCTTCGCCACGCGCGTCACTTCGCTCGAGAACGCGCGGAGCTGGTCCACCATTCGATTCACCGTGGAGCCGATGCGGAAAAACTCCCCCTGCACCGTCTTGCCCTCGATTTCGAGATCCACCTTCTGCGACAGGTCGCCCTCGGCGACCGCCTTGATCACGCGAGAAACCTCCGTCGTCGGCTGAACGAGGTCCGTGATGAGGTTGTTGACCGCGTCCACCGTCACGCTCCACGAGCCGCTCGCGGGGAACGCCACCCGCTCGCGCATGTTGCCCTCGCGGCCAACCGCGAAGCTCACCCGGCGCATTTCCTCGGACAGGCGCTCGTGGCGGCTGGCAACGCTATTGAAGACGTCGACGACTTCCGCGAGGAGCGGATCGTCTTCAGGAGAGAGACGCGCCCGGAAATCACCTGCCTCCAGGGCGCGCAACCCATCGAGCAACCTGGTCAGCGTTCGTCTGCGGTTTCTTTTTCCGTTCGCGACATCGTGTGCGACTTTGCCCGTCAACTTCGTGTCGAGGGCGGCCTCGCCCTCGGTCCTCGGATCGCTCACGCCCACGGTACTAACCTCGAGTGGAAGTGGCGCGCCCGGGTCGTACCCCTAACTGACGTGACCCGAACGCGTTTGCTCTGGGAGGCCGGGCGAACCATGGACCCGTCCGCCTCGCGTAATTGCCGAGTCCTCTTCAAGAACGATGCCGGACTCTAGCGTAGGGGGTAGTCGCCACGATCCTGGAGCGGGCACCCTTTCTGCAAAAAGCGGACATCCTCCCAAGGGCCAATTTCCGCGTTAGGCGAGCCTCGGTACGCGAGCCTTGAGCGCCGCGATCAGGATGCCACCATTAGTGGTTCTGAACATCTCGTCGAACGGGAGGCGGACTTCGTTGGAGAGCCTCGGAGACGCGGAGTAGAGGGCCACGGTCCAGTCCGCGCACCGCCGGCGCAGCACCTGGCCGAGACGCGCGTACAAATCCCGAACGGAAGTGCGATCGCCGACCCGCACGCCATACGGGGGGTTGGTTGCGACGAGCCCCGGAGACTCCGGCGGCTCGATGGCAGAAACAGGCTTCACCTCGAGCTGCACGTCTGCCTGGACGCCCGCTCTCTCCGCGTTCGCTCTGGCCGCGGCGATCGCGCCCGCGTCGCGGTCGGAACCGACAATTGGCGCGGTGGCGCGCGGTAGCTGCTCCGCGATTGCCGCGCTCGTCAGCTTGCGCCAGAGACCGAGGTTCATTCCCGGCCAGCGCGTGAAGGCGAATTGGCGCTTGAGGCCCGGAGCGATCCGTCGTGCGAGGAGCGCCCCCTCGATCGCGATGGTCCCGGAACCACAGAACGGGTCCAGTAGTGGTGTCTGGCCGTCCCAGTCGCTTGCCAACAGCAGCGCCGCGGCCAGCGTTTCGCGGAGCGGCGCCTTGCCGACCGCCTCGCGATATCCCCGCATGTGCAGGTGATTCCCGGACGAATCGGCGCTGATCAGGAACTCATCGCGAAGGACTCTCACGACGAACAGCTGGCGTGCAACGTGGGCGTTGGCGTCTGTCGGTGGCTGGAGGTCACGACTCGTTCCCCCAACCCCAGACCTCACACCGCCAAGCACATGCTCCACACTCCCAACCAGCCTCTCTTCGATTGCATCCGAGTGGTACAGCTTCGACTTTCGCGACGTCACGCGAAACTCGACGGGTTGTCCGTTACTGACGAAGCGATCCCATGGGATCTGCCTGGCGATTCTCTCGAGGTCGTAGAACGCGGTCGCCTTGAAGCGCGCCACGCGCACCAGCACCCGGCTCGCCGTTCGCAGCCACAGATTCGCGCGCATCAGCGAGCGCGCGTCCCCATCCCAGCCTACGCCGCCATCTTCAAGACGTGGCCGCTCTCCGAGGGACGTCAGTTCTCTGGCGACGATCGCCTCGAGCCCCGGCGCGGCGATGGCGAAGCAATTGAACGGCGCGGTAGCCAAGCAGAACCAGGAACGTCGCGAGATACGCGAGTGGAAAGATCGTGTCCTTCTTCACGGCCCAAAGGTAGTGGACCGTTCCCGTGATCGCCGCGAGATAGATCAGACGATGCAGCCTGGCCCACCGCGCGCCGCCGAGTCGGCGCACCCATCCCGTGGTGGACGTGAGCGCCAGCGGGACGAGGAGCAGGAATGTCGCCATCCCCGCGAAGATGTACTTGTGCTTCACGACCTCCTTCGCCATCGCGGAGACGTCGAAGAACCAGTCGAGCCCGACCCATGTGCTCAGGTGAAGGCACGCGTAGAAGAACGTGAAGAGGCCGAACATGCGCCGATACCTGACCAGCGCGCCCAGCTGGAAGGTCTGACGCAGCGGCGTGATGGCGAGCGTGATCGCGAGGAATCTCAGCGTCCAGAGGCCAGTCCTGATCTCGAGTGCTCGCACGGGATCCGCGCCGAGATCCGTGAGACCCTTGCCGTTCACCACCTGATAGGCATTCCACGACAGCATCCCGGCCGGAACGAGGCACGCGATGAACACCAGTGGCTTGAGTTTCAGCAGAACGGGCTTCCTTCTCGCCGGGCCACGTAGCACTTGATCCGGATTCATCCGGATTCATCCGGATTCTGCAGTACGTGGCCCCGGTGCATTGATCTCGAACGGCCCTGGAGCATCGATCCCGAATCGGGAGCTAGTAGCTCCGCCGGAGATCCATCCCCGAATACAGGGACGCCACCTGATCCGCGTAGCCATTGAACATCAGCGTCGGCCGGCGACGGAACTCGCCGATGCGTCGCTCGCTCGACTGGGTCCAGCGTGGGTGGTCCACCTCGGGATTGACGTTGGCGTAAAAGCCGTATTCCCGCGGCGCGACGATATTCCACGTGGTTGGCGGCTGCCGCTCGACGAAATCGATCTTCACGATCGACTTGATGCCCTTGAAGCCGTACTTCCATGGCACGATGAGGCGGATCGGCGCTCCGTTCTGATTCGGGAGTGGTTTCCCATACAGACCCGTCGCCATCAGTGTCAGCGGGTGCATCGCCTCGTCCATCCGCAACCCTTCGACGTACGGCCACGGAAGGATCGCGCGGCGCTGACCCGGCATCTCCTTCGGCCGCTCCACCGTGGTGAACGCCACGTACTTCGCGCTCGGCAGCGGCTCGAATCGCTGGAGCATCGCTGCCAGCGGAATGCCTTGCCACGGGATCACCATGCTCCATGCCTCGACACACCGAAGCCGATACACGCGATCCTCGATCGTGTGTGGCGTGATGAGGTCTTCGAAGGCGTAGTTGCCCTTCTTCTTGCAGAGGCCTTCGACGCGGACGCTCCACGGAAGCGGATGAAATCCGCCCGAGTTGGCCTTCGGGTCCTCCTTGTCGGTTCCGAACTCGTAGTAGTTGTTGTAGCCCGTGATTTCGTCGTACGAGTTGGGCTCGTCGCTCTGCGCGACTGACGCGTCGTCACGCTCGCGTACACCCGCGCGACCGACGTCGAAGAGCCGTGGAGCGGCAATGGCCGATACCGCCAGCAAGCCCGCCTGGCGCACGAACGCACGTCGGCCAAGGTAGTCGCGCTCCGGCGTGATCTCCGACGACGGGATGTCGGCTGGACGCTTGATGATTGGCATGTCTGATCGTTTTCCCTCCCCTTCAACGTACCGCACTCGTGCGCTGGACGTTCCGGTGTCATCCGCCCGCGCGTCGGAATTGGCAGACGTCGCTTTCAATCTGGCAGACCCACCGCACGAGCACCCGCGACGTGTTGGTCAAAATGACGGGATTCGGCGGGCATGTCCGCTGCCTTTCTCAGCCCGCGTACTGGACCCGTGCACAATTACAACACCAACTACCTGAGAATAGTCGAGGAGGAAAGACGCATGTTGACCGGACGTTCATTCAATACGACGCTGGACCGAATGCTCACGCTCAATCGGGTGCTCGACGAGGCGCTCGCGACCTCGTGGAACGGCGTCACGGGCCGTCAGGTCTGGGTGCCCGCCATGGACGTCGTCGAGCGGCAGGATGCCTATCTGATCTCGCTGGAGTTACCCGGCGTTGATCCGTCGGCGATCGACATTGGATTCGAGCAGAACGTGCTCACCGTGCGAGGCTCCAAGGCGCAGACCAGCAAGGAAGGGGCGAAGAACGGCGAGCTGCGGATTCATTCGTCCGAGCGCGTCACAGGCAGCTTCGAGCGCGCCCTGCGCTTGCCCGAGTTCGTCGACGGTGACGGCATCGCGGCGGAGTTCAGCAATGGCGTGCTCTACCTGACCATTCCGAAGGCGAAGGCCGCGCTACCGAAGAAGATCCGGATCAACGGCATCGAGCCGAAGCAAGTCGAGCAGTAGAAAACGGCTGGAGGCATGCGTTTGGGGTTTGGGGGTGCGAGGTGTGGGGAGTTCGGTGGTTCCCTGCCCGTACCCCACCCGCATTCCCCACGCCGACGGGGCGCTGCCCCACAACCACAAGCTCACACCCCACCTCGGCAGTAGTTCGCACAATTCCTGCCCTATGTGGCGTCATGCCTTCCCAGGTATCCAAGGCTCACGCCCGCAAGTTGCTTGTCCACCGTTTCGGCCACGCCGACTTCCAGCTTGGCCAGTGGGAACCCATTCGCGCGGCGCTCAGGGGTGACGACGCGCTGGTCGTGATGCCGACCGGCAGTGGCAAGTCGCTCGTATATCAGCTTCCGGCGTTGCTGCTGCCTGGTCTGACGGTCGTGGTCAGCCCGCTGATCGCGCTGATGAAGGACCAGCAGGACAAGCTCTCCGCGTATGGCGTCGACGCGCTGGCAATGCACTCGCACCTCAACACGGCGGAAGCCCGCGAGACCGCGCGCCTGGTGGAACACGGCGAGAGGGAGTTGCTCTATCTGACGCCAGAGCGCTTCAAGGACCGCGAGTTCTTCGATCGCCTGCTTGCCCGGAAGGTGAGCCTGTTCGTCGTGGACGAGGCACATTGCGTGAGCCAGTGGGGACACGACTTCCGGCCCGACTATCTCACGCTGGGCTCGGTGGTCGCGCGCCTCGGGCGTCCACCGGTGCTTGCGCTGACCGCGACGGCCACCGACGAGGTGCGCAAGGACATCATTCGGCAGCTGGGCATGCGCGATCCGCACATCACGGTCACCGGATTTGCCCGGCCCAATCTGCGCTTCGAGGTGCGGCGCACCGTCAACGAGCGGATGAAAGACGACGAGCTGAATCGCATCCTCGAGGACGGCAGCGGCGTCGGCGTGGTGTACTGCGCGACGGTGAAAGAAGCCGAGCGTCTCCACGAGCGGTTCTCCCGCGATTACCCGATCGGCCTGTATCACGGAAAGATGAACGCCGCCGATCGCAAGGAAATGCAGGATCGCTTCATGGCCGACGAGTTCCGCGCCATCATCGCGACCAACGCCTTCGGGTTGGGCATCGACAAGGCGGACCTGCGCTTCGTGGCGCACTACCATTTCCCGGGATCGATCGAGTCGTACTACCAGGAAGCGGGGCGCGCCGGCCGCGACGGCAAACCCGCCACCTGCACCATTCTCTATCGCGTTGAGGACAGCCGCGTGCAGTCCTACTTCCTTGGCGGCAAGTATCCCGACGTCGAGGAAGCCGCGAAGGTCGCCATCGTGCTCGAGCGCGTTCCGCTGGGCGATCGAGTGCTGCTCGATGATCTGGCCAACCAGTCGGGCGTGCCGCGGCGCAAGGCGAAGATCGTCCTGGTGCTGCTCAAGCGACACGGGCTGGTGAGGGAGTATCGCGGCGGCGCGTGGGAGCGGCTCAGCGCGCAGCGACTCACCGACGTCGACCTGAGCGCCGACCTCACCGACTACGAGCAGCGTCGCATGCAGGATCGAGCGAAGCTGCGGGCCATGGTGGCGTACTGCCAGTCGGCCCACTGCCGCACCCGCAACATCCTCGAGTATTTCGGCGAAAGCGTTGAAGACGACTGGAACTGCGGGCAGTGCGACGTATGCGGAGCTGCTCCCACGCTCCGGTTGACGAGCACCTCGCGCTGACGCAGGGCGCACGCTGAAGCGGGAAGTACGAGCCATGTGAAGGCGTGGCTACATTTGGCGCGTGCCCTTCCTGAAAAGCTCCTGGCAAGGGGCAACCATGACGCAGTGGGCGATGGCGCTGGCCACGCTGGGCCTCGTGTACGTCGCCCTCGCCGTGCTGCGGCGGGTACTCGTGCGGCGACTCGGCGGGCTCGCGGCGCGGACCGCGACCCACTGGGACGATCTCGCGGTGGAGTTCGCGCGCCGCGCGCGACCCTACTTCCTGTTGGTCATCGCGGTCTACGCCGCTGCCCGCGTCGTAACGCCGAGTCCGGAAGTCGCCCGCGTGCTGCGGGCCATCAGCGTGGTGATCGTGCTGATCCAGGCTGGCGTGTGGGGCAATGGCCTCATCGGCTTCGGCGCCGATCACTACGCGCGGCAACGCGCCGTGTCGGACATCGGCACGCGCACGACGATTCAGGCCATCGGATACGCCGGCCGCTTTGTGCTCTGGGGACTGCTCGTCATCACGGCGCTCCAGAATTTCGGTATCGATGTCACCGCGCTCGTCACGGGCCTGGGCATCGGCGGTATCGCCATCGCGCTCGCCGTTCAGAACATCCTCGGCGATCTCTTCGCCGCTCTCGCGATCGTGCTCGACAAGCCATTCGTCGTCGGGGACGCGATCCAGGTCGACAACATCAACGGGAGCATCGAGCAGATCGGGCTCAAGACCACACGCATCCGCAGCGTGAGCGGCGAGCAGGTGGTGATCTCCAACGCCGATCTGCTCAAGAGCCGTATCCGCAATTACAAGCGGATGGACCAGCGGCGTACGGTATTCAACCTGGACCTCGCGTTCGACACGCCGCCGGCAAAGGTGGCCGCGATCCCGGCCATGGTGCGCGAGGTGGTGGAGGCGCAGCCGGACACCCGATTCGAGCGCAGTCATCTGCTGTCGATCACCGAGAGCGGCCTGCGCATCGAGAACGTCTACCACCTGACCGATCCCGACTACAACAAGTACGCCGACATTCAGCACGCCATCTACCTCGAGCTGCTGAAGCGCTTGCGGCGCCAGCACATTGAATTCGGCTTCGCCACGCGCACATTGCATCTGCGTCCGGCCGACGCTCCCGTCGAAGCCGACACGGACACTTAGCCACCTTCGTCACATGCCCGCGACACAGAAGGTCACGTTCCATCGCTGGGAGGAGATGCCGAAAGAGCAGGTCTCTCCCATGCTCGACCGGCGGTTGATCACAGGCGACCGCATGATGCTGGCGCACGTGTACCTCAAGAAGGGCTGCATCGTGCCGCGGCATCAGCACGAGAACGAACAGCTCACGTACATCCTCGAAGGCGCTCTGCGCTTCTGGATCGGCGAGGACGAGAAGGAACAGCTCGTGATCCGGGCCGGCGAAGTGCTGCACATCCCGTCGAACGTGTGGCACAAGGCCGAGGCGCTCGAGGATACGCTCGACGTCGACGTCTTCAGTCCACCGCGGCAGGACTGGCTGGACAAGTCCGACGCCTACCTGCGGCGCTGAGCGATGGACCTGGGCCTTCGCGGCAAGGTCGCGCTCGTCGCCGCGGCCAGTAAGGGACTGGGTCGCGCTGTGGCCGACGAGCTGGCGGCCGAGGGAGCGGCGCTCGTGATCTGTGCGCGCGGCGCCGACGAGCTGCACGCCACGCGCAGGGCGATCGCCGATCAGCATCGCGCGGACGTCGAGGCAGTCGTCGCCGACGTGTCGACGATGGAAGGCATCGAGCTCGTGGCCCGCACTGCGATTTCCCGGCACGGCCGCGTGGACATCCTCGTCAACAACGCAGGCGGTCCGCCTTCCGGCCCATTCGAGTCCCATCCCTGGGAGACGTGGCAGGGCGCGGTGGACCTCACGCTGCGCAGCACCGTGGAGCTCACGCGTCGCGTGTTGCCGGGCATGCGCGAGCGCAGGTGGGGACGAGTGCTGAACGTGACGTCCATCGCGGTGAAGCAGCCCGTGGACGGTCTGATCCTGTCGAACAGCATTCGCGCGGCGGTCACCGGCTGGGCGCGAACGCTGGCGAACGAAGTCGCGCGCGACGGGGTGACTGTGAATTGTCTCATGCCCGGGTTCACACGCACCGAGCGGGTCGAACAGCTCAATGCCGAGCGGGCTGCGAGGGAGAAGGTGCCGGTGGAGGACGTTCGACGGCGCACGGAGGCGACGATCCCCATGCACCGTGTCGGCGAGCCGCGCGAGTTCGGCGCCCTCGCGGCATTTCTCGCGAGCGAGCGCGCCAGCTACATCACCGCGCAGTCCATCGCTGTCGATGGAGGATGGATCAAGTCGCTGCTCTGAGCAGGACTTTAGCCGATCGTCTTGGAGAACCTGCGGACACTGAGGGCAATCACGCCAACGGCGAAGCCCAGCAGGACAAGCGCCTCGGGCCACATGCGCTCGAATCCGGCGCCACGCAGCAGAATGCCACGCAGGATCTTGAGGTAGTACGTGAGCGGCAGCAGGTTGCCGATCCACTGCGCCGCCACCGGCATCGCCTCGCGTGGGAACATGTAGCCCGACAGCAGAATGTTGGGCAGCATGAACATGAAGCTCAGCTGCATCGCCTGCGCCTGGGTCTGCGCGATCGTCGAGACGAAGAGTCCCAACCCGAGGTTCGCGACGATGAACGCCGCGCTCAGCGTGTAGAGCAGCGGCAGGCTGCCGTTGAGCGGGATATGGAACAGCAGCTTGCCCAGCGTGAGGATGACGGTCATCTGCACGTAACCCACGACCGCGAAGGGCACGATCTTCCCCAACATCAGGCTGGTCTTGTCGATCGGTGTGACGACCAGTTGCTCCAGCGTGCCGCGCTCGCGTTCCCGCACGATGGCCATGCTCGTGATCACGATGAGCGTGATCGAGAGCAACAGGCCGACCAGCCCCGGCACGATGTACGTCGAGCTCTTGAGCGACGGGTTGTACCAGGGACGGACGCGCACCTCGATCGGCGCGCGTACGGTGGACGTGGCCCGCACCGCGAGCGACGCGGCGTTGATCGCCGCCGTCGAAGCGAGCGGATCGGCCGCATCCACGATCACCTGTGCCTGCGCCGTCCGGCCGCGCTTGAGGTCGTTCGCGAAATCCGGCGGGATCACGACGGCCGCGCGCACTTCGCCGTCCTCGATACGCGCGCGAATCTCCTCGCGGTTCCGCACCGTTCCGACGATGTCGAAGTTGCCGGTGTTGCGCATCGCATCCACCAGCGACCGACTCACCGCCGAGCGCGATTCGTCGAGCACCACGGTCGGCAGGTGCCGCACTTCGGTGCGAATGGCGTACCCGAACAACGCCAGCTGGATGGCCGGCAGCCCGACCATCATGCCGAGCGTGATCCGGTCGCGCTTCATCTGGATGAACTCCTTGCGCGCCATGGGCCAGAAGCCCCAGCCTCGGATCCGCGAGAGGAAGCTCATGACGTTCCCGCCGTCTTCATCTCGTCCTTTCTCTGCAACTCGATGAACACGTCCTCCACGGTCGCCTGACCGAAATGCGCGGTGACCTCCTCGGGCGTCCCCAGCGCGATCAGGTGGCCGCGGGACATGAACGCCAGGCGATCGCAGCGCTCCGCTTCGTCCATGTAGTGCGTCGTGACGAGGATCGTGGTGCCGCGACCAGCGAACTCGTGGATGATCTCCCAGAAGCGTCGCCGTGACGCGGGATCCACGCCCGCCGTAGGCTCGTCCAGGAACAGCACGGGCGGCTCGTGCGCGGTGGCGCACGCCAGCGCCAGACGCTGCTTCCAGCCGCCGCTCAACGTGCCCGCGAACTGCTGCACGCGATCGGCGAGATCCAGCTCCCGCACGAGAGCATTGATCCGTGCTTCGCGCTCGTCGCCCCGAAGTCCGTAGATCGTGCTGTAGAACCGGATGTTCTCGAGCACGGTGAGGTCGTCGTACAACCCGTACTTCTGCGACATGTAGCCGATCCGGCGGCGAACCTGCTCACCCTCACGCACCACGTCGCAGCCGGCCACCTTCGCCGACCCAGCGGTGGGCTCGAGCAGGCCGCAGAACATGCGAATGGTCGTCGTCTTGCCCGAACCATTGGGACCGAGCAATCCGAACACCTCGCCGCGCTGCACGCCGAGCGTGAGGCCCTCCACCGCGACGAGCGACCCGAACACCTTGCGCAGTCCGCGAGCGTCGATCGCGAGCCCGCGGTCCGACCCATTCGCGCCGTCCGCCGGCCGGGGCGCCGGCGACGCTCCATCGGTGGTCACGGCCGACTCGCCTGCGCAGTGGACGGAGTCGTCGCGATGCGCACGGTGATCGGGAGTCCGGGCTTGAGCGCACCCGTCGTATCGCGAAACGCGACCTTGACGCCGAACAGCAGGTCGGCGCGCTCTTCGTCCGTCAGCGCGACGCGCGGTGTGAATTCCGCCTTGCTGTTGATCGCTTCCACCTCGCCGACGAACGGCTGATCGGGCAAGCCGTCGAGAATGCCTTCGGCGCGGGCATGAAGTCGCACATGCGGGATCAGCCGTTGATTCACGTAGATGCGCACGTACGGCCGCGACAGCTCGCCGACGGTCATCGCGGCCTGCCCCGGCCCGATCACTTCGCCCGGTTCCGCGTTCCGCAGCATCACGGTCCCGCCGACCGGCGTGACCAGCACCAGGTCGCTCGCGGTCTGCTGCGCGGCCACCAGCGCCGCACGCGCATTGGCTACTTCGGCGCGCGCCGCCGCGACGCGTTCCGGGCGCGCCCCTTCGCGCAGGAGACGCAGGGCATCCCGCGCTCCGTCGCGCTGCGCGGCAGCCAGCTGACTCGCGCTCTTCGCGGCGTCCAGCTGCTGGGTACTGACGGTACCGCTCGCCGCGAGCGCCTGAACGCGCGAGTAGTCCTGTGCCGCCCGATTCGCTTCGGATTCGTACGCGCGAAGCTCGGCCTCCGCCTTATTGATCTCCGCGGGACGCGCGCCCGCCTCCAGGTCACGCAGCTGCGCTTCGGCCGACGCCACGCGCGCGCGACGTGCGTCGATGTCGGCATGGACCGTGGACTGCGTCAGCGAGACCAGCGTGTCGCCGACGTGGACCGTGTCGCCCTCCTGGCGCCAGACTTTCACGACGCGCGCCGGCGTCATCGGCGCGATGTCGACTTCGACGACTTCGAGCGTCCCGGTTCCTTTGACGGTGGCGCCACGATCGCGGGCGCAGGCCAGGCAGAGGATCGGGAGCAACGGAACCAACGAGCGGAGTTTCACGGGCGGAGGGCGTTGCGGAAGAACTGCGGGAGCTCGGCTTTGCGACGATCGATGAAGCGCGCGAACGCCGCGTCGTCCATCTGGAAGACCATCGCGAGCATCGGCCGGGCGGCGAACGGAAACACGCAGAGGGACAAGAGATTTGCGGCAAACTGCTCTGGCTCGATCGGGCGCATCCGGCCCGCCTTCACGGCGTCGTCGATCTGTCGGCCGAGTTTCCGAAAGACGCGCGACAGCTCCACCGTCGGATCGGCTCCGGTCGCCGTCACGAGCATCTGCTGCACCCGCTCCGGGTGGTGGTGCAACTCGGAGATGAGATAGCCCGGTAGGAACGGGTTCTTCGAGAGATTCTCGAGGTAGAGGGCGACGATGCTGTCGATCTTTGCGTCGATCGTCGCGTCACTGCCGAGTGTCTGGATCAGCGCCGGAAAGAGCCGCGAGGCGAGCTGGCCGAACACGGCAGCGCTGAGGCTCTCCTTCGACCGGAAGTAGTAGTGCAGCAGCGCCTGGTTGACGCCCGCTTCGGCCGCGATCTCCTGCATCCGCGCGCCGGCGGTGCCGCGCCGAATGAACACCGCGCGCGCGGCGTCGAGAATGCGCTGCGCGGTCTCGCGATCCGCCGTCCGCGTCCGGGTTGCCTCGCGTGCGCGGGGGGCACGCTTTCGGGGGGATGTTTTTGGCACTTTGGTTTAACTGTTCAGTTAAACCACAAGCTACGCGGCGCCGGACGGTGGCGCAAGCACGCGTCCCCACCGCCGCGGGTCTTCCCGAACGTGTGTGTGGCTAGGCCAGCTCTGCCTGTGCGGTGATGTCTACCGCCTTCAGCGCTCTGGAGACGGGACACCCGGCTTTCGTCTCCTGCACCAGCCGGTCGAACGTCGCCTTGTCGATCTTCGGCACGGTTCCCTTCACCGTGAGCACGATCTTCGTGATGGTGTTGGCGTCGCCAACCTTCTCGATCGTCGTCGCGGCGCTCGTCTCCACCCTGGTGGCCGGAGTGCCGTTCTTCTCGAGGGCCGCACCGAGCGCCATGCTGAAACACGCCGCTTCCGCTGCGGCGAGCAGCTCCTCGGGATTCGAGCCGCTGGCGTTCTCGAATCGTGATCCGAAGCTGTAGCTGCCGGCGAGTCCGGACTCACCGCGATAGCTGCCATTCCCTCCCCTGAGGCCTCCGTTCCATACGGCACTGGCTTTTCTGGTCGGCATGTCGAACTCCGATACGGTTAGACGCTCCCACAACTGGCATGATTCTATCAGCTTTGGTCCCGGACCTGATACCTCGATCCCTCCATGCCGCTCGTCATCAAGGTTCGTGAAAACGGACCGTTCGCTATCGACGTCACCACCGGTGACTTCATCCTCGTCGACCACAACGACCAGCCCATCGAGATTCCGCCGCTCAAGCCCGGCAAGACCAGTGTGACGCTGTGTCGCTGCGGCGCCTCCGTGAAGAAGCCCTTCTGCGACGGAACGCACAGCAGGATCGGGTTCAGGGGAGCGGAGCAGGCTGCGGCGCAATTCGATCGCGAGCAGCAGACGCCGCCGAAAGTGGAATGAGCGTCTCCGCGCACGTGGCCGCTCCGCGCACCGAGGACGAGCTCGACGACAAGTTGTCGGAGCCCCGCGACGCCACCGTCGCGGCACTACGCCAGGTGCCTGGAGACATCATCGTGCTCGGCGCGGGCGGCAAGATGGGGCCGACGCTCGCGCGCATGGCCGCGCGCGCCGCCGGCCGCGCCGACGACGTCGCCGGCAAGCGCCGCGTGATCGCGGTGTCACGCTTCACCTCGACCGGCGTCACGCACGCGCTGGAGCGGAACGGGGTGGACACGATCCAGTGCGACCTGCTCGACCCCGACGCCGTGCGTCGCCTGCCGGACGCACCCAACGTGATCTTCATGGCGGGACAGAAGTTCGGCACGAGCGACGCACCGTCGCGCACATGGATGATGAACGTCGTCGTGCCGGAGCACTGTGCCCGGCGATACGCCAGCTCGCGCATCGTCGCGTTCTCCACCGGCAACGTGTACCCGCTCGTACCAGTCGCCAGCGGCGGCGCCAGCGAACGCACCGCGCCCGCGCCGGTGGGCGAGTACGCGGCGTCGTGCCTCGGACGGGAACGTGTCTTCGAGTATTTCTCGGCGACGGTGGGAACGCGCGTCGCGCTCGTGCGACTGAACTACGCCATCGATCTCCGCTACGGTGTGCTCACGGATCTCGCCATGCGGATCGTGCGCGGAGAGCCGGTGCCGGTCGCGATGGGGCACGTCAATGTGATCTGGCAGGGAGACGCCAACCAGGCGGCCCTCGAGCTCCTGCCGCGAACGTCGTCGCCGCCGCTGGTCGTGAACGTGAGCGGCGCGACCACGCTTTCGGTGCGTGAGCTGGCCACGAGGCTGGCGCAGCGACTGGGACGCGAGGCGCGTTTCGAAGGAACCGAAGCCCGCGACGCACTGCTCAGCGACACGTCGCGGTTCCGCGGCATGTTTGGCGACCCGGCGATGTCGCTCGACACGATGCTCGACTGGGTCGCTGATTGGGTGCGCGAGGGCCGGCCCCTGCTGGGCAAGCCCACGCACTTCGAAACGCGCGACGGCGCATTCTGACGTGCGCGCATCGCTGACGGTCTCGGCGCGAGAGCACCTCCGCGGCGGCGTGGTGATTCCCGCCCATCCGCTCGCGCTCACCGCGGCGCGCAAGCTGGACGAGCGCCGCCAGCGTGCGCTGAGCCGCTACTACTTCGACGCTGGCGCGGGCGGTCTCGCCGTCGGCGTCCACACCACGCAGTTCGCCATCCGCGAAAGCGACCATGGGCTCTTCCGCCCGGTTCTCGAGCTCGCGGCCGCGACGGTGCGCGAGAGACGCGCGAAGCGGCCACGGTCGTTTGTCATGGTCGCGGGGCTCAGCGGGAACACCACGCAGGCCATCGCGGAAGCCGAGACGGCGCTCGCGTACGATTACGACGTCGGCCTGCTGAGTCTCGGCGCGCTGGCCGGCGCCACCACGGAGCAGCTCATCGCCCATTGCCGCGCCGTTGCGGCCGTGATTCCGCTCTTCGGCTTCTATCTCCAGCCGGCGGTGGGCGGCCGCGTGCTCGATTACGCGTTCTGGCGCGAGTTCGCGGACATTCCGAATGTCTGGGCCGTGAAGATCGCGCCCTTCAACAGGTACGCGACGAACGACGTCGTGCGCGCCATCGGCGACTCCGGACGTGACGACGTCGCGCTGTACACGGGGAATGACGACAACATCGTCGGCGACCTGATCACGCCGTTCCCGGTCGACGGCTCGGGCGAGCGACGTGTGCGCTGGATGGACGGCGGGCTGCTTGGCCAATGGGCGGTGTGGACGCAGGCGGCGGTCAAGCTGCTCGCCCGCGCGAAGGACGCTCGTGCTGGGGGCGCGCTGGATGCCGAGTTCCTGCGCGAAGGCGCAGCGCTCACGGACGCAAACGGGGCGATCTTCGACGCGGCGAACTCGTTCGCGGGCTGCATCCCGGGCATCCACGAGATCCTGCGTCGGCAGGGGCTGCTCGCGGGGACCTGGTGCCTGGATCCGCGCGAAACGCTCTCACCGGGCCAATCGCGCGAGATCGATCGCGTGTGTCGCGCCTATCCCTTTCTCACCGATGACAAGTTCGTCGCGCGGCATCTCGACGAATGGCTCGCGTGACGGTGAAAGCCTGGCCGCAGAGGACGGTTGCCCTCAGGCGCGAAGGAGTGACGCCACCCACGTGTCGCGCGCCGGCCGCACGAAGTCGCGTCGTAACCTTGCGGCGTCGGTGATGCTCGTGTCGTACACGGGTGTCGACTCGGTGAGTTCGCCGCGGGCGACGAGCCTGGGCACATCGGCGCGGGCAGCGAGTTTCGGCTCCGCATCGCTCCCGCGGTAGAAGACTCGCCCACCCGCGACGAGACGCGTGTCGAGCTCGCGTTCCAGCGCTTGCAGGTTTCGAAACAGTCCGTCGATCGAGCAGCCCGACGCCTGTTCGGCGCTCGGATCCACACCGATCACGAGAAAGCGGTCGTCGCGCCAGTCCCGCGCGGAACGCAGCGGCGCTCCGTGCGCCTTCCACTGCTCCAGGAAGTGATCCACCGCGCTCAGGAGCGCGGCTGCGTCGTCGCCCCGCAGCGGGCGGTCGCTCGCGAACACCCACACTCTGGCGTCCGACGGCAGTTGATCGAAGGCAACTATCGGCATGACATCGAACTTACACTCGCCGCGTGCGATGGACTCCCCAGCACGGCCGCGGCGCAGACGGCACCCGATCGTGTTACACTGGTTCCCCATCCATGCAAACCGCCCGGACCGCTACGGTGCTGGCCTCCGCGATCGGGTTCGCACTGAGCGCTGCGCTCGGCGCGCAAACCTCGTCGATCGACTCGCTGGCGTCGCGCATCGATCCATACGTCGCGAAGTCCAGAGTCATCGTAATGACCGACATCGCCAATGAGCCAGACGATCAGATGTCGATGGTGCGGTTCCTGGTGTACGCAAACCGGTACGATGTCGAGGGTCTGATCGCGTCGACCTCGACGTGGATGCGGCGCACCGTGCGGCCGGACGTGATCCTCACGCTGCTCGACGCCTACGCGCTGGTGCAGCCCAACCTCGAGCGGCACGAGAAAGGGTTCCCGTCGCTGCACTACATCGCCATGCCGTCGACGCCCGATGGACAGCAGTACTATCTCGCCACCTGGACGGGCACCAGCGGCGACCGCTTCTACAAGAACGCTCCCGGTGCCGATTTCTCGACGTTCACCGACGCATGGGTGACCGAACACATCAGGAGCAAGGGGCCGCTCGGCAAGCTGTATCCGTTTCCGTGCTGCATTCACGAGGGAGACACGCCGGCCTTTCTCGGCTTGGTCGACAACGGGCTCGCAAGCTTCATGAGCCCGACGTACGGCGGCTGGGGTGGACGCTACGTGTGGCGCCAGTTCTATGGCGAGACTCGCCCGTCGTGGACGCAGGGTGGTGTCTCGTATCCCGGGAATGACAATTCCAGGGACGCAGTGGAAGGCAGCGACGGCAAGACATACACGTCAGACCAGGCGACGATCTGGCGATGGCGGACCGCGTTCCAGCACGACTTTGCCGCGCGGATGGACTGGACCGTGAAAGACGTGCGCGAGGGCAACCACAATCCAGTCGTCGTCGTGAATGGGCAGGCGGGGAAAGCACCAGTGATGGTGGACGCCGTCGTTGGAACGCCCGTCCTGCTCGACGCCACCGGCACACACGATCCGGACGGTCAGACACTCACGTACAACTGGTTCTTCTATCCCGAAGCCGGAACGGGAATTCCCGGCAGGCCCGTGGTCACGCGTGGCTTGCGGCCCGTCGTTGCGGCTGGCCAGGTCGGTGCGGGAAGCATTCCCTCGGCGGGCGCGGGTGGTCCGCCCGAACCGCAGACGCGCGTCATCGTGGAGAATGCACACGAGGTGAAGGCCACGGTCTTGCCGCGCGTGGCTGGAATTGCGCACGTCATCGTGGCGGTCGAGGACTCGGGGACGCCGAGCCTCACGTCCTACCGGCGTGTCATTTTGAATATCAAGCCGCGCCCGTAATCGGAGCTTGTTGAGCGAGGATCATTCCTCCTCGGGCCGGCCGAACATCAACATCATGAAGTGCCGGTCTTCCTTGCGCGCAAAGACGTACACGAAGTCGCCCGGCATGAGGACCGTGCTGCCCTTGGGTGGAATCATCTCGTCGCCGCGCAGGACGAGCGCCGCGGCGGCGCCTTCGGGAAACGGGAGCTCCGCGAGTGACGCGCCCGCGACGGCGAGCGCTTCGTCGACGAAGAACGCCATCAGCTCGCCCTTCACCGGCACCATGGATTCGAGCTCGAGCACGGCGTGCGGCCGCGGCGGCTCGTCGACGTCGAGTCCAAAAATGCGCGTCGCCTGCGCCACGGTCGCGCCGGGAAGGATCGTCGTCACGACGACGACGAAGAAGACGAGGTTGAAGATCAGGTGAGCGCCCGGCGCGCGCTCGAGTACCGGAAAGATCGCGAGCACGATGGGCACGGCTCCGCGCAAACCCACCCAGCCGATGTATCCCGCCTCGCGAACGGAGTACTTGAACGGCAGGAGACACGCGAGCGCCAGCACGGGCCGCGCGATGAACGCCAGCATCGCCGCCAGCAGAAGTCCCGGCACCGCGACCGCCGGCAGCTGGCTCGGGAACACGAGCAGGCCGAACACGAGGAACATCACGATCTGACTCAGCCACGCGAGCGCGTCGTGCGTACGGAGAACTCCCGGCCGATACGGGATGTAGCCGTTGCCGAGCACCAGACCGGCGGCGTACACAGCGAGAAAACCGCTGCCGTTCAGCAGCGTCGTGACGCCGAACGACAGCAGCGCCACCGCGAGTGTCACGACGGGATACAGCCCAAGGGCCCGCAGGCGCAGCCACACCAGCGAGCGACTCGCAAGCCACCCGGTGACACCGCCGACAGTGGCGCCGATGAAGAGCTGCGCGATCACGTGGAGCGCGAACCATGGAATGCTCGGCGGAGTCTTGCCGACGAGCAGCCCCGTGAGCGCGATGGTGAGAATGACGGCCATCGGGTCGTTGAGCCCCGACTCCACTTCCAGCGTCGATCCGACTCGGCGCCGCAACCCGATGCCGTGCGACCGCAGTCCTGCGAACACCGCGGCGGCGTCTGTCGAGGACACGACGGCGCCGAGCAGGAATGCCTGTGGCCACGTGAAGCCGAGCAGCCGGGCGCCCGCCGCGGTCAGCGCGGCCGTCCCGGCGACTCCGACGGTGGCGAGCACGCCGGCGGGCGCCCAGACGCGGCGCACCGCTTCGATCGGCGTGTTGAGACCGCCGTCGAAGAGGATGAATACGAGCGCCGCCGTGCCGATGCGGAACGCGAACCGATAGTCGTCGAACGCGATGCCGCCGATGCCCTCGCTTCCGGCCAGCATGCCGATGGCGAGAAAGACGAGCACCAACGGGATGCCGGTTCGCTCGAACGCGCGCGAGAAGACGACGCTCGCCACGACGAGCACGGCAAAAACGGCGAACAGGAGCGCCGTAGCGAAGGGCTCGGCTGGCATCGGGAGAAAAAGAACGAGGACGGAGCGCCATGCAACCGCTCCGTCCTCGGGCGGTGCCCCCCGCGTGCGACTAGCCCTGCACGGTCATCGGCACCGGTCTGTCGAGATAGATCGTCTTCATTCGGCCGAGATGGACAATGCGCCAGAACCAGTTTTCTTCGCGCCCCTGGCCGCCGTGCTCCATCACGAATTTCGCGACCTCGGCCGCGTGATCCGGGTCCATGCGCAGACATCCGTGCGACATGGCGTGCCCGAGCGAATAGATCTCGCCCGTCCCGTGGATGTAGAAGTCGGGCTCGCGGAAGAAGATCTTCACGACCTTCATCGGGTTCGCCGGGTGGCCGGGCGGCTTGTACGAGTAGCGCCGTGCCCATCCGCTTTCGGGCGGCTTCCAGGCGGGGTTCCAGACAATGCGCCGAATGCGGTAGCGGCCGGGTGGCGTAGGATAGCGCGGCGACCCGACCGAAATATCGTACTGATATACCAGTGTGTCGGAGTCATACAGCTTCAGGCGGCGGGCCGACAGATCTACCAGGATGCGCAGCGACTGCGCTTCCGCGCGGTTTTCGTTCGCGGCTCTGCGGCCGGTCAACCAATAAGTGCCCGGAATCGCGGCGAGTACAACCGGAGCCAGGGCATAGAGCATCACTCGTCGATTCAACTGCATCGTTGCGCTCGCTCCTCGGTGGGTGTGTGTTTGGCGCAGTACAAAAAGCAAGCGACGTTCCACCCACCCACGCGTTTGCGGGCTCTTGCAGAGGCAACTCTTCGCGCGTAGGCATAAGCCACCTCAACCTTGCCGCGTATGACCACCCCAGGAACCACTGGCTACGATCGCCGCGACTTTCTCGCGTACTTCTCTTCCATCGGGCTCGGGACGTCGCTCCTGCCGGGCGTGCTGTGGTCGAAGGTGGCCGCCGGCGCCGAGATCACGAAGGAGACGATCGCTGTCGCGGAGGAGATCGCTGGCGTGTCGTTCACTGATGACGAACGCACGATGATGGTGCGGAACCTCACACAGCAGCGGCAGTCGATCGAAGCGCTGCACAAGATTCCGCTGGACAACGGCCTGTCGCCGGCGCTCGTCTTCGATCCGATGCCACCAGGAACGGCGCTGGCGAAAAAACAGAAACAGCCGACGGTGCGCGCGAAGGTGCCACTGATGGCGCGTCCGGGCTCGGTGGAAGAGCTCGCGTTTCAGCCGGTGTCCCAGCTTTCGGAGCTCGTGCGCATGCGCAAGGTGAAGCCGAGCGAGCTCACCGCGATGTACATCGACCGGATCAAGCGCTACGACACCCAACTCAAGGCCGTCATCACAATTACCGAGGAGCGCGCCATCGCGCAGGCCAAGGCTGCCGACGCCGAGATCTCGCGGGGGAAATACCGGGGGCCGCTGCACGGCATTCCGTGGGGCGCGAAGGACTTGCTGGCGACGAAGGGCTACAAGACCACGTGGGGCGCCGGTCCGTACAAGGATCAGACGATCGACGCCGACGCGACAGTCGTGCAGCGCCTCGACGACGCCGGCGCAATCCTCGTCGCGAAGCTGACGCTTGGCGAGCTCGCGCAGGGTGACAACTGGTTCGGCGGAATCACCAGAAATCCGTGGTGGACCGAGCAGGGCTCGAGCGGATCATCCGCAGGCCCCGCGAGCGCGACAGCGGCCGGCCTCGTCGGATTCTCCATCGGGACCGAGACACAGGGCTCCATCTCGTCACCGTCCACACGTTGCGGCGTCACCGGGCTGCGACCCACGTTCGGTCGCGTCCCGCGCACTGGAGCGATGGCGCTGGCGTGGAGCATGGACAAGGTCGGACCCATCTGTCGCGGCGTAGAGGATTGTGCGCTCGTGCTCGCGGCCATCCATGGTCCCGACGGACAGGACCTCGCGGTGCGCGACTACCCGTTCAACTGGGACGCGAACACGCGCCCGTCCTCGCTGCGCGTCGGATACGTGAAAGCCGCGTTCGATCTCCCCGAGCGTGACCCCGCGAATGCCGATCGCATCCAGCACGCGACCAAGACGCAGGACGATGCCGCGCTCGAGGTACTCAAGCGGCTCGGCGTCCAGCTCGTTCCCGTAGAGCTGCCGACGTTCCCCGTGGGGACTGGTCTCATCTTGCAGCCCGAGGCGGGTGCGGCGTTCGAGACACTGATCCTCACGGGTAAGGTGAAGGAAATGGTGCAGCAGACGCCGTTCGCCTGGCCCAACACGTTCCGCTCGGCGCAGTTCGTTCCGGCGGTCGACTATATCAACGCCAATCGCGCCCGCGTGCAGCTCATGCGGCAGTGGTGGGATCTGTTCAGAAACCTGGACGTCATCGTGACGCCCACCGGCGGGAGCGGTCAGCTGCAGCAGACCAATCTCACGGGCAACCCCGCGGTGATCATTCCGAACGGGTTCCGCGAAGCGCCTCCACTCGGTCCCGGTACTGCCGCGGTACCGGTGTCGCCCGCGCCAGCTCCCAGAACCGACTCAACGAGAGGGGCCGCGGACAGCGCACGACGCGCCGCACCCACACCTGCAACCCCCCGACCGCAGACCCCCGTCTCGCTGACGTTCCTTGGTCCGCTCTACCAGGAGGAAAAAGCGCTGTCATTGGCGCACGCATACCAGCAGGCGACTGATTTTCACCTGAAGCGTCCGCCCGGTTTTGGGAATTAGTCCCAAAAGCGGACATCAACCTTTGTTCGCAACTCTGTGTCCAATAACGCGTAGTGACATCTATCTCGCACCGGACACAGAGATGATCAGGCCTCGAAGCAGTCTCCCGGATCTCACTGCAGTTGCATCGGACGATCTCGGCGCCGCCGTCGAATCGCTTCGTCTCGTCGACGGGAACGACGCCGAGCCCGCGTCATCGCGGGAAGAGCCGGCGTTGCAACCACTGCTCGAACGTGTGCTCGCCGAGCTGCGTTCGCAGCGTCACCGTAACTCGCGCGTCGTGGTGAAGACCGGCGGCAAGGTGCTCTTCCTGCGCGCGGAATCGATCGAGTGGGTCGAAGCGGCCGGCAATTACGTGCGATTGCACGTCGGACGCGAATCGTATCTGTTCCGCGAGAGCATGAAGAACATGGAAACGCGGCTGGATGGAGACCAGTTCGTGCGCATCCATCGGTCGGCGATCGTGAACGTCGACCACATCCGCGAGCTGCAGCCGTGGTTCCACGGCGAGTACGTCGTGATGCTCCACGATGGCACGCGCCTGATGGCGAGCAGAGTGTTCGCCGATCGGCTGGATCGCCTCATCGCGTAAGCTCGGACCGCAACGCGTCGTCGAGACGCGGGTGCTGGAACTCGAATCCGGCACCCGCGAGTCGTCTGGAGGACAGCCGCTGGCTGGCCATGATGGTGTCGTTGGCCATCTGGCCCAGGACCAGTTCCAGCGCCGACGCGGGAACCGAAATCGCCGCCGGGCGATGCAGCACCTTTGCCAGGACTCGTGTGAACTCCTCGTTCCGGACCGGCTCCGGCGCCGCGAGGTTCACTGGCCCTTCGAGCGCCGGCGTGTCGATGAAGAAGCGCATCGCGCGAACCGCGTCGTCGAGCGCGATCCAGCTCATCCACTGACGTCCGTCGCCAACGCGTCCACCCATGCCCAAACGGAAGGGCACGAGCAGGCGCTTGAGCGCGCCGCCGTCGCGGCCGAGCACGAGCGACGTTCGCGACAGCACGACACGAATCCCGGCCGCCGCTGCTGAATCGGTTGCGCGCTCCCACGCCTGGGCAGTCTGCGCCAGAAAGTCGGTGCCGGGGGCGCTGGTTTCCTCGAGCACTTCGTCGCCCCGGTGCGCGCCATAGTAGCCCATCGCCGAACCGCTGACGAAGGTCTTCGGCTTGTCGGCCAGCGAGGCAAGGGCTTCGGCAAGCAGGGCGGTTCCCTTCACGCGACTGTCGCGAATCTGCCGCTTGCGTTCCTCGGTCCAGCGCTGGTCGATCGGTTCGCCCGCGAGATTCACGACGGCGTCGGGCCGCGCACGAGCCAGCGCCTCGCGATCGATCTTCCCCGATTCGGGTACCCACGCCACGGCATCGGAGGTGGGTCCCTTTCGGGAAAGGCGTACGACGCGATGTCCATCACGCGCCAATGCTTTGGTCAGGTGCGACCCGATGAATCCCGATGCGCCGCTGAGCAGAATCGTGGACACACGCGAATAATGACGAGGGACAAGGGACGGGGGACAGTGGACAAAGGCCAACGGCCTTCCCCTCTTCCGGTCCCTTCTCCATGCCCTAGTCGGTTGCGCCTGTCCCCTGTCCCTTGTCCCCGGTTCCTTTATTCCCGTGTACCAGCGCGTGCGCTATGGCGTCAGCGACGTACCGCTGATCGTAGAACCGCGACACGACCCGCCGCCGCAATTCCGCCACCAGGGCGTCACTCAGTGGACGCGGTCCCGCGCGGTCGGAATGGATCTTCAGCTGGATAATGGATTCGGTCGATTTCATGGTCTTCCGCGGCTACCCCGAGTATCGACACGGTTTTCCGCGACTTTAGGTTGCGACCTGCCTGGGCTCCAAGTCTCTGCCGTAGATGGCAAACATCCTGTTCGTCGACGACGAGCCCACGATCAGCCTCGTCCTCCAGGACACGCTGGAGCGCATGGGTCACAGTGCCGTCGGGGCTAGGAATGTCCCCGAGGCGCTGGGCGCACTGTCGCGAGGCCAGGTCGACCTGATCATCTCGGATTATCGCATGCCGGGGTTGTCCGGCCTCGAGCTGCTTGAGCTCCTGCGCGGCGAAGGAAAGGACATCCCGCTCATCATGCTCACCGGCCACGCGACCATCGAGCACGCGGTCGCATCCATCAAGGCTGGCGCCGTGGACTACATCACCAAGCCGGTGTCCGCGGATCAGCTCGAGCACGCGGTCACGCACGCGCTCGAGCTCAACCGGCTCAAGCGCGAGAACGAGGCACTGCGGCGCGAGGTGATGGAAATGCGCGCCGCGCGCGAAATCGTGGCCAAGAGCCCGGGGATGCGGCAGGTGCTCCAGACCGTGAGCGCTGCCGCGCCGACCCGCGCTTCGGTGCTCGTGCTGGGCGAGTCCGGCACGGGCAAGGAGCTCGTGGCACGGGCCATCCACGACCAGAGCGATCGCCGGGACCGCGAGTTCGTGAAGCTCAATTGCGCCGCCATGCCCGAGGGGCTCGTGGAGAGCGCGCTGTTCGGTCATGAGAAAGGCGCGTTCACGGGAGCCATTCGGCAGGTGGCAGGCGCGTTCGAGCGCGCCGA
>DASTVV010000224.1:0-6153 GCA_035758925.1 Gemmatimonadaceae bacterium
TGAGCCGCGGCGTGACGGAATCCTGGACCAGCTCGGCGCAGTCGCGATTGGACAGATGTCCCACCGACGATGCGATGCGGCGCTGCACTGACGGCGGGTAGGGGCCGTTGGCCAGCATGACGTCGTCGTGGTTCGATTCGATGACGAGCATGTCGACGTCGCGCACCATCTTCCGCACCGTACGGCTGGCGTGGCCGACATCGGTGCAGATCGCCGCGCGTGCGCCCGTGCTGCGCGATTCGAGCACGACGCCGATCGGCTCATCGGCGTCGTGCGGCGTCCGGAAGGTCTCCAGGAGAATGTCCGGAAACTCCAGCGTCTTGCCCGCGCGGAACGTTGCCGCCGGCGTGCCGAGGATCGCGAGACGGGAGTTGTTGTAGGTCCCCTCGGTCACGAGCAGCGGCCAGTGCCATTTGCGCGCGGCTCGCGCGGCGCCGCGCATGTGATCCGAGTGCTCGTGCGTCACCACGCAAGCATCGACCGACGCCGGATCGAGCCCGACGCTCTGCATCCGCCGTTGAATGATCCGCGGGCCGAAACCACAGTCGATCACCACGCGTGTGTCGCCGCTCTCCACGATGACGGCGTTGCCGCCGCTGCCGCTGCCGAGCACCCACAACTTCATCGCGAACCCCCCGAACCCCAGCGTTGCTCGAATGCCGCGGTCAGCGCCCGCGCCTGACGGTCCGAAAGCTCCACGTGCCGGCGCGCCATCATCCGCTTCGCGACCTCCAGGAACTTGTCGACGCGGTATGTCTCGTAGGGTTCACGATCTCCCCACGCAAACGGCGGCACGACCTTGGGAGGCATGGTGCTGCCGAAGACATTCGCGGCGGTCCCGATGACGCAACCCGTGGTGAGTGGCGTCCCGATGCCGGTCTTCGCATGATCGCCGAAGAATGTACCGAGAAACTGGGCACCCGTGTCGCGTTCACCCTGCGGTGTCCAGAGGTGTACGGTGCCGTACGTGTTCTTCAGGTTGCTCGTGATGGTGCCGGCACCGACGTTCACCCAGCGGCCGAAATACGAGTGCCCCACGAATCCGTCGTGCGACTTGTTGGAGTGGCCAAGCAGGACCGTGGCGATCATCTCGCCGTGGACGCGGCAATCGTCGCCGATGGTCGACCCCGACACGCGGTCGCCCGACACCTGGCTGTCACGGCCGATGAAACACGGACCGTTGATACGCGTGAACGCGCGCACGGTGGCGCCCCGGCGGATCAGTACCGGCCCGAGCGACGTGTCGAAATAGACCTGCGGCTCGATGATCGCACCCTCTTCGGCGAACACGGGGTGAGACCCGGCAATGATTCCGACGGAACCGGTACGCGGCGTGAGATTGCTGGCGCCGGCGACCACCGGAATGTCCTCGTTGAGCATGTCCGAGAGCCTGACGACTAGGTCCCACAGCTCTCCCATCCAGCGGCCCGCCAGATTGACGGCCCGCTCGCCGGGTGAAACCAGTTCCTCGAGCCGCACGGTTCCGTTGCGCAGCTCACGCACGGGCACATCCCGGCCCAGCAGCACCGCCGCGACTTTCCCGTCACAGCGCCAGACGTCGCCGGCGCGACTCGGCGTCAGCGCCGCGGCGCAGCGCGAGTTCGCCAGCACCGCGCCCTTGGGAATCACGTCTGTCGCCTTCACCACCCTCACACCCCATGGCTCGTCGAACTCTTCGAGATGCGGGGCCGTTACGACGCCGACGGCACGGAGTCCCAGCGCGTGTTCCCAGCGCTCGCGGAGCATCATGGCGCCGGCGATCAGCTCGCTCGCCGGACGCGTGAGCGCGAACGGCTGCCACTCGCGCGCCGCGGCATCGTCGTAGAGATACAGGTCTGTCACGACCGCCCGCGGAGTTTCGGTGGCAGCGACTCCACCAACTTCTTGAGATCCGCGGAGCGATCCACCGTGGTCACCAACGTGAGTCCATCCTTCGCGACCACGACGAGGTCGTGCACGCCGTACAGCACGACGTGCTGTCCGCCTTCCGCATGCACCACGTTGTTCGCCGAATCGAGGGCGTGCGCGGCGCCGATCACCGCGTTGTCCTGCGCGTCACGGCGGCGAACCCTGTGCAGTGCGCCCCAGGTGCCGACATCGTCCCACCCGAAGGTGCCGGCAACCACCAGCACGCGTTTGCTGCGCTCGAGCACCGCGTGGTCCACCGCGATTGGCTTCACCGCGCGGAAGAACCCCGCGAGCGACCTGGTGTTCTTCTGGAGGGCCGGGCCTACTTCGGGCGACAGCGCCTGCACTTCGTCGAGAAACTCACCCACGCGCCACGCGAAGATTCCCGAGTTCCAGAGAAACCCGCGGTCCCACATCTCCGCGGCCCTCTCGCGCGACGGCTTTTCCACGAACCGCGTGACGCGCCGGACGCCCGTCGAGATCTGCTCGCCCGGTTCGATATAGCCCAGTCCGGGATCTGGGCGCGTCGGCACGATGCCGACGGTGACGAGGGCATGATGTTCCTCGGCGGCGGTCGCGGCCGCGCCGAGCGTCTCCCGGAACGCGTCCGCATCCTGGATGGCCCAGTCGGCGTGCACCGAGATCATCGTCGCGTCCTTGCCGTCGCGCTCGCGGATCACGTGTGCCGCCCACGAGAGCGCCGCGGCAGTGCCCGCGGGTTTGGGCTCGGCGATGATGTTCCGTCGCGGGATCCTCGGGGCGACCTTGGCGACGGCGTTCGCCAGGGATGCGTTCGTGAGGATCAGCGTGCGAGCGGGTGACGCGAGGGGCCGCAACCGCTTGAGCTGCTCGACGAGGAGCGGCTCCTTCGCGACGAGAGGCAGCAGCTGCTTGGGCCGGCGCTCGGTGCTGATGGGCCAGAACCTGCTGCCGACGCCTCCAGCCAGGACGACCGCCCAGCGCGTCACGCCGTGTCAGCTCCTGCGTCTTGCGGGGCGAGTCCAACGAGCTCCGCGGCTCGCTGATACAGTTTCTTGGGGCTGAACGGCTTGGTGAGGAATTCGCTGGCGCCGAGCGCGAGCGCGGCCTGGTGCTGCTGGTCCTGTCCGGCCGCTGTGAGGATAATGCAGGGCAGGTGCTTCCAACGCGGATCCTTCCGCATTGCCGCCAGGACGTCGAGTCCGGTGAGATGTGGCATCATGAGATCGAGCAGCACCAGCTCGATGTCGCGTTCGCGCTCCAACACCTCGAGCGCCTCGCGTCCGTCGTATGCAAGGGTCACGCGAAACTGACCCTGCTCGAGCTTCATCTTGATGATGCGGCCGATGTGCGGCTCGTCGTCAGCGACCAGCACGTGACGCGCCGGAGTATTCACGATCGATGCGCTTCGGGCTAAACCAGGGCCGCGATGTGCTCGCGGTTGCGCCGAAGTTCGTACAGCAGCTGACCGATGTTCGCGCTCGGCTGCATCAGTACGAAGAGGACGGCTTCCGGCGACAGCGCCGATACGATGGCAATGCCGTTCTTGTGCTCGAGGATGAGCGTCACGACTTCGCCGCGCCCCGAGGACGTGCCGAGCTCGTCGGCTGGGCCGAGCACCGGAGGGATGCGTGCGGCCAGGTCTTCGGGGTCCAGGCCAGGGATCGCCTGGCTGTCGATGAGAAGACCGTCTCGGCCGAGAACGATGGCCGCCTCGACCCCCTCGCGCTGGCGCAACGCCGCTACCAGATCGCGAATGCTCGCCATGCTGCTCCGTCCGGTGAAGTGCGACGCGAAGCTACGGATCGATGCAGGCCAAGTCAAGCTACGATAATCGCTTGAAACCGCTCTGCATGTCCGATATTCTTCGCTCGACACCCCACACACGCAGACCGTTCGACCGAGCCAACCGCGATGCAGGTAAGACTCCTGGCGCTGCTCGTCGCCGCGAGTGCGGTCGTGGCCGTCACCGGCTGCGACAACTCGACGGGGATCCAGGCGCAATTCAGTAACACGGACAGCAAGCCGCAGCTTTTCACGCTGAACGGCTCGCCGACGTCATTGCCGACCGCAATCATTTTGCGCGGCGTCGTCCCGACCATCCCGGACGCGAACTTCAACTTCGATCTCGCCTTCGACATCAACGGTGCGGGCGAAGTCGTTGTCTACACCGTCAAAGCCGTGGCAAGCCAGGTGGCAGCGACGCATCAAGTCGGCCTGCAGGCCACCACGCAATCGTTCGACGCCGCCACGAGGGCGCCCACTTCCGGATTCACGTTCGACTCGTCGATGGTGCTTCCTGTCGGCCAGACAGTCTTCGTGCAGGCGACTGACGTAAATTGCGCGACGTCCTTTCTGGGGCCCACCATCCGCGCCAAGATGGTGGTCGACAGTGTGAAGCCGGAAAGCCGCACGATGTTTCTGCACATCCTGTCGAATCCGAACTGCGGCTTCAAATCGCTGGTGACGGGCGAACCCAGGGACTAGCGCATGCACGACATCCGCGTGCTGCGCGAGCAGATGCCGATGCTCCGCGATGCGCTGGCACGCCGCGGGGCACTCGATGGACTCGGGCCCGTGCTCGATCGCGCCGAGGTGCTCGAACGTGATCGCCGAGTGATGATCCAGGCCGTGGAGGAGCGCAAGGCTGCTCGTAATTCGGCCACGCAGGAGGTGGCGCAGCGCAAGAGAAAGGGGGAGGACGCCAGCGAGCTGATCGCGCAGGGCCGCGCACTGGGCGAGGAGATCGCGAAGCTCGAGGCGGAGCTGACTGTGGCCGAGCAGGAGCTTGGCCGCATCCTGCTCGAGATTCCCAACATCACGCTGCCTGACGTTCCGGCCGGAGGCGAGGAGGCCAACCGCGTGGTGAAGGAGTGGGGGGCTCCGCGACGGGACAATGGCCTGCGTCCCCACTGGGAAATTGGCGAACGGCTCGGCATCATCGACGTCGAGCGCGCGGCGAAGGTGAGCGGATCGGGATTCGTCGCCTATCGCGGTCTCGGCGCACGACTGGCCCGGTCGCTCCTCATGTTCTTCATGGACGTGCACGCGCGCGAACATGGGTATGAAGAGGTGTGGCCACCGGATCTCGTGAACCGGCCCAGCATGACGGGCACCGGTCAGCTGCCGAAGTTCGAGGACGACGCGTACGCAGTGCAGGGCGAAGACCTCTTCCTCATCCCGACGGCAGAGGTTCCCGTCACCAATCTCTATCGCGACGAGATCATCGAGGGCTCGGCAATGCCGATGGCATTCGTCGCGTACTCGAAGTGCTTTCGTCGCGAAGCGGGAGCGGCGGGCAAGGATACGCGCGGCGTCCTCCGCACGCACGAGTTCGATAAAGTGGAGCTCGTACGGTACGCGACGCCCGAAGGCTCGGCGGAAGAGTTGGAGCGTCTCACGAGCCACGCCGAGTCGATGCTGGAACGCCTCGGTCTTCCGTATCGCCGCAAGTTGCTTGCGGCCGGTGATACCGGGTTCTCGTCGGCCATGACGTACGACCTCGAGGCCTGGGCGCCCGGCGTCGGTGCGTGGCTCGAAGTGTCCTCGTGCAGCAACTTCACCGATTACCAGGCTCGGCGCGCGAACATTCGCTTTCGCGCCGCCAAAGGGGAGAAACCGCGTTTCGTGCACACGCTCAATGGCTCCGGCCTGGCCTTCCCCCGCACGATCGCCTGTCTGATCGAGCACTATCAGCGGCCCGACGGGAGCGTATCCGTACCCGAGGTGTTGCGGCCCTACCTGGGCACGGATCGTATCGCGTGACCGACGCGCTGCTCGCCGGACTGAATCCGGCCCAGCGCGAGGCAGTTGTCTATGGCAACGGACCACTGCTCGTGCTCGCCGGCGCGGGATCCGGCAAGACTCGCGTCCTCACCACTCGCATCACACGCCTGATCGCGAACGAGGGCGTGGCACCAGAGCGCATTCTCGCGGTGACCTTCACCAACAAGGCCGCCGGCGAAATGCGCGAGCGCATCGCGCGCCAGCTGGGCAACGAGCCGACGGGGATGTGGATGGGCACCTTCCACGCGATCGGCGCGCGCATCGTGCGGCGAGCCGCCCATCAGCTGCATCGTACGCCGTCCTTCACGATCTACGACGAAGACGAGCAGCTGTCGGTGATCAAGCGGCTCATGGAACGTCACCGCATCACGCCGAAGCAGTACGCGCCGCGCGCGATCCGCAGCGCGATCAGTGACGCCAAGAACGCCCTGGTGTCGGTTGACGAGTACAGCCGCCTGGCGCGCGATCCGTTCGCGCAGG